>CAZPTJ010000477.1:0-1512 GCA_964589085.1 uncultured Flavobacteriaceae bacterium | reverse complement strand
TTGAATTTAACCGTAGCGGTGCTACGCTAAAACTCATAAAATGTCATATTTTATGATACTTTCAAGGTTCATCACAAAGTTCTACTGCATAATCTGGGTTAAATCAAAAAATACAGCGCAGCGATTGGTTTTGCAGTGATTTCAGAACATAATAGATTTTCTATTGCATAATTCAGATTTAAAATTAAGATCAGAAATGGTGAGGACAATATACCACTTGCCTTTACGGTATATAGACGCATCTGTTAATGCTCTTGTGTTAACCGAAACATCATCTGTAGCTAGTGTATATGCAATAGGAATAAGATTTACCGCTTTGGAATTTTTCTCCGTTTCATAAAAAGATAAAAAATAAGAGTTTCCTGCAATGATTACTGGTACATTGTCTCTACAACATTTGTATAGCTATATTATTCAATTGAAAAATAGTATCGATATAATTGTTAAATTCATTTGTGTTTTTAGGATCACTAAAAACACAAATTTGACGATCCGGAAGTTGTTGTTTAAACTTTTTACCATCCATTACTTTCCCTTTATCCATATTAGGCGCAATCTGTATAGGTACACAAGCTTGAAATAAACATAAAATCAATAATAAAGCAGTATATCGCAAGGTCTATTATGGATTGACTGTATTGCTTAAAGATAAGGATGCAATTATGTTTTAGAATTCTATATGTTAATTCTACGCTTTTATAAAAGCGTAGAAAGCTATAATCAGTCGATTAATCTTTATCAGGATAATTGAAAGAATGACGGATTATCAGAAAACATTAGTCCAAAACCCAAGAGTTATCATACGTTATATGTTGTATATAAGAAGCTTTCAATTTGTTTAAATAAGCAATAACTTTATCCCGTTCCCGATGCCCCTCTTTAAGCGCATCATTAAAATAGGCATCCCTAACCATAAGGGCGATGTACCATTTTTCTATACTTTCAATTTCGCTATCGTCTCCAAAGATTGCAGGAATAAGATTTAATACTTTGGTTTTTTTATCTGTCTCAAAAAAGGACAGATAGTAGATTCTATGGTCAATAGTAATTTCAATATTATGAGCAATATCTACAGCATCTTGTTGATGGTTGGCGTTGAAGAAATGATAAAACGCATTTGCTCCATGAGGATCTTCAAAAATATAAGCCTGTTGTTTAGGCAGTTTTCGCTTAAACTTTTTGCCTTTTTTGACCTTGTAATCTTTAATTTGAGGTGCTATTTGAACAGGAACACAGGAATAAGTCAATAAACAGATAAGTACGAAGACAATGAATCTCATGGTTTAGTTTACATAAAAGACACAATTAATATACCAATGTGATTGGAGAAACTAATACCCATGAAAAAAGAGTTGCTTTACTAGGTAAAACAACTCCTTTTATACATCGTATAGTTAAATCGTATGCCTTAAGCCTCGAAAGGAACTATAGACACATAAGATTTATTATTCCTTTTCTTTTGGAACTTTACAACACCATCTACTTTGGCGTGCAATGTAAAATCTTTTGCAA
>CAZPTJ010000476.1:0-1533 GCA_964589085.1 uncultured Flavobacteriaceae bacterium | reverse complement strand
ATCGAGTGACACGCTGTAAGCGTGTTATATCGAGATGACCCCGGTTAGGATTAATTACAGTTTACTATATTTAGAAAATGCCTAAAGGATATACTTATATTTTAAAATGTGTTGACGAAACCTATTATACTGGAAGTACTATTGATTTAGATCGAAGATTGAACGAACATCAATCAGGAAATGGTGCAAATTATACTAAAAACAGGCTCCCCATTTCTTTAGTTTATTATGAAGCCTATGATCGCATTGATGATGCTTTCTATCGTGAGAAACAACTTAAAAAATGGAGTCAATCTAAGAAAGAGGCATTGATTACAGGTCAGTTTGAGTTTTTACCAGAATTAGCAAAAAAAGTATTTCGGGCAAATTCAAGTGAATGATATTGTATTGGTGTTCTCGATACATTGCTCACAGGCTCGAAACACTCGAACACCGTGACTGGTTATCGAGTTTCACAGCAAGAGATGATTGCGCCTTGCTGAGCACTTCGACTTTGCTCAACACAGACCTGTCGAAGTATATCGAGATAACCGGAACTTTGAATATTCCGTTAATTCCACCCCAAAATCTCGACTATAACAATTATAATAATACAAATCAGTTATAGGATAAAGAGTATCTTTAAAACCTCGCTAAAAACGCATAAAGATTGAAGAGATTGACCAGACTATTCAGTGTAGTGTTATTGTGCTTTGGTGTGCAATGGGCTACAGGACAGAACTATATCGACCTTCTAAAAGTTAATTATGGTACGATCTTAGGTTCACAATTTGAAGATACGTCCATTGCGAAAGACATCGATCTTTTTGAAATCAGCGCGACCATCCCCATTCCGATTACCAAAAAGACGGCTGTCCTCACCGGGATCGATTATAATACGGATACGGTAACGCTCTTTCCACAAGCCGATGAGGTCAATTTACGTACAGCGGTTTTTAAACTAGGACTTAATCTCACACATAGCGATAAATGGTCGGGGATTTATTTATTACAACCTAAAATTTCTAGTCGTGCCTTAATCACTTCTAGTGATTCTTTTTTTATTGGAGGATTGGCAATTGTCAACTATAAAGTTTCTGATCGCCTGACCTGGCGTTTTGGTTTTTTGGCAAATGATGAAGCTTTTGGTACGTTGGTATCTCCTATTGCCGGTATCTACTATCAGAGTAAAAACAAAAAATGGGAACTGGATGCTTATTTACCGGGTAGAGCACAACTGGATTATGGCCTTGCCAAGAAGACCTCTGTAGGTGTAGCTTTTGTCGGTCAGGTACGTTCGTTTGGATTGGATACACCTAGCGATGGACTAGACGTTTATGCCGAAGGTAGCCGTACCGAAGTTGGCCCTTATGTTGAACAAACCTTCTTTAAAAATATGCTCCGTCTGCGGTTACAAGGCGGATATTCCTCCGTACGTTATGAAGTCTTTGAAGATGGCGATGTCTTACCCTTCCGCCTTTCGGCTATTGAGTTTAACGATGATCGTGACCGTATAAATCCTCTGGATATGCAAGGGGCTTTCTATGTAAGAGT
>CAZPTJ010000475.1:0-1537 GCA_964589085.1 uncultured Flavobacteriaceae bacterium | reverse complement strand
AAAAAAAATAGTTAAAACTCAAACTTCAACTGTACGTCCACAGCTTCGAGATCTTCGGGTTCTGGTTTTTCTACTGTTTCAGTATTCAGATTGGAAACCGAAATTCCCAATAAGCGAACACTATTTCTCATCTTTTCCTGATACAATAACTCTTTGGCTGTTTCCAGAATAATGTCCTTATCTCTTACAAAGTAGTTCAGTGTGCGACTACGTGTTTGTAAGCTAAAATCCGAATATTTAATTTTTAGAGTAATCGTTTTTCCAGCCACATTACCATTAGCCAAACGCCGTTCTACCTCTCCAGCAATATGATCCAGACGTTCCATCATAAAAATTTCTGAAGATATATTCTCAGAAAAGGTACGTTCTGCAGCTAAGGATTTGCGAACACGATTGGGTTTCACCTCGCTTTGATGAACGCCTCGCACCACATCATAATAATAGCCTCCACTCTTTCCAAAATGCTCCTTGAGATATGCTCTGGATTTTCCTTTTAAATCCAAACCCGTAAAAATGCCATGCTCATACATCTTTTTGGCAGTAACCTTTCCAATTCCAAAAAACTTACGAATATCCAGTTGCTCCAAAAATGGAATCACTTCTTCCGGCGGGATCGTCTTTTGCCCATTGGGTTTATTAATATCACTGGCCACTTTAGCAATAAATTTATTGACACTTATACCAGCAGAGGCATTTAGGTTTGTCTCTTCTTTAATCCTTTGACGTATCCAGGTCGCAATGATGGTTGCACTAGGCATACCCACTTTGTTTTCGGTAACATCCAGATAAGCTTCATCTAGTGACAGCGGCTCCACCAGATCAGTATATTCAGAGAAGATGGCACGTATCTTTTTAGATACTTCGGTATACTTATCAAAATTAGGGCGTACAAAAAGTAATTCCGGACATAGTTTTCGCGCAAGCGCACCACTCATCGCACTGCGCACACCAAACTTGCGAGCTTCATAACTAGCCGCACTTACCACACCACGTGCTCCACCGCCGCCTACAGCCAGTGCCTTCCCTTGTAATGAAGGATCATCACGTTGTTCAACAGAGGCATAAAATGCATCCATATCGACATGAATAATTTTACGTATAGGAAGAGATTCGGTCACTTATGCAAATTACGCAATCAACTAGCACTTTTCAATTATCTTTGATTATGAATTTAAATCAGGTCACCGTTCCTAGTATCAATGTCGATCGCTCCATTGCCTTTTATCAATTATTAGGTCTCCGACTTATTGTACATACACATAGTGCTTATGCTCGTTTTGAGTGTCCGGATGGAGAAGCCACCTTTTCCATACATCAGGTGGATCAATTACCAGAAGGTTCTGGTGTGATTGTTTATTTTGAAACTGAAAAACTGGATGAGGAAGTAGTCCGCTTACGCGAAAAAGGAATCCCCTTTACCCTACTTCCCACCGATCAATCTTGGCTATGGCGGGAAGCACGTTTACAAGATCCTGATGGGAATCAGATTATATTATATCGTGCGGGAGCGCATCGAAAAAATCCACCATGGAGGATT
>CAZPTJ010000474.1:0-1540 GCA_964589085.1 uncultured Flavobacteriaceae bacterium | reverse complement strand
AACAATAAGTTTTTATTAAATAACCTCAGTAAAAAACAACTATTCTCAAAGAGAATTGTCCCTATCATCCTTTTTACCAAACAGAATATCAGAACGAATACCAAATATCTTCACATTCTTTGAAGGATATTTGACAACTAGCGCAAACAGTACAATAATAATAAGAGATCCTATACCAGCATTCAGCACATGATCTCCATCGAGGTCTTCAATTTCCCAATGCAGTATTTTAAATAATCCCCCCAAAGCAATAAGTAAGATACAGAATACCATTGCTATGATTAGCCAATTTTTCGCTTTCATGAATTTAAAACGAGTAATGAACTTGTAATCTTAGTTAATCAAAATCTATATGATTATAATCATCTATTTCTTGGTTATTTCCTCCTCTTGAAGAACTATCAGGAAATAAAGAAATAATAAAACCGATAATAATTCCAACAATAAGGACTAGTAGTATAAATAACCAAATACTTATTTCTGGTTTGGAATAACTCATATAAACATTGATAAACTAAAAATAGTGGACATTTTTGGAATGCCAACTTAAAATCGATATAACAAATATAATCTTTTATGAAGGCATAGAATAAAGTGTTAATGATTAAGAAAGTAATTAATTACTCGTTATTCTTTTATAACTCGAAAACTGTTTTTACCCTGTGCAGCAGTTACTTCAATAAAATACAATCCAGAATCATAAGTTGATAAATCTACCTGACGAATACCCTGATCATTTTGAATTTCGCGGACCAACTGTCCAAACGTATTATAGATATTGATTTGTTGTATTGGAGTAGTGGTGTCCAGATTTAAAATACCATTAGTAGGATTAGGGTATAGAGATATGTCACTTAAGCTACTGTCATCAATTGATAGTAGACAATCTTCAAAATAGGTCACATCATCTGTAATAAGAAAATTCTCTTCAGCATAGGCAATATCATCTACACAAATACTGCTTAGATTATTGCCCGCTAAAAACACTTCTGCCGAAGCAGAAAAGGTAGTAAATCCGGCAGATACTATGCAGTCTTGTCCGCTGCCAAAAACTGTATTGTTTCCGTTTTGAAGATTAACAGTTTCCAATTCATCGGAGATGGCAAATACAAAACAGAGTGATGGGTTTTCCGAAAAATTGATGTGAGTGATTGGCGTTAGTGAAAAGTCAATGTATTGTAAGGCTGGAAGTACAGAAGGATCAAAGGTCGTAAAGAGCGTATCGGCCATCTCTAGTAAGCGCAAGTTACTGTTATTGGTAAGATCTAAAGAAGTAATATTAGTAGAAGTAATGTCTAAAATTTGAAGCTGTGTGTTATTAGAAATGTCCAGACTAGTAAATGCCAGAGTATTTGCCTGTAGTGCTAAAAGATTAGTGTTTTGAGACAGATCAATGGTCGCAAGATTAGTATTGCTGATTTCTAAAGTATTTAAAAGGGAAAGATCGGAAACATCCAATGTATTTAATGCAGAACCGTCCACGCGCACAACTTCCAGTAATGTATTGTTTTGAATGTTAACCGTTTCTAACGAGGTGTTA
>CAZPTJ010000473.1:0-1544 GCA_964589085.1 uncultured Flavobacteriaceae bacterium | reverse complement strand
AAGTTCTGTAATTTTTCACGTACCAGGTGGCTTTTTTGCGAAAGATAAATCTCGATATAATTCCCGTCTGATTTTATATACTGTATTTCAGAGGCAACCAACCGCACCTTAGCATAACTGTCTTTAATAAAAAGAATCTTGTCCTGCACTATTTGTTTGTTTTTGTTTTTTGACGCTTGCTCTTTATGAAAATTTTCTAAAGCAATAGCGATCGTAGTCAATAGGGTAGGTTCGTTATAAGGTTTCATTAAATAGCCATTAGGCTTGGTATCAATAACATCTTCTACAGTTTTTGTATCACCATAGGCAGTGAGAAAAATAATAGGGATTTCTATACATTTTCGAAGCTCGTGAACCAACCAAACACCATTTTTAGTTCCGGCCAGATGAATATCCACCAATACAAGGTCTACTGGTTGTTCCAAAATCTGACGTAATGCTTTTTCGGCGGAAGCTGCAGAGCCACAGACTTCAAAATCATTATCCAGCAATAGGTTTTCCAGCGCCATTCTGGATACAGCCATATCTTCTACGATATATACTTTTGTTTCTTTCATTTTTCTAAAAATTCTAAGGTGTAGGTAACTCCTTCTTCCCCTGTAAATTGATCTTTTCCGTGCATTTCTTCGGCTAACATTCCGATTAATCGCATACCTAATTGTTTCATATTGGTTTTATCCAAATTTGAAATTCCTATACCATTATCTGTATAGGTAAATATAAAGTGGTCGTTTTTAGTATTTCGCGTAAGCGAAATAGTAATTTGTCCATCCCCTTTGGGAAATGCATGTTTGAGACTATTAGTCATCAATTCGTTAATAATGATTCCTAAAGGTATTGTTCTATCTAATGATAGTGTTTGATCTTCTCCCATTATAGTAACGATAACATCATCTCTGCGGAATAGTTGTAGAATTTGATTACTTAGATGCTCGAAATAGGGCTCCACTGGGACGGAAGAAACATCATCTTGTTGATATAGCATTTGATGTACCAGAGCCATAGCGTCTATATGACTTTGCGAATTCTTAACGAGTTGCTTTACTTCTTCTCCTTTTACTCTTCTACTAAATAACTGCAGGAAACCTGAAATTACCTGAAGATTGTTTTTTACTCGATGATGTGTTTCCTTAAGTAGTACTTCTTTTTCTACCAACGATCGTTGCAGTTGGGCTTTTTGATCATCTATAATTTTCTTGTTCTTCCTTGATCTGAAATATAGTATTAAAAGCATGGAAGTAAGTAAAGAGGCTACAATGAGACCTATACCCAAATATAACGATCTGGTTTTTCTAAGTGCCACTTCTTTAACACTTGCTGCCAATGCGGCTTCTTTTTGAATGGTTTCAAATTGTGTAGTGTAGCGTAAATATTGTTGTGTAGATTTTGCTAATTCTAAAGAATCAATAAATCGGTCATACGCTATAGCAGATTGGTTAGCATGATCCAACTTTCCTTGAAACAGTTGTAGTTTAATCTGTAGGGCTAAAGCTTCTTTTTTTACTGGGATGATGAGAAAACGTTCTAATTCTTGAAAGGTGGAG
>CAZPTJ010000472.1:0-1564 GCA_964589085.1 uncultured Flavobacteriaceae bacterium | reverse complement strand
ACTTCGGAAACGTAATTAGCTTCGTAAACAATCGTGGATTCGTAACATTCACTGTCAAGGCTATTTTACCAACAAGTTAAGATGAGATGATTATAATAATTTAAAACCATATTTATTTATTACCATACTTTTTTGGTTTAGTGTATTTTTCTTCGTTTTACGATGACTTTGCTTTTATCGTCTGATGGCCTTTTCCAGATAAATCCACCTGCAGAACCCCCTTTTGATATAACCGATTGTATATTAATACCTAACTCATCTTTGACTTCCTTCGATGAATTAAATTCTTTGATAAAATTCCCTTTTATATCATATTGCCATACTTTTTTGGTTTTGTGTATTTTTCGTTTTGCGACTTTGCTTTTATCGTCTGATGGTCTTGTCCACATAAATCCACATGAAGAACCTTTTTTAACTATAGCACTGCATATGATCTTATCACTAACAATACCTAACTCATCCCTTGCTTCCTTCGTTGAATTAAATTCTTTGATAAAATTCCCTTTTAGATCATGTTGCCATACTTTTTTTATTTTTCGTTTAATGAGGCCATTATCATGAGCATGTTGTGAATTCTCTGAAGGAGAACAGAATTCCAAATTCTCAACAATAGAATTACATTTATCTCCGTCGATATGATTTACGATATTTTTCCCATCTACAATAGGAAGAAATGTCAATGCTACCAATCGATGGACCAAGTGTTGTTTGCCTCCGACACTATGACATGGATAACCCGGTCCAAATGGAGATTTCACTTGATTCCTGTTAGTGAGAATCCTACCCAATGTAGAAATTTTATATCCGGTAAAGCCCTTTACATGAACTGGATCGATGCCTTTCCATTCCTCACTTTTAATAGTACGCAGCTTATCAAATTTCCAGGCGAATCCTATTGCAGTTTTTATACAAGGATAAACTATTTTAATCGATGATCTTATTTCATGATCTTCTGCGACTGTGTATATTTCAGACATTGCTGTTCTTTTATTAGATGAAGCAGCTGCTTCTCGTATCGTTGAAAACATTTCTAACCTTTCTCCTGTCTCAGGATCACATTTCCATATATCACGAACACCCCAGATATCTGTGAATGCAGTTTCTTCTGTGGTTAATTTTCTTTTCCGAGCGTGTTCTATTTGTTCTTGGTAGGTAGCCCATTCTAGATTGGATACATGACTATTTGAAGGCTCGTGATCGATGTGATTAACCGTTGGTTTATTTTCAGGATTTGGAATGAATGTTATTGCGACGAGTCTATGCACACGATCGGTTATACTTTCGCCATTGGTACCTTTTATGCTTACTGCGAGATACCCGGGCCCAACTCCATAAGATTTCAATATACGTCCTGATTTTATTCTACGGATTCTTCCAAATGTACTAGCTTCATATTTTAATGAAATTGGAATCGTTTTCCAAATTTCTTCTTCCATCTTATATATTTATCATTCATTTTAATTTATATAAACAAGACGATCTGTCGCGTTGTATCGACTTCATGAAACCTTTTTTTATATATACTTAATATAAATATGATATGCGACTTAAATCATGGCTATTG
>CAZPTJ010000471.1:0-1581 GCA_964589085.1 uncultured Flavobacteriaceae bacterium | reverse complement strand
ACATTTTGACCCACGTAGGAATATAGATTGTAGATTTTATAGTGTCTAACGAATGATCAGTATTTCAAAGAACAATAACAAGCTCTAATTAAAGAGCTTGTTATTCACTTAACTTATTGATAATCAAATTCTATTTTGAATCAAATTCCAAAAGCAACACTTTGACCCATTACCCAGAAGGCCTATCTTTATTTTAAATATCTGATAATCAATAATTCAATTTTATTAATTTTAAAAAGCGCCAGTTTACTACACTACCCACTGCATCCTCTTATTTTTAGATTAATGACAGTAATTACATTTTATATCCCTACATATAAAATATTTATTTATCAGGTCTCTTCCCTTACAGACATAATTGTTTCATCGCATTGTATTCTTATGTAATTTTCGTTTTCAAAAAAATAAATAATGTCATCTTCTTCTTCAGGTTTTTCTTGAGATGTTATATTATCATTTAAATCTCTCATCTTTGAGGTAAAAAAGCTTATAGTAGATAATGTTTTAGAATCTTCATCTAATGATTCACAATTCAATATTAAATATTGAATATAAAAGTGTTCAATTATGATTAAGTTATTACCCTCTACTTCTTTCCAAACAATAGTAGCAATCTTTTTTTCTTGATTTACATCAGCCTTCATAAAATCATAATCATTGTGTAAATCAAACATCCTTCCTGAAGTATCTATTACATATATGTTTTCTTCAATTCTAAAATTAGTCTTCATAATTTTAAGTTCCACTTGAGGTTTTATTTCGCTTCTCTAGAGTTTTTCTCACAGCTCTTAATTCTTCTTGAGTCATAGATTCAGCTTTCTTAGATGTCCGCGACATATTTTGTTGTCCAGTCACAGGATTAGTATTCTTTTTATATGATTGACTATGTGGAGTTTCTACTCCGCCATGAGCCTTACCATCCAAATCATATCTCGTTTGACCATCTGTCGTTTTTACAGTTACCGAGTTTCTCCCACCATTAAGATCATCCTTTATTTTCTTACCTTGAGAATCTAATCTTACATCAACTGTTTTTCCATCAGGAGTAGTAACAAAGTCAGCTTTTTTAGCCGTTTTACTAGCATCTTTAGCATCATCTGCAAAACCAAGAGCTTTTTTAACAGCCTTTTGTCCTTTATTATTAAAATCAGTCCCAAGAACTAAGTCTCCTACTGCTCCAAGTCTGTCAAGCAAACCAGCGTCACCAGAAAATATTGTAGCAAAATCTCCAGCTAAATCAGCAACTTCATCAAGTCCAATATCCTTTAAATGTTTTGAGGTAAACTTATCACCTGCTTTTTTAACCTTCTTATAAGCTTTATATACTTTACGCCCAATTTTGATTGCTTGAATTAGGCACTTTGGACAATTACCGTCTGGGTCGTTATATAAAACTGGATTATTCCAACCATATTGATAAGGCGATCTAAATATCTGTTCTGGGGCTTCTGCTAAAGCATCCACTACAAACCAACGTCCAATGGAAGGATCATAATTTCTCGCAGAGATATCGTACCAATTAAGTCCTAGCTCATCTCCTAATTCTTTGTTTCCGTAACCAAATCTGTTCGCTACGCTATT
>CAZPTJ010000470.1:0-1586 GCA_964589085.1 uncultured Flavobacteriaceae bacterium | reverse complement strand
TATAATTTCTGCTACTCTTGAGAAAAAATGATAAGAAATGTAGTTTCTTGAGATTAATACCCCATAACCTGCTTTAAGTAAATATCCAGCTTGTTTTAGACAAAACCTTTTTTACGTGCTTCGGAGATCAGCACTTCATCATTTGCCTTCTTGATGTTAAATAACATCTTCATATGGTTTTTACGCTTTTCGATAGCACTTAAAGAAAGACCTATATGCTGCGGAAGGTTTTTGGTACGCACTCCTTGTGCTAAATGATAGAGTATCTTTAGGTTCTTTTTATCCAGATCAAAGGAATTTTGCCTCACCTTTCTAAAGTGATCATTAACAGTTGTACTGTAGTATGTATGCCCTGCCAGTATATCGTCAAAGGCTTTGGTAAGTCCATCCGAAGATAAATCACTCTTTATAAGGAAACCTTCTGGGTTGATCTCGCTTAAAATTTCGCGTATGCGACCATCTTCATCATGCATGGTCAGAATAATAATCTTAGTTCTGGGATAATGCCTGCGTACCATCAGGGCAGCGTCTTTTCCAGAATTAATATGCCCATTTGTAGATTTTGGGATATTAATATCGATAAGTGCAAGGTGGTATGGGCTTACTCCTTTTCTATTTCTAAAGATTGCATATACATCATCGCCATTACTGGCTGTTTTGATCTGCATATCATATTCCTCTTCTCCATGATCCTGAAGTATAGTTTTATAACCCTCAATGATAAAAGGGTGATCGTCTACCATCAAAATATTAAGCTTCTTCTTCACGACCTCTTCATTTTAACTACTGTGTAAAATTATACTAATCTACCTCTAAATTAAGCAATTATAAATTAATTGTAAGTCAAAACGTACTTTTTACGGAAAAGTAATTGCCAATTCTGTACCCTGACCAGGCTTTCCTTCAATATACAATTTTCCTTTGATCTTTGCAACTCGGGATTCCATGTTCTTCAATCCAATTCCTTTTTTGCTCTTCTTTTTTTCTATCCCAACGCCATCATCTTTGATCGTCAACATATGATGTAGTTGTTCTTTTCTAAAGCGCACACTTACCGTATTTGCCCTGGCATGTTTGGAAATATTTTGTAGACTTTCCTGGATAATTCTATAGAGATGTACTTTATGGGTATCTGGGACGGCTTCCCAGCTTATGTCAGGATCTGTTTCAAAGTCATAATCCAGTTCAAAACGCTCGCATTGGGTTTGTATCAAATTTTCTACGACTTCTTCATACAGGCGATCTGCCGCAAAGGTACTGGCATTTAAATCATGGGAGATCTGCCGGATTTCCTGCCCTAAACCTTTAAGCTCGTCAATAAACTTTTTACGGGTCTCTACCACCTTATCTCCTTGTTTACTATTTAAGCCTGCCAGACTTAGGCGTATCCCGAACAGACGTCCTAAAACACTGTCATGGAGTTCTTCGGAGATACGTTGCTTTTCTATTTGTTTGCCTTCCTCCAGTTTTCCTTGTTGGTTTAACATCAAGCTATAGATCTCTTCATTGGCCCGTTGCTGGTTTTCTCTATGGTTCAATTCTCTTAAAGCAATACGTCGTTGTATGATAATATAGCCCGCAAGACC
>CAZPTJ010000469.1:0-1587 GCA_964589085.1 uncultured Flavobacteriaceae bacterium | reverse complement strand
CTGCAGGCCCAATATTTCCTTGGCCTATAGTACAATTTGCACATTGTATATCATCTGCTAGGTCAACAGGATCTAAAGGAGTGTATCCTGAAGACACATTACGCCAGATAACTGTAGTACCATCAGATGTATTAGTATTATTCCAAACAGTAGGATCTGCGATTGTATTTGATCCCGATTCTATGACACTTCCTGGTCCAGGTATCAATTGGTCATAAGGAGTTACAAAAGTTACAGATTCACTCGAAGCGTTACTAAAAAAATCAATACTTAAATCTATGGGGTAGGTAAAAGTATAAGTAAGCTCGGATGTGCCAGAGAGTCCTCCGCCATACCCTATACCTAAACGACCATTTGTATTAGGAACTATATTAGGAATATCACCTCCTGTAGAAACAAAAGAAATTGTTGCTTGCAAAAAGGCTGCTGCACCTGTGTTGATAATTGAATTAGAGCTTGGTCCACTTTCAAATCCTAATGTATTGATAGGAGTGAGATCTCCTACTACACTGGTTTCAATACAAGTATCCATCATCATAAATGCTGCAGCTTGTTTATGGAAGTTATTGTCTAAGAAATTTGCATTAAAATCACCAGAAGAAAAAGGTTTTAGGGAAGGGGGGGTAATAATGCGTGTCGTATTCCAATCATCGTATAATGCTTGGTTACTATTCGTCTTGTTTTTTTCAAGATTAATCTCATTATAAATTCCATCTCTGTCAAAATCATCGTCATTAGCTATACCATCGATAGTACTCTCACTAGCCATTTGAATGGATAGCAATTGATGTGCTTCTTTGTAAGAAGTAAAATTGGTGTCTATTAATGTAGACGCTACTTCTTTTTTAATATGAATCAATGCTTTATGAAAATAACGCTCAGAAAAATTGCGGTGTCTATCAGCCTTAAAAGCAGATAAAGAAAATAGAAACAAAACAATTAAAGTAAGTGTTATGAATTTCTGATTGCTCATTAACAATCGAGGAAAAATAAAAAAATAAAAGTTTTTTTTCCCTTTGTTTTTGTGTAAGAATAACTGTTCCATGAAAAAGATAATTTGTTTATTAAAATAAATCTGACTAGAGATAAAATCTGTCTTGAGTATTAGTTTAAGTAGGTGGAAATAAATAAGGCACCTAAAATGTGGTTTTAGTTTGCTCTTATTCAAGGCGCTAAAAACATGAGCGAGCAACAGCTTGTGAACCGCAAAGCGGACGGGCTGCTGCCGTAGCATAATGCCCCGATAGCTATCGGGGTTTAGCAACGATGAAGAAGGGCTAAATAAAGCCGCAGAGTGAGTAGGTTATATTTTTCCAATTTCCTTATGACAAACTACTCATTCTTTTGAGGGAAAAGATGTGGAAGGTAAAGGGAGATAACATTAGAGACCAAATCTCATTTTTATAGTTAAAAATGCGAGATTAAAATCTTGAGTCACTACAAAAAGTCCATAGAATTTTCAGCATGTTATGACAAAGCATTAGTGTTCGACCGAATTAAAATTGACGAGTATAATTATTTTCTTTTACTCGACTTCTTTGTTAAAGAACGCAAAGTCTTGATATTGTCCCGCACAAAGTGGTCTTT
>CAZPTJ010000468.1:0-1594 GCA_964589085.1 uncultured Flavobacteriaceae bacterium | reverse complement strand
AGTTACGATATATAAAAAGAGGCTGTTTTTAAACAGCCTCTTTCTTTTTCAATAACAATCGTAGGGGGAACTATTTTGAACTACTTAATTTTCTATATATCGCCATAGAAAAATGAAGTAACTGTTATTGTCCTTAAAATTAGGATACTATAAAAGTAAGGACTTCGGTTATACTCTAATGAGAATACCTATTTCTTGATTTGATTCAAGTATTGGTAAAAACTATAGTTTGTTTTTGACATGATTACCATTCATTATGATGTTTTGATCCAGACTTTATGATTATTAATGAAGTCATCTTGATTTTTTGTCTTTAGCCGAAAATGAGATGAAATTTACTTAGATTAGGCATTTTTTGAAGGGCATAGCAGCGATACGGACAAGAAAAATAACGAAATATGAGTAAATTTCGGCCATTTTTTAGGAAATAGAAAAAGTTAAGATGACTTCAATGCTTTTCTTTTTATAGTTTTGGTTGCATTCCTAATTTTTTAAATAAATGAAAACGTACTTTTTACTTGGGTTTTTACTACTAGGCACATTCCTTTTCGGCCAATCTGATTATTATTTCCCAGAACGCAACGCAAGCTGGGATCAAATTTCGACGACTGATGCAGGGATTAAAAAAGCAGCATTGGATGAAGTGGTTGCTTTCGCGAAAGCAAATGAATATTCAGGATCTCGAGACCTTAGAATTGCTATCGTCAAGGGATTTGAGCGGGAACCCTTTCATCAGATTCTGGGACCAACAAAAAAGCGAGGAGGTCCGGCTGGAATGATCTTGAAAAATGGGAAAGTAGTTGCGCAATGGGGAGATGTTAAACGGGTAGATATGACGTTTTCAGTCACCAAAAGTTTCTTGTCAACGATGGCTGGGATAGCGATCGATCAACAATTAATTGCTAGTGTAGATGATAAAGTCGGACAGTATATTTGGGATGGAACCTTTGACGGACGTCATAATAGTAAAATTACCTGGAGGCACTTATTACAACAAAATAGTGCCTGGCAAGGTACGCTTTGGGGAGGAAAGGACTGGGCTGATCGTCCGCCGCGCTCTGGTGATATCGATGACTGGCAATATGCTCCACCCAAAGAACCGGGAACCGTTATGGAATATAATGATGTACGGGTAAACGTGCTTGCATATAGTCTAACCCATATATGGAGAAAACCTTTACCTCAGGTGTTAAAGGAAGAGGTCATGGATAAGATCGGAGCTTCTACAACCTGGAGGTGGCATGGCTACAAACATGCCTGGACGGAGATTGATGGTATACAAATGAAATCGGTAACTGGAGGAGGTCATAGCGGTGCAGGACTTTTTATCAGTGCTGAAGATATGGCGCGATTCGGCTTATTGTTTCTCAATGACGGAGTATGGAATGGAAAACGCTTATTGTCTTCGACCTGGATTAAAGAAGCTATAACACCATCGACTCCTAATCCTAATTATGGTTTTATGTGGTGGCTCAATGAGAAAGGCAGTCGACATTGGGAAGGTGTGCCGGACGATATTTATTATGCAGCAGGCTTTGGAGGAAACTTTATTGTGATCGATAAAGCCAATGACCTTGTTGTAGTTACCCGTTGG
>CAZPTJ010000467.1:0-1612 GCA_964589085.1 uncultured Flavobacteriaceae bacterium | reverse complement strand
TATATGATTTTTACAAAATCAACATAAGGTTTATACTTTGATATTTCTCGATTTCTAAATAGCAAGGTGTTGTTTTTCTTGAAATGGCTCAAACATCAGTGTGTATAGAGGTTTGAGAAAATTGAAGAGTTTTTTGCCGGACACTACTGCTATAAAACTTAATATATATGTTAAATAATTGAAAAACAGAAAATTGTTCAAATATTTGAACTAACCTAAGATATAATTAATACTTAAATAATTTTGATTTTCTTATAGCGTTATTTAGTGGTCTCTTTTCTTTTTTGTAAAAAGAGATTTATATTTAAACAAATCACATTCTATGAATTTTAATTCTACACAACAATTTGTACGTTGGTTTATGATTATAGCGTCGCTTATAGCAACGCTATTGATCCTATGGAATGTATCCCTATTTTTTGATCAACTCAAAGAAGCTGAACGCAATAAAATGGAGGTTTTTGCAGCAGCACAGCGAATTTCTGATGAAATAGCAGATGTTGATGTTAACCCAAGAGGTAAAGAAGCTCGGATACTAATGAGCGCATTGACTAATATTCAATTTAAGATATTATCCCGTAATAAGACAATTCCTGTCTTATTGTATAATCTGGAAAGCGAGGAATACGAGGCTACCAACATAAAAAATGCAAATCAATATACACAGGAAGATTTGAAACAAATGGCTAAGGATTTTGAACTTGCTAATGAACCTATTCCTATAATTTATGATGGGATTACTTCTAATATTTTGTACTATGGGAATTCTCCAATTATTTCCCAGCTAAAATACTTTCCTATAGCACTTATTATTATCGTTATTCTTTTTATAGCGCTGATATATTTTTATTATCTGACTTCCAAGACATCATCTCAAAATCTATTATGGGCCGGGATGGCTAAAGAAACGGCTCATCAGATAGGAACACCGTTATCTTCACTTGTAGGTTGGACAGAAATATTAAAGGATGAGCGAGTAGATCCTTCCTATATTGAGGAAATGAATAAAGATATTGATCGTCTTAAAGTAATTACCGAACGCTTTAGTAAAATAGGATCTGTACCGGATCTGGAAGCCAAAGATATTATAGAAGAAACACAGAAAGCATATGATTATTTATCGATGCGTGGATCAAGATTGATCAATTTTAAAATTGATATTCCACAGGGAACACTTCCAGTAATGCTTAATGAGCAATTATATGGTTGGACGATAGAAAATATGGTTAAAAACGCCATTGATGCCATGAAGGGGAAAGGTGATCTCACTATTGTTATTTCTAGGGATACGCGCTTTGCCAAAGTAAATATCATAGATTCAGGAAAAGGAATTCCCAAAAATAAATTCAAAACTATTTTTGAACCCGGATATACTACCAAAAAAAGAGGTTGGGGTCTTGGACTTTCATTGGCAAGACGTATTATAGAAGAATATCACAATGGACAGATAAGGGTCATAAAGAGTGAGTTGGGTACAGGAACAACCATACAAGTCTCTTTAAAGTTAATTGAAGAATGAGTAGGGTGAAAAACCTTAAAACAGAAGTGCTTTCTAACTTCTGGACGAATCTCAAAAAAAGCACATTCGATTATCCCAGATTATGCATTAGAA
>CAZPTJ010000466.1:0-1619 GCA_964589085.1 uncultured Flavobacteriaceae bacterium | reverse complement strand
TATGGTACTTTCAAGGTTCATCACAAAGTTCTAATGCATAATCTGGGTTTAACAATAGATCCAATTGTCGAATATCTATGAAAAAAAAATTAATTCTCGCCAGCACATCTACTATTTATGGTGGAACCTTTTTAAGTTATTTATTTCCTTCGCTTAAAACACATTTTGAAACTTCGAAAACCATTACATTTATTCCATATGCACGGCCAGGAGGTATTTCTTATGAGCGATATACATCCATTGTCCGTAATGCATTTTCCCATATAGACATTAACGTAAAGGGTATTCATGAATATTCTGATCCTCTCGAAGCTATGGCCAATGCCACTGGTATTTATACGGGTGGTGGAAACACCTTTGTTTTACTTAAAACATTATATAACCAAAACCTTATTCCCGCTTTACGCGAAAAAATAGAATCTGGAGTTCCGTACTTAGGTTCGAGTGCCGGTAGTAATATAGCTGGTCCCAACATACAAACCACAAACGATATGCCTATCGTTTATCCCCCAAGTTTTGAGTCATTGGATATACTACCATTTAATATTAATCCTCATTATAAAGATCCCGAGTCTGGAAGCAAGCATATGGGAGAAACCCGTGAAACGCGTATAAAGGAATTCCATATATACAATACCCTTCCTGTTATTGGCTTGCGTGAAGGAAGTTGGTTAGAAGTTCAAGACACTACTATTTATCTAAAAGGATTGCATACAGCAAGAATCTTCAAAAAAGATGAAGATGCCTTCGAGCATCCCTCAGAATCTATACTAAAGTTGTGAGGTTTTCTTAATTAAGAGAAACATCGACAAGATTCACAGACGTACCCCTACAAACGTCTCTCCTGCCGATGCCCTCATTCGCTTAGATGATTATAATAAAAATTCAAAAATTGTGCCATAGAAGCACTACATCAAAAAATGATTGTGCTATCTAAACGTAAGGGTATGGATTTTCTTGTATTTATATTTTATTTTCCTAATAATTCAATCTATTTGATTACAAATATAACATATTTGTAGATTGTATCCAAAAATATTTGGTTTGATTTTTGTTAATTATAGACTTATATGTTGATTACAACAACACAAAATAAATTTTTATGGTATCTTTACATTAATATGCAAAGGTTGAATGTATGAGTTTTGGCAAACGCTTAAAAGAGGTTAGGGCTTCTAAAAAAATATCACAGGAAGAGTTATCTTCCAAAATTGGGATACACGCAAATCACCTCTCTCGTTATGAACGTGACTTGACACAACCTTCAATCGAAGTGGTAAAAAAAATAGCCGAAGCTCTTGAAACGTCTATAGATACTCTTGTTTTTGGTCGGGCAGATAATACAGGAACTATGAGCGATAATGAACTTATGAGTTTATTTAAAAATATAGAAAGCTTTTCCAATGAAGATAAGGCCATCGTAAAAACACTTATTGATGCCTTTATTACCAAGCGTAAGATTCAAAAACTCGCTGAGTAAATCTTTTTTGAATACATTTAGATGTATTGCTAACTATAATTTAGAAGAAATTTCTTCCCGGAAATAACATTAAGCCCTCCTAATAATTAATACTTCCTATTCAATATATATGATAAGTAACTCAGTTTATTTGATCATT
>CAZPTJ010000465.1:0-1624 GCA_964589085.1 uncultured Flavobacteriaceae bacterium | reverse complement strand
GCTAACTCAAGACAGATTTCATAAGTTTGTATCATCATCTGATTTTGTATACACTCACTTCCAGGTACAGCAGCGTGCTTACATATTTAGACCTGATGTTTTCGTCCGTCGAGAGCGCCGAACGCCGAGCGTTTGTACATACGATATATATTTTTTCGAGTTGATCATGAATATCGTACTTGCCTAAATCTTTTCTTACTAAACTACCTGTTATACTGATTTTTGGAATGCTGATTGAATCAAATCCCATTGATAGATGGGAAGTGTCTTTTGGGTTAGCAAAATAACTGGTTAAAAAAGTTTTGTAATACTTATTATATGCTGAAACATTGTGGTTTTTGAAGTTTTCAGATTCTGAAATACTATCTAAATAGTTGTTCTGCTCTACTGTTAGACGCGAGTTAATGGTCTTAATTTGATAAGGAGTTCTAAGTTCATAACTCGCCGCATCCGTATCTACAAGAACCAGGGAATTTAAGTTTTCAGGATAGTTTATTTTACGATATCTCTGCCTGGACGTTCCCTTTATCTTTTAATCTAGATTTTTCAGAAAACGCACCATTAGGACAAGCAGGCAATGTGATTAATGAACTTTCACATCGCAAACCTTCAACGGTAAGCACCAGTAATTATGCCTATCTAATGGAATGGCATGAGTATTACACTCCAAAGGCTTTAAATCAAATACTTAATAATGGTTTGCGTGCTAAAGTGGGAATGCAACAATTCTCGTTGAATGGAAAACAATATGACTACGGTACCATTTTAATTCCTGTTCAAAATCAAAAAATGGATGCCCAGCAATTAAGCACTTTCCTGAAAAAAGTTTCGGACGACGCTCATGTCGATATCACTCCTGTTAGCACCGGACTCACCGAAGGAATTGATTTAGGAAGTAATCAATTCAGAGCTGTAGAACCTGCTAAAGTTGCCATATTGGTAGGTCAGGGTATTAATCCCTATGATGCTGGTGAAATCTGGCATCTTTTTGACACACGTTATGAAATGCGTATTACAAAGCTTGACGTTAAGAATTTAAATCGAGCAGATCTAAGTAGATATACAGATATTATTATTCCAGCACAATTTGGTTCTTTGAATAAAAATATAGCCGATAAACTTAAAACCTGGACACGCAATGGCGGAACCATTATTGGGTATAGAAACACAGCTAACTGGTTAAAAGCAAATAAGTTTTTAAATATTGATCTTGAAGAGACAAAGAATCCTGCTAAAAATGTTTCGTTTAAAGATCGTCAGAATTTTAACGGAGCACAGGTTATTGGAGGTGCGATTTTTGAAGCAACGCAGGATCGATCACATCCCGTCAATTTTGGGTATAAAAATGATAAGTTGGCTTTATTCAGAAATACGACCTTATTTGTAAAAACGGACTCTACAAGCTATCGTAATCCCATTAAATATACTTCTGATCCTTTACTAAGTGGCTATAGCAGTAAAATTAATCTGGAAGCCATTAAAAACACACGCCCATTTGTACATCGGTCTATGGGACGTGGAGAGGTGATCTTATTTACAGACAACACCAATTTCAGAGCATTCTGGTATGGTACTAATAAGTTATTGATGAATGCCATATTTTTTGGTGAAATGATGTAATAGC
>CAZPTJ010000464.1:0-1629 GCA_964589085.1 uncultured Flavobacteriaceae bacterium | reverse complement strand
ACATTTACAATGTGGATGAATTTTGGATATTCAATCAGCCATCGGAAGACGTTTATAATTATGAATATACTATAAGTAATGACGATGTCCAATAAACACTTTTGTTAACAACGTATCCTAAAACACAGAGCTGTTTGGGTTTATTAGAAAGGCTTGCAAGTCCAAATTCTTTAAATCACGCTAAAAAAACTACAAAAAACGCAATTAATTTATACAATCAAATAAGATTACACGTATCTTTAAAATATAAAACATCAAATATGGTATATAAAATATCAGCATAAAAATCATTTTTTAACCTGTAGCCATATTTCAAGACTAGACATAAAATAAAAAAGGTATGACAATTACAAACATTAAACATATTCCTTCTCCAAAAGGAATGCCTTTAATCGGTAATGCTTTACAAATTGATAAAAAAGTATTTCATATTCAATTTGAAAAATGGGCAGAAGAATATGGCCCCCTTTATAAAGTAACTGTTTTTGGAAAAAATATCTATGTTATATCTGATTATCAATCCATTCTAAAGATTTTAAATAATCGCCCAAATGTGTTTAAAAGAAGGGAAATCATTGAAGAGGTAGCAGAAGACTTACAAATAAATGGTGTATTTACTTCTGAAGGAAAATTATGGAAACAGCAAAGAAAGCTAGTTAACGAGGCTTTTAAAACCAATAACCTAAAAGGGTTCTATCCCATAATTAAGCAAACTTCAACTAGACTCCTTGATGAATTAAGTAATAAAACTAATAAATATATTGATCTAAGTCATTTCATAGATTCTTGGGCATTAGATGTAAGCACTATGCTTATGTTCAATTATGATTTAAACTCTATAAAAGATAACGATTCTAAGCTATATAATTACTTCAACAAAGTATTTCCAATATTTAGTGAGCGTATTATGCCAGGAGCATTTCCTTTTTGGAAGTATTTTAAGCGTTCTAAAGACCGTGAGATTGACAGAATTATGGAAGAATTTAAAGCACTATTTATTCCAATGATTCAGGAATACAGAGAAAAAATAAATTCAAATGAACGCAAGGACGAAATACCTAGTAATTTATTAGAAGGAATGATAAGGGCACGAGGAGAAAATCACTATAAATTTAATAATGATGATGTATTTGCAAATGTATTTTCCTTACTTCTTGCTGGAAAAGATGCCATTACTATTTCATCCTCATGGGCAATATATCACCTAACACAACATCCTGAAATTCAAAAAAAAATAGGATTAGAAATTCAAGAAGTAATTGGAGAAAGGGATTTAGAGTTTAACGATATCGCTAATCTAGAATATACAAAAGCTTTTATTTCTGAAGTACTACGGTTAAGGGCTATTGCTCCAATGATATCATCAGAAAACTTAAGTGCAACGGAGATTATGGGTGTGAAATTTCCAGCTAAATCTACTTTTCTACTACTTACCCGCGTAGATTCTTTTAAGAATCAGTTTTTCTCTAATGCAACTGAATTTTCTCCAGAACGATGGCTAAAATCATCAAAAATGCCAAATCATTGCCCAAGAGCATCTATGCCTTTTGGAGGTGGAGCAAGATTGTGCGCAGGTAATAAATTAGCTGTAATTGAAATAGTCTCTTTATTGGTTGCTTTATGCAGAAA
>CAZPTJ010000463.1:0-1633 GCA_964589085.1 uncultured Flavobacteriaceae bacterium | reverse complement strand
TTATTGAAAAAGAAAGAGGCTGTTTAAAAACAGCCTCTTTTTATATATCGTAACTATTATTTAATTACTTAATGATTTAGAATTCCACCATTCCCAGAACTTCCCAATAGGCCTCATCCTGAGTTACTTTCTGTTCCTGTTTAGGAAAATCAAACGATAGTAAAGAAGATTCTTCTGAAGTCAAAAGTTCTGCAACATAGTTTTGTGTTTCAAAACTGAGTGCTGCAGTCATTGCTATAAAAGATTCAGGAAATTGTTGGTTTGCAAATATATTTTCCATGATGTATTGCAGTTTAACATATATGTCGCATTATTCGCAAAAAGTTTACAATCTGAATGTTAACTTAATGTTATCTATTTCCCTGAGTTTATACATGATTTTTAAGTCTTTTCAATTTGGTAAAACACCTTAGGAATATGTACTTTTTCTTTAGCTTAATATTAGGATTGTGCCTATTTCAAGTTCTTTATTTTTGCCTTCTATAAATACCACCCTATGCAATCTCAGAAACACCTCTTCTCATTACCTGATAACGTCACCTATATTAATGGCGCCTATATGTCCCCTCAACTTAAAAGTGTTGATCAGGTCGGTTTGGAAAATGTCATTAGAAAAAGTAATCCGACGAGTATTGAACCAGAGGATTTTTTTACAGAACGTAAGCGCTTAAAAGAACGATTTGCACAACTTATTGATGCTCCTGATGCACAGAACTGTGCCATCATTCCTTCAGTCTCCTATGGGATTGCTACTGTTGCCAAAAACTGTCCCCTATCCCAAGGCGATGAGATTTTATTGGTGGATGAACAATTCCCCAGTAATGTCTATGCATGGAGGGAAAGAACACAAGAAACTGGGGCCGTTATCAACATGATCACACCTCCGGAGCGTTTTGAACATAGAGGACAACACTGGAATACGAAGATTCTAGAGGCTATTTCTACAAAAACTAAGGTGGTAGCTATGCCCCATATCCATTGGGCAGATGGGACTTTATTTGACTTGGTCACTATAAGAAAACGAGCACATGAAGTTGGTGCAAAATTGATCATCGACGGCACGCAAAGCGTAGGCGCACTTCCGTTTTCCGTTCAAGAAATCCAACCTGATGCCTTAATTTGTGGAGGTTATAAATGGCTATTAGGTCCTTACTCCATCGGTATGGCGTATTATGCCGATAGTTTTAATGAGGGTCAACCCCTGGAATATAACTGGATGAGTCGATTAAACAGTGAAGATTTTTCACAATTGGTCAATTATCAAGATGATTTTCAACCTAAGGCAGATCGCTATTGTGTTGGAGAATCCAGTAATTTTATTTTGGTCCCCATGCAAATCCGTGCTATAGAACAATTACTGGATTGGGGGACTGCCTATATTCAATCCTATTGTCGTTATATTTCGGTGAAGGCCATTGATGTTCTTAGATCAAAAGGGTGCTTTATTGAAGAAGAGTCCTATCGTCCTCATCATCTCTTTGGAGTGTATTTGCCAGAACATATAGACTTAAATGTACTGCAGATTCGTTTTAAACAAAACAACATCTCCGTTGGTGTTCGTGGAAAAGCTATTCGCGTCTCTCCACACGTTTATAATACAGAAGCAGACTTTGAGAAGTTTGTAAGCTGTTTT
>CAZPTJ010000462.1:0-1663 GCA_964589085.1 uncultured Flavobacteriaceae bacterium | reverse complement strand
AACTTCCAACATAAATTTTTCTAACCCTCCACTAAGTCCAAGCTGAGTCATATAAGAACTTATATTTCTTTCAGAATCTAGAAAAGGACCTGTATGATTATGATCTTCATCTTCTCCATAACCAATTGTAATATTCTCATCAAAAATTACAGTTGTTGGATTCCCTCCGCTATTAGGACCGTTTATGGTTGTCATTAAGCCAGAACTAAAACCTCCAATACTATTTGATGCAATATTACCAGAGACAGTAATTTCTTTAATATTTACAAGATCTAATGCCCACCCTCTTTCTTCAGGATCTCCATAATGTCCTTGACGAGGTATAATATCACTGGCATCTAGAATAACATTATCTATAACCCAACCTCTAACACCTCCAATGTTATTGAGACCTTTGCACTAAAATTTAATTTTTTCAAATAATTCGTATCTTGTTTCTTGATGAGTTATAAACATGAAAACAAGATACAAATGGGTTTTACAGATGGCTATGTTGAGCGTCGGGTCTCTAAGAATAAATTTTTTCTACAAATCAATAAGTTGATAGATTGGTGTCCAATTGAAAAAGAATTGAAAAAGGTTTATAAACGAGGATTAAAAGCTCGTGGCACCAAAGCCTACAATCCATTACTTTTGTTTAAAATGCAGTTGATCTCTATTTGGTATAATTTGAGTGATGTGCAAACCGAAGCAATGGTAAATGATAGTTTAAGCGCCATGCGTTTTTGTAATTTATCGATAGAAGATAGTGTTCCCGACCATAGCACATTAAGTCGATTTAGAACAGAGTTAACTCAGAAAAAAGCTTACGATCGCTTGTTAAAAAAGATAAATAGACAACTGAGTAGTCATAAATTAATCATCAAAGATGGCCTTAAGGTTGATGCTTCGTTAACAGAAAGTCCGTTTAATCCCAAAGGAGTAACGACATATGAAGTAGCAGAGGATCGTAATGAAAATAAGCGTCTACAAGATCATTTAGATCAGGAGACTACTTATCATAAATTAAAAGAAGTAGAGCAGTCCAATGCAGATAATCAGGCACGTTGGGTAAAAAAGAGAGGTAAATATACTTATGGCTACAAAAAGCATATTGGAGTAGACAAAAACGGGATAATACTCGGAGTACATACCACAACAGCTAATGAACATGATAGTAAAGGGTTAACTCCACTAATGGATAAAATACCAAAATCACAACGTAAACAGGTGATGGCAGACAAAGGCTATAAAAGCAAAGCCAATGACAACATGCTAAAAAATAAAGGCAGTAAAAGCAGGATCATGCATCAGGCTTATCGTAACAAGCCTTTAACCCATTGGCAAATAAAATACAATAAAGCCATAAGTAAAACCCGTTGGGTAGTAGAGCGAACTTTTGGAAGCCTCAAACGGTGGTTTGGATCAGGTGTTACTCGACTCAAAGGAAAAGATAAAGTCCATTCCATACATGTATTGGAGGCGATTGCTCATAATTTAAAGCGCTCGCCAGGATTAGTGTATCAATTAGCCAAAAATGAATAAAAAAAATGAATATCAGACTAAATAAGCTCTGTTTTCAAACAAAAAAACTATCGCTTTTAAGACTAATTTTCTCAAAATTAAATCTAAGAAGGTAAAATTACAGAAAAATTAAAATTCATACGGATTTTTCAAAGGTCTC
>CAZPTJ010000461.1:0-1688 GCA_964589085.1 uncultured Flavobacteriaceae bacterium | reverse complement strand
TATTTTCACAAAGCCTGCAGCAAATGCCTGGGATGTCTATTTTTATACAGAACATGATGGAGGTGGAGCACCAGCCGAGTTAGATAACAGCAAAGTGGCAGCGAGTATTAATGTTCCAACTATAAAAATGCCTATGCAGGTAGAATCATTTACGATCACCTTTGATGATTTAAAAAATGATAGTGCAAACATAGGTTTCATCTGGGAAGATACTTATGTAGCTGTGCCTTTTGGAGTGCCTACTGATGCTACTGTTGTAGCCAATATTGAAAATATAATGAATGGCCCTTCTGGAAACGATTATTATACGGCTGCTGTATATTACTTAAGTGCTGATAAGGACATCAATGTTGCAAAAAAATATATGGATAAGGCGATGGAGCTGATTGAGACTCCTCGTTTCTGGCAATTACGTCAGCAATCGCTTATCCTTGCAAAGTATGGCGATAAGGCAGGTGCAATTAAAGCTGCAAAAGCATCACTTGTTGATGCCAAAGCCTCAAAAAACACAGATTATATTAAATTAAATACAGACTCTCTGAAAGAATGGGGAGCGATATAATATAGGGTTTCACTATTGCGAAATAAAAAAGCGCTCTCGGTATCGAGAGCGCTTTTTTGCTAATGAAGAGATTTATATTCCGGACAATCTATACGGATATCTTCTCCTTCTAATTTTTTCTGGAGATAATTACAATAATGTCCATTGTCATTTCGACGATAGAAGGAACAACCATAGCAGTTACGTTGTACTTTTAATACGCCTTTCCTATGTAAACCATAAATAAGTTGTTGCAGCGTTGCATACAATTGTTTTAGAGTTTCCTCGTCTGCTTTTCTAATTTCCCCAACTATAGGCTGAGCAAATTGGTCAATATTTTTAAGTAGTTTTCTTCCACGATCTGAAAGTGCTATCATATAACTTCTACTATCCTGAAGTGAACTGTTTTTAATAACAATTTCCTTTTGATGCAACACTTTTACAGCATCACTTACCGTAGGTTTAGTCACATTAAATTCTTTTGCCAGATAGCTGATTGTACATAATGAAGATTTGTGATAGGCTACAAAAATCAATATCTGAATTTGAATAGGACTTAATCCGACTTCTTTAGCATGATCCCAAAGTAAGGTTTTAAACGCTTCAGCTACACGTTCTAAACCAATGGTGATTTTATAACTCAGATCATCCTGATGATCAATATTAAATGCACTTTCAGACATTCATGGATTTTAAGGCAAATTTAAATGTATACCGTTAGCAATCCTAATCAAATTAATGTGAATTGCTGATAATCCCCTTATAGTATCGTTATTTAATCAATTTGGTTTCTGGAAAAGCAGCTTTAAATCCAAACCAGAATGCATTAAAACTTTGTAGTCTTTCCAGACGTTCACCAGTAGCAGTATTCTCTAAATAATTTTCCGTAACATTCCATACGATTCTATTGGTATCAACAGCTTCGAAACGTTTATCATAAGTTTTAAAATCAAGATCACCAGTAAAAAATACACGGTGAGCGCCACTTTTGTCAGTAAATACCGTGAATTGTTTTTTATTAATTTTATGTTTAAAAATGGGTTTGCGTTTTAAATATTTAGATGAAATGGCTATAGTCTCATCGGTTTCTTCCGGGAGGCGTATCGCTAGTATTTCTTGCTTATTTAGAAGGCGTTTATCATTAAAT
>CAZPTJ010000460.1:0-1716 GCA_964589085.1 uncultured Flavobacteriaceae bacterium | reverse complement strand
GAGGAATCGGTGCGGTAATTGGCCATGAGATCTCCCATGCCTTTGACGATAGTGGTGCTCGTTTTGATGCAGATGGTAATCTTAAAAACTGGTGGACAGATGAAGATCTTGCTGCTTTTACAGAACGTGGTAATGCATTGGCAGAACAGTATGGACAAGTTGAAGTATTAGATAGTGTATATGTTAATGGAAAATTTACGCTAGGTGAAAACATAGGTGATTTAGGAGGTGTTCTGGGAGCTTATGATGGTTTACAACGCTACTTTGCAGAAAATGGACGTCCTGATGATATTGATGGTTTTACTGCAGAGCAACGCTTTTTTATGTCCTGGGCAACAGTATGGCGTACACTGAGCAGAGATGAAGCACTACGCACCCAAATAAAAACAGATCCGCATTCTCCAGGAAAAGTAAGAGCTGTTCAACCTTTGTTGAATATCGATGCATTCTATGAGGCTTTTGATATTAAAGAAGGGGATCCAATGTATCTTGAACCAGAAAAACGTGTTCGCATTTGGTAATATGAATGTGTAATAACATTATTATGAAAATCCTGAGTGTAGTATACATTCAGGATTTTTATCTTCTATACCTCTTTGATTATTACCAATATATTTCGTATTCTAAATATTTGTTTATGAGAAAACTACACAAACTAAAGCTTTAGAATTTATACTTAAATGTATAATTAAGTACCGTCGAAAGATGAACACTATCGATCTGCTTAAACACTTCATTAGGTATTCCTTCTTCATATTGTGGCGCTTCTAATCCAAGTTTAAGTGCTTGTTCCTTGTAGTACACTTTTTTTAATGGATGTTCTGGCATTACTGCATTAAAAATATGACCAAAAGCATCTTGTTTTATAATCGCTGTAAGAATTCCGATACAATCATCTCTGTGTATAAGATTCACGGGGGCATTACCATTACGCAATCCTGATCGTCCGGCCAGAAATTTAACGGGGTTCCTACTTCCACCAAAAAGTCCTCCAAATCGAATAATACTGGTCTTGAGATGAGGCATATTAAAAAATAGCTGTTCTACGTCAAACAGCTGTTTGGCAGCATTCAAATCTGGCTTAGGTACATCTTTCTCTGTAACTACACCTTGAGTATCATCATACACAGCTGTACTACTTACCAAAACAGCTTTTCGGATACCTTTAGCTTCAATTTTTGTTATAAAGTGCGCCATTTTCAGTGCATAATTTGATCCTGTATCCCTTCGTAATCCTGGTGGGATCATAATCAATAACACATCAGTATCATCGAGCAATTGATCTATTTCCCCTGATGTGCCTTCTTCGCTTAAAATTAAAGAGTATGCCTTGATTCCCTGAGCGCTTAAACTTTTAGCTTTTGTACTATCGGTTACACTTCCTTTAATTTTATATCCAAGCAATTTAAGATGTTGTGCTAGTGGTAACCCTAACCAACCCAATCCTGCAATTGTTATATTTTTATTCAATAGTATCTATTGTTAAGGTGTCTTTGACAAAAAGTTGATATGCATCCGGATCAATAATCCGCTCCAAAACTACGGCATCATTGGCAATAAACTGTTTTGGATACGTATTTTTTGGACGTGCCGCTACCGTAAATAACGTATTATCTAATAAATTATACGAGTATTCTTTTAATGTGAAAACAGTTTTCTGTTCAACGGGAACAATATATTCCAAAGCCAGAGAATCCTGAGGAGAAAGATAATAGC
>CAZPTJ010000459.1:0-1730 GCA_964589085.1 uncultured Flavobacteriaceae bacterium | reverse complement strand
CGCATCTCCATAGGAGTCTCCGAGATACTTTTTAAGGTCATTAATGCAGAGTATTCTGAGAAACTTTCGCTCATCATCGTGCCACCCTGCATATTGGCTCCAATGACTTGATGCGCCCACCACTGATGTCCCATTTCATGAGCGATAACGGCGTCTACCACATTATTTTTGGTTTCATCTTCAAGGTTAATCACAAAACCTATAGCCTCAGAATACGGCATGGTGCCAGGAAATGCTTGCGCGAAAGACGCATAACGCGGGAACTCCACAATACGACATTGCTTATGATAATAGGGTCCGAAATTCTCGGTATAATAATCCAGCGAACGCTCTACTGCATCTAGCATCATAGTCACATTTTCAGGATGTTTTTTGTCATGATATACCTCTATATCAATACCATTCCAGCTGCGCGTTGCTACCTCATAATCTGCCGAAATAAACGAATAGAAGTTTAAGGAAGGGGTGTCTGTCTTATAGTGATAATAATCACGGCCATTTTCATTCCATTTTTTTACAAGTGAGCCCGGAGCGATAGCGATTTGATCATCACTAGTAGAGATCACCGTTTCTACATTAATAAAATCTGATTGACCATTACTTAAGTAGTTCTTCATATGATACTCCGAAGAATCACGTCTGAGTTCCGGAGTACGTTCCTTTTCAGCTAAACCATGCTTCTTTCGTGTATTTCTATCTCCTATCTCATACCCATCATTATATCCCATAACCGGCATCACTTGTCCATTATTCAGGAAGGTTCCATTCTTAACAATGCTTGTATTCCCGCGGTTGTTGCCAAAACCTTTCGTCCTATATTTATTTTCAATCGTAGCGACTATAGATGCTCCTGGTTGGAGTGGCGTGTTTAATTTAAAAATATGAAGTAAATAGGTTTCATCCTCAAAAACATCAGTTGCACCAGGAATAGTGACTTTGGTTTCCCATCCATCATTGTAATAAAAATGAATAGAATCAATAGCAGCTTCTGTCTCATTCGTCAGCTCTATAGTAGCTCTAACATCTACATTACGTTCAGCCGGAAAAATGTCAATATAATATTTGGCATCGGTAACCTTGGGTGTCGCCATATCTCTATACTTACCATAGGTATTTTCAAAATCTACAGCTAGTTGTTCTTGTGTATCTCCCGAACGATATGGGTTTAATACCTGTGTATTATAATACACAAAACTTGCTACGCCTATCCAGGCCACTGCTGTAACAGCAATAAACCCGCGATAACTTTTGGGCACCTGTTTTTTTGCAATTTTAAATCGTTGGGCTAATGAACTTTTGGAACCTCGACTCCATAATGCTCCTGCAATAAGTAAGCATAATAGTGAAAATAACATCCAGTATCCATTAAACCATAAGGTGCCTTTTAAACCAGGTCCAAAACCATTGATATCTGAATATTGAAGAAATGGACTGGCGCCTATATCCAACATATTGCTGGAAATATCCATAATTCCCAAAATAATACTCCAAACAAAAATGAGGAGTATAGACACAAAATAGCCTATATATTTATTGCTTACCAGCACCTGTATTAAAATCATCACGCCACTATAAATGATGTATTGTGCCAGATTATCATAAAAGAAATCTAAGAGGTACACATCCAATTCTATACGAGTAAAGCCGTTAAGCAATTGATAAGCGATACCTATAAGAATAAAGAAAAGATGAAAAATCACGGTAATACTTACTAAGGAAAGCGCTTTGGC
>CAZPTJ010000458.1:0-1772 GCA_964589085.1 uncultured Flavobacteriaceae bacterium | reverse complement strand
GACTACCTGTACATCATAGCTAAAAAATAGGATCATCTTTCTTAGAAATTATATCTTGCATTTTATTTTACAATTGAAATAATTTTTCAAAATTGATTTCCACCTGATCTGTTTTCATTGTGGAAGAATAAAGTGTAAATCTTTTTTATTTTTGACGACTTAATGCCGGAAGAAATTATCCAAATAACTAATCACAACATTCCATGAGATCACAAAAAGTCACTTTCAGCAATGGCAGAGGTCAAGAACTTGCAGGTCGTTTAGACCTTCCTGCAGATCAATTTCCTCATAATTATGCCATTTTTGCACATTGTTTTACTTGTAGTAAAGATTTTTCGGCTGCTCGTAATATCAGCCGTGCACTAGCTTCAGAGGGATTTGGAGTGTTGCGTTTTGATTTTACAGGACTCAATCGAAGTCAAGGAGATTTTGCGGATACTAATTTTACAACCAATGTTGAGGATTTAGTAGCGGCGGCTCAATTTCTGGAAGAAAATTATAAGGCTCCTGTCCTACTCGCCGGACACTCTCTTGGAGGTGCTGCGGTTTTATTTGCCGGAACACAATTGGACAGTGTAAAGGCCATTACCACCATTGGAGCACCGAGTAATCCTGCTCATGTCCAAAAGCAATTAGGACCAGCACTGGATGTTATCAAAAATCAGGGCGAAGCTCATGTAACACTCGCCGGACGTCCGTTTACCTTTAAAAAACAGTTTATTGATGATCTGGAATCTCTTTCCTGTGCCAATGCTGCAAAGAAAATAGGAGATAAAGCGCTGTTGATCTTTCATTCTCCTCAAGATACTACGGTTAATATTAAAAATGCAGAAGAGATTTATCTTGCTGCGCATCACCCTAAAAGTTTTGTAACGCTCGATGGATCTGAACATTTATTAATCGACAAGAAAAGTGCTGCTTATGTGGGACAGGTCATTGCTGGATGGGCTGCACGATATATTCCTGTTCCAGAGCAACAAGAAATAGAAACCAATTATCAGGTGGTCGCCAGTCTGGATGATGATGATGATTTTACAACCGAAATGAAATTGGGAAGTCACTATATGCGTGCTGATGAGCCGGAAAGTGTGGGTGGTCATGATTTTGGACCAACGCCTTATGAACTGCTTTCTGCCAGTCTTTCGGCCTGTAAGGTGATGACGATGCAAATGTATGCGCGTCGTAAAGGATGGAAAATTGACCATGTGGAGGTTCATACCAGTTATGGAAAAGAACATGCCAAAGATTGCGCAGCCTGTGAAGACTCTGATAATAAGATTGATACCTTTAATAGTGCGATAAAAATTGTAGCACCCACACTTGACGAAAAACAGATCGCACGTATCGTACAAATTGCGGACAAATGTCCGGTGCATAAGACCTTACATAACGAGACGCAGGTGATCACCACGCTGTCTGATTAAAACACAGGGGTAATAACTTTCCATATGGCAAAAGGATTCATTTCCAAAAGATTTCCTGTTATACTTGAAGGTACTCATGGCCTTGTGGTTCCTGAGGAAGCGGCGATCCCGTTTATAGAAGCGGGACATAAGCGTGTTCATATACTGGCTTATTTTGAAAAACGCATGATCCAGTTTCATGGAGCCTTGCATCATTATAATAATCGCTATGTAATAAGCTTTGGTAAACGCTATCAAAAAGAATTGGGCGTACTCCCTACCGACTTTTTTGAAATTCAATTCAAAGAAGACACTACTATAGCTAAATTGATATAAAATGGCATATGATATTTTAAAAGAAAAAGTTGA
>CAZPTJ010000457.1:0-1780 GCA_964589085.1 uncultured Flavobacteriaceae bacterium | reverse complement strand
TCAATCCTAGGATTGACTTTTTAGATATATACTATAAAATATTTTTATGATTCTAGACGCTTAGCTTTACGGGCATCACGTTTTTCCTTAAGTGTTTCGAGAATTGATCCTGTTAACCAATACGGTATGGCAAAAGTCAACAAAAAGATCATTAACCAAAAACCAATAGTTAATATAGTTAGGAATGCTAAAAATCCAAGATATTGATCAAAATCAAACATAATAAGTAGTTTCTCAATTTTGGACAAAGATACTACATTAAATATATTTCCCGCAAGCGACAAATCACATTTATTGACATGCTATTAACACAAAGTAGTCATCTCAAAATCGTAAATTTGCACGTACAAAATCAAATCAACCATGCAATATCGAATCGAAAAAGATACGATGGGAGAGGTTCAGGTACCTGCAGACAAATTGTGGGGTGCACAAACCGAACGCTCTCGTAATAATTTCAAAATTGGAGCTCCAGCTTCTATGCCCATTGAAGTCGTATATGGCTTTGCTATTTTAAAGAAAGCCGCAGCTTTTACCAATTGTGAATTGGGGGTACTTCCTGTAGAAAAACGAGATCTCATCGCACAAGTGTGCGAAGAAATATTGGAAGGAAAACACGATGATCAATTCCCATTAGTAATCTGGCAAACAGGTTCTGGAACGCAGAGCAATATGAATGTGAATGAGGTTATCGCTAACCGAGCCCATCAACTCGCTGGACAAACTATAGGTGAAGGAGAAAAAACATTACAACCTAATGATGATGTCAATAAATCTCAATCGTCCAATGACACGTTTCCAACTGGGATGCATATCGCAGCCTATAAGAAAGTTGTCGAGGTTACACTTCCTGGTGTTATACAATTAAGAGATACGCTTAAAGCGAAATCTGATGCTTTCAAAAATGTAGTTAAAATAGGTCGTACCCACTTAATGGATGCCACGCCTCTAACTTTAGGACAGGAATTTTCTGGATATGTTTCACAGCTAGATCATGGGATTACAGCTGTTGAAAACACCTTAGATCATTTATCTGAACTAGCTTTAGGTGGTACTGCCGTAGGTACAGGAATTAATACGCCACAAGGGTATGCAAAACGGGTATCTGAGTTTATTGCAGAATTTAGTGGTTTACCGTTTAAAACTGCACATAATAAATTTGAGGCTCTAGCAGCTCATGATGCTATTGTTGAAACACATGGAGCACTAAAACAACTGGCTGTTTCATTAAATAAAATTGCAAATGACATCCGTATGATGGCTTCCGGACCACGTAGTGGTATTGGAGAGATCACCATTCCCGCAAATGAACCAGGTTCATCCATTATGCCAGGAAAAGTAAATCCCACACAATGTGAAGCTATAACAATGGTATGCGCACAAGTGATGGGTAATGATGTTGCTTTAAGTGTAGGTGGATTACAAGGCCATTACGAATTGAATGTGTTTAAACCTATGATGGCTGCAAATATTTTACAATCTGCACAACTTATAGGCGACGCCTGTGTTTCTTTTTCTGAGCACTGTGCATCGGGTATTGAGCCTAATCAAACCCGTATCAATGAATTATTGAATAATTCATTGATGCTCGTTACGGCATTAAATACCAAAATTGGATACTATAAAGCAGCTGAAATTGCAGGTACAGCACATAAAAACGGAACTACTTTAAAAGAAGAGGCCGTTAATCTGGGTTATCTTACTCCTGAAGAGTTTGATGCCTGGGTGAAACCAGAAGATATGGTGGGAAGTTTAAAATAACACTTCCACTAAATTTAAC
>CAZPTJ010000456.1:0-1782 GCA_964589085.1 uncultured Flavobacteriaceae bacterium | reverse complement strand
CTAGGATCCTTTCCTGAGAAAGCACCACCACCATGAGCACCTTTGCCACCATAAGTATCTACAATAATTTTACGACCCGTTAAACCAGTGTCTCCATGTGGTCCACCGATAACAAATTTCCCAGTCGGATTAATATGATATTTGATATGATCATTAAATAGATCTGCTATGGGCTTAGGAAGTTTTGCAACAACCCTTGGGATGAGTATGTCTACAATATCCTTTCTGATTTTAGCCAGCATTTTTTCATCGGTATCAAAATCATCGTGCTGTGTAGAAACTACGATCGCATCGATGCGTTGAGGTACATTGTCATCGTTATATTCAATAGTTACCTGACTTTTAGAGTCTGGGCGTAAATAGGTGATGTCTTTATGTTCACGACGTAACTGAGCAAGTTCAACAAGTATTTTATGAGAGAGATCTAACGCAAGAGGCATAAAATCTGCCGTTTCTGTAGTTGCGTATCCAAACATCATTCCTTGATCACCTGCACCTTGTTCTTCTTTTTCACTGCGATCTACCCCGCGATTAATATCATCAGATTGTTCATGAATTGCAGATAAGACACCACAGGAATTACCATCAAACATATACTCGCCTTTCGTATATCCTATTTTGTTTATGGTTTCTCTTGCAATCTTTTGGACATCTAGATACGTATTACTTTTAACCTCTCCAGCGAGCACGACCTGGCCAGTGGTGACAAGAGTTTCACAAGCCACTTTACTCTCTGGATCAAAGGCTATAAAATTGTCAATCAATGCATCACTGATTTGGTCTGCAACTTTATCGGGATGTCCTTCAGACACACTTTCTGAAGTAAATAAATAAGCCATGTAGTCTATTTGATTTTTTAAATTTTAAAATACTCGGCACTTTGTCTCTTTTTATCTAAGGCTATTACACCGTATAAAAACAAAAAAGTATATGAAGTGTATTAAAAAGTTTAGCAAGCAAAATTATGAAAAAAAAGGCGGGTAATATAATGAAGAGTATAAAGAAAATTTAATAAGATATTAACCTATGGGAATACTAGGATAATAATTTTTTTCTATTTTTGATATATCAACTTTTGTAATTCATGTTTGAAGATTTAAAGGAGTTAAATAAACGATTCGAAAAGGCAGATCCATCTACCATTATCAAATATGTTTTGACATTGGTTCAGCGTCCTGTAATTACTACCAATTTTGGACCATATAGCGCTTCATTGCTACATGCGTTATCTGCAGAATATAAAAAAGTACCTGTTTTATGGGCAGATACTGGATATAATATGAGTACTACCTATCGTTTTGCGCAACAGTTAACCGCTCAACTTGATTTAAATCTTCAGATATATACTCCTCAACGTACCAGGGCATTCCTCGATCATCGCTTTGGAGATTATATGGCAGATGAAGCCGGTCATCAATCCTTTACACGAATAGTAAAAATTGAACCCTTAGAACGTGCTTTTGCTTCGCATCAACCAGATGCCTGGTTTACCAATTTGAGAAAGGGGCAAACAAATTTCAGATCGACCTTAGGTATTTTTAGTCGATCTTCAAGTGGCGTTTTAAAAGTCAGTCCCTTCTATCATTTTTCTGATGAACGACTGAAAGAATACCTTGATTTCTATGGACTTCCCAATGAACAAGTGTATTTTGATCCTACAAAAATTGTGAAGGGTAAAGAATGCGGATTACATCTGTCTGAACTCTAAGATTTGAAATTTTCTGCAAAAAAATTTGGATAATTAAATTTTGCGTTGCAATCTTTGCATCTACAAAGTTCAGA
>CAZPTJ010000455.1:0-1785 GCA_964589085.1 uncultured Flavobacteriaceae bacterium | reverse complement strand
TATCCCGATATAGCCAAACTTCTAATTTCTGAAGGGGCAGATGTAAATGTGGCCAATTATAATGATGCTACAGCACTAATTTATGCGGCTACATTTGCGCAGGAAGAAATTGTGAAATTACTTCTGGAACAGGGAGCAAATGTTGATCATAAAGATGGAAGCGGTAATACGGCTTATGATCATGCCAAGATGCAAGGCGTCAAATCAATTATTGAATTATTGGAAAATCAGTAAGATCTTCAATCCATAATTCACAACCTGCGTCCAGTAGGGCTTGCTTATTTTTTAATCCGACACCTATAAATTCTATTCCAACATTTTGTGCTGCTCTTAAATCCCATAAACCGTCTCCTACGGCTATAACGCGCTGGAAACCTATTTGATTATAGTATGTTTTTGCTTTGTCAATGGCCTGTTTTACAAAACCTTCTCTTGTCATAGAGTGCATAGAAGTGGCTAGAACTTCTTTGATTAAAGGGAGTTTAGCCTGATTCATCTTTACAATTGTGGCTTTTGGGAAAGCACCTGTGCCATACGCAAAAGGGATATTGTTTTTTTGGAGTGTTAATAGTGTTTTTTGCGCTCCTTTTATTTCTGTAGAAGGAGCATATTTTTGGAGTTCTTTTTCCAATAATTCATCTACGTGATCACATAGCTCATCTGTAATTTGTTTACCAAAATTCCGCTCGTAATTGTAGGCTAGTGCATAACGATCAGTATGATGTAGATAATTGTCATAATCGGTATCAATATCTGTTAATCCAATATCGGATAGCACTTGTGTTATAGCCTTAATGTATGTAGGAATGCTATCTGTTAATGTACCATCAATATCAAAAATGTATAAGGGTTTTTGCATCTTCCAAAAGTACTATTCTTTTTATGTAAATTGAGAATCATAAGGTTAGATTTCTATGAATTTCAGGTATCTTTATCATTATGAAAACAGATTTAAATATTGGGCTTATACAAACGCATCTTGCCTGGGAAAACCCCGTTCAAAATCGTGCGTATTTAGCGTCAACTTTTCAGAAATTGCCAGAAGAAATAGACATAGTAATCCTTCCTGAAATGTTTACTACTGGTTTTACGATGGAGCCTGAAGACGTTGCAGAAACTATGATGGGGGCTACAGTAGATTGGATGTTGGACTGGGCTAAAAAAATGGAGACAGCCATTGGAGGTAGCATTATTATAAAAGAACATAATCTATATTACAATCGGTTTTTATTTGTTACGCCTCAAGGAGATGTTACATCCTATGATAAGAGACATCGTTTTATGATGGCAGGAGAAGGAGAGAAATATACATCTGGGAATGAACAGGTCATTGTAGATTATTTGGGTTGGAAACTATTATTGCAAATATGTTATGATTTGCGTTTTCCTGTTTTTTCCCGAAACGTTGCAAACTACGATGCGATATTATATGTCGCAAATTGGCCTAAAGCTCGAATTCACGCCTGGGACACCTTGTTAAAAGCGAGAGCCATCGAAAATATGGCATATAGTATAGGGGTTAATCGCATTGGATTAGATGGTAATAATCTAGAATATATTGGTCATTCTGCGGTATATAATGTGCTTGGAGAAACACTAGCTTTTAGTAATAAAGAAGAAATACTTACAACCAAACTCTCAAAAAGGCACATAGAAAAGATGCGCAGCACATTACCATTTCTTAAAGATCGGGATAACTTTATATTGCAATAACCCGTTGTGCATTTTGAATTTAACCCGAATTATGCAATAGAAAATCTATTATGTTCTGAAATCACTGCAAAA
>CAZPTJ010000454.1:0-1785 GCA_964589085.1 uncultured Flavobacteriaceae bacterium | reverse complement strand
ATTCCATCAGCGCAGCGATCTATTTTCTATATTCTGAAAAAAGTCGCATCCACATTAAATTACCATTCATCGACAGTAACTGTCGACTAAACGATAGACCTCTTTTTTCCTCCCTGAGTTATTTCATATTTGTAGTGTAAATACTAAAAAACAACGCATTATGAAACTCGGAATTGTTACAGCATATCCGCCAAGTAAGGTCACTTTGAATGAATATGCCTATCATCTGGTAAAGCATTTTAGACAACATACAGACATTTCCGAAATCGTGCTATATACCGATGTATTCCCAAGTCCAAAAGATCTTCTATTCGAAGAAGACGGCTGTCCTATTCGAGTTTGCTCCTGTTGGAAATTCAACAGCTATCGTAATGTATGGAGTATTGCACGCGCTATTAAAAACACACGACCGGATGCCGTACTGTATAATCTACAGTTTATGAAGTTCGGAGATAAAAAAATACCTGCAGCATTGGGATTATTCTCTCCCTGGCTCAGTCGATTAATGCGTATTCCGACCGTTGTTTTGTTACATAATATTATGGAGGCGGTAGATCTGAATCAGGCGGGTTTTACGACCAATCCTATAAAGGCTAAAGTATTACATTGGATTGGTTCTCTACTGACCAAAATTGTATTGAAAGCCGATAGGGTTGCAGTGACGATTAAACCCTATGTGACTAAGCTTCAAGCGAAATATAAAACATCCAAGGTGGTCATGATTCCTCATGGAACCTTTGAACTTCCTCCGAAACCTAAAGCTTCTCCAACACAAGGACCTTTTAATGTAATGGCCTTTGGAAAATTTGGAACCTATAAAAAAGTGGAAGTGCTTATTGAAGCTGTGGACAAAATACGCAAGCGTACTGATATGGAAGTATCACTTACAATTGCTGGAACGGACAACCCTAATACCCCTGGTTATCTGGCTGAAGTTGCCGAAAAATATAAACACATTCCTCAATTAGAATTCACAGGTTATGTCGAAGAAGCAGATGTTCCGCGATTATTTCAGGAAAGTACGGTGGTTGCATTTCCGTATACCGCAACTACCGGAAGTTCTGGAGTATTACATCAGGCAGGAAGTTATGGTAAAGCTGTAGTCATGCCTGATCTTGGTGATCTAAGTATTCTGGTCAAAGATGAAGGATATCAGGGAGGGTTTTTTACGCCTGAGGACAGTGATAGTCTAGCAGGCGCCATAACAAAATTATTAACGGAGACCGATTATCGTAAAGCGATGGAAGCCACCAATTATAAAGCAGCAACAGCTTTACCTATGAGTAAGATTGCCGATCTCTATGTTGATCAATTTAAAGAACTAACACCAACAGAAAACATGCCTATGGCAGCCTAATGCTTCGGGATATATCAAGCCCTTATCAATTACAACAACGCTGACTTTCTCCCCTAAATACCTCACGATATATCCATACAAGTAGCATGATATTGACTAATTTTATTCTAGGAAGATTTAATCCCCTGAGGCTTGCCTCGCCAATAAAATGTAATCAGTTTATAAACGAGAAATCCATTGAATGTCTCGTGGGCTTGTACCGAGGATTATTTATTTGCAAATTTTTAAGGAGATAGTCTAAAAATTAATACAATTTAGGATGGTTTCCGGAAATATAAAAATTCATAGATTATCCCTAATATATCATAATCTTGTAATTCCGGTAATAACGAGTCTATTAAAGAGTTTTTTTCCAAAATATCTTCTGTTGAGGTTGTATAGCTAAATTGATATAAAATGGCATATGATATTTTAAAAGAAAAAGTTGA
>CAZPTJ010000453.1:0-1788 GCA_964589085.1 uncultured Flavobacteriaceae bacterium | reverse complement strand
TGCGTTGGACTTTTCCTGATCTTTCCGTAATACTTCTTTATAGACACGTTGGATTATAGGACTACATAAAAATTCAAAAACTTTCTGCTGTGTCATACGATCTTTCCTAATCTCGTGTGGAAAGAATACATATTATGATAAGAAGTATGAAGGAAAGTCTCGGTCGAAAATAGTTTTTATGTGAGAGTAAAGGCGTGGCACTCTCACAATATTCCCAACCTGTTTATTATTTAAATAAAACCACGCCTTGTACTTTGAATCAGATAGTCTAGAAAGATACATTAACCATACACTAAACCGTATTTTTTAAAACTACCTGAATACGTACAGTATAAAAATAAGTAACTCATATTTATGGTATTGACTCATGCTTGCAGGTCAAAAATTACTCGACAAAAGGGATTTATTTATCGATAAAAACCATATTTGATATCCAATAAAAAATAATAATCCTTAAAAAGAAGCGTCTTCGAAAGAATTACGGTTCAAATAAATGACCTTTTTATAAGCAGTTTTTGATGTTTCTAGAATCTTAAAAATGATGATCTCTATAGATAATGTTAAAATGACTTGGTTTTGGATGGTAAACCGTATATAAATTACGGTAAAACCGTAATGTTAAGTTAGCGATTTCAATTATATTCAGTAAGAATATAAGATACAATGCCCGCTTACCCAACTTGAGCTATTGTGTCATTATTTGAAATAATGTGGAATATCCTTATGTAATCATAGATAACGATACACAAGCCATTGAAACTGTTCAACTGGCCATGGAGCATTACGAGAATTTTATATGTGTAGGCGTAGAAGAAGAAGAACAAAGTGGTTTGGATCTTATTTTGGAACGTCTACCTTCTTTGGTATTTCTCAATATTGAAATGCCAGGGACACAAATGGAGAAAACTGTTTATTATTTAATTAATGAACTCCGGAAGTATATCGATGCGCTTCCGGAGTTTATTGTCTTTGCACATAGCGAGCGATATGCCATAGAAGGAATACGCAACGATGTGCTGGATTATATCGTGAAGCCTTCCAGTAATGGGATGCTGCGACGAGCGTTGATGCGTTTTCAGAAAAAAGTAGTACAGCAGGATCATAATAGCACCCTATGCCTCAAGTCCTACGGAGACTATAAATTTATAAATACTAAGGAGGTGCTATACTTAAAAGCAGATAATAATACTACAGATATTATACGAACGAATGGAACTAAGATTAGTGCCTTTAAAACCTTAAAATATTTTCAGGAATCCTTACCTAAACATTTTATACGCATTCATAATAGTTATATTGTGAATAGTCATTTTATCTCCCGCATACATTTTGGGAAATCAAAGTGTATGATAAAAAATGGTGATGTATCGGTTCCTTTTTCCAAGTCATACCGAAATAACGTGGAAAAAATAAAGAATGACTTGGCGCAGCAGAGTGTAGTTATTGTCTGATGTAAATTAGGACAGTTACCCGTATTTGACGGGAACACACTCGAGGTTGCTAGACAAGTACTATATACAACGGTAAACCTATTATTTCTTTATGGGCTAGCCGTACTTTTGAACTGTTTAAACAAAGGTGCAGAGCTTCTTGAAGCTTTACTCACTATCTATAGTTCATCCATGCTACTTTTTGGGATTAGCATGCTGGTGTGACTATACGATCCATTATTCCCAAAAATAGCTGTGTATACCGCGTAGGTGCCCCCTACGTACTATGATTTAAACTTTATTGAATTATGAAAACAATTAAAAACCTATTAGCCACTATCCTACTTGCAACTCTAAT
>CAZPTJ010000452.1:0-1793 GCA_964589085.1 uncultured Flavobacteriaceae bacterium | reverse complement strand
TCCGAGATGGCAAATTGTTCAAAAGTCACTCCGTCATAACGAGTCAAACCTCGATCTGTAGCAAACCAAAGATATCCCTGATTATCCTGTGCAATATCATAAACTTCCGAGCTGGATAGCCCATCCAAAGCTGTATAATTTCTAAAGGGTAAGTTCTGTCCTATACTGGGCAAAGCAATCCCCAGCACACAGGCAAAAACACAATAACAAATGCTAAGGCGATGGTTCATTAATTTATAAAGTAATTAAATGTTATATACCTCTATAGTTATGGAACATCATATTTTTCTACTTTTATACCCTATAATATAATGCATTGAAATTTCAATTAAAAGCCTTTCGGTTTTTGGCTTTTAGCGAATGTGTTATCTCATTCTATAATAAAGGTTTATCTTTTCTTTTTAAATAGCACCAATTATATACCAGACTACTCTAAATAACGGTTATAAAACATCATTTATGTAAATACCGATAAAAACACACTTTTTATTTGTCCCAAATAGTATACAATCCATCCCATGCTTTTTGTTACCAACAAAAAAGTGACTCAATTTAATACTCATTTTATTCTTATCCATCACATTAACAAAAAATTATTCCAAAGACTCAAAATCAGTATATAAATTTGAAAATACATTAATTACTCTCATTGCTGAATTCAAAACCTCTGCATCACATTTTCAGCGATGGATTGTATAAACCACAATACGTAAATACTATTATTATGAAAAAAAGAATTGCTTTTTTCACCAAAAAACAATTGAGTGAAAACAAATGTACTGCAGAAGTCAAAACGCTAATCCCTAGCAAAAAATCGAGAAGATTAAACATTCCTAAGCAAACTATAGACAAAGTTCTGAGGTATTTAAATGATTTTGAGGAAAACGAGAGATATCTAGATTCGCAATTATCTATTAACAATCTTGCAAAAACTATAGGAACTAATCCTAATTATCTCTCACGGATCATCAATTGTCACAAGGAAAAATCGTTTCCTCAATATATTAATGCACTGCGTATAACATCTTGCATAACTGCGCTACAAAACGAGCCTATATATCAAAAATTCACCATAAGCGGTATAGCCAACAAATTTGGATTTAATACTCCTGAATCTTTTGGAAAAGCCTTTCATTTAAAAACTGGGGTAAAGCCATCTTTTTATATAAAAAATATAGAAACGACATATAAATCTGCAAGTTGATCACCCTTACGGTGTCTGTTGTAAACTATGAATGAACATTTAAGATTTTTACTATAGTGGCTGTTGCATTAATAGTTATTCAAAATCGTAAAGGTCGTATCTCTAAAATGTAAGATTTCACCTTGCTGTTTACCCAGCAATAATTGCCCTATTGGAGTCCCTAATCCAATGGGGTAATACGTTAAACTATTCACTATACATTTATCTAAGGAAGTCGCTATAAAATAATTTCGGCTATCTGTTATAATTACCGAACCTAAAGCAACACGTTCTTGTTTATGTAGTTGGATGCGATTTACTATTTGCTCTTGTTTTTCAATTTCGGCAAGTTGACGTCCTACTTGTTCTCGCTCAATCTGCAGCATTGCACGACCCGTTTCATGCTTGTCTCCGGCAGAACTCTTGGTTTCAGATTGTAATCCTGATACAATATCATATAGTCGTTCCTGAATTTTGATTCTTCGTTCGGCGAGTTCACTTTTACACCTTTGTAAAAGCTGTTTTTTAATTTGTAATTCTTTATCCATACATTACATCTGCCAAATTTCTTCCAACATTACTACCAATGGCTATACCCATTCCACCTAAT
>CAZPTJ010000451.1:0-1795 GCA_964589085.1 uncultured Flavobacteriaceae bacterium | reverse complement strand
TCTGCAATTGTTATGATGGTGGGCGGAGCATTAACAAATGCCCTTGCATTTTCCGGAAGTAATTTTTTGTTTAGTCAACTTAGTGGATCAGCAGAACGTAAACGACACAACTTAGCTATGGAGAAATTGCAACACGAACGCGACCTTTGGAACGAGCAGCGTCTAGAACGCATAGATTTTATTAATCAAAAACTTAAGGAACAGGGACATGCAGAAAAAACATTTAAGAATGTAAATGAAGCAATGCAAGCATATTATCTATTAACCGGTGAGCAAATGCCTTCTGAACCACAATTATCAGATTTTTTAGACGACGATGACAATGCCGCGATACAAAAAACAGAATTAGCAATAGTAAGTGCTGGTGTAGCTTTAACGGCATATTTAACATACAAATTTATTTAGATTACATCATATTCATTACAATTATTTAATCTAAAGTAATAAAAAGAATAATCTCTCTTTTTTTTAAAGTACTCCGCTAACCCGGAAGGCGCCCAAATTCTCTGAAAGTTATATAACAAGAAAACATATGCCACATCACCGTTAACTGAAATGCTCTCAATATTAGTTATTGTATATATTTTACCAGCTGTGATATCATGCTTAAAAGTTGCAAGGTATTCTTTACCCATTACGTTCAAAGCAAATTCCTGATGCAACTGTGTATCCTTATCACCAGAATAAATTCGTTCACAGTGCTGGTTAAATGTTTCTTCTTTCATCATATATACAAAGTTTTTATTTATTCAATTTATTCCAAACAATATCCCATTCCTCATTTCTCTTGTTAAGCGTTGCTTTGCTAGGCAAGTGAATGAAGTGAAGTATAATTCTATTTTTTGTGTCATCACGTGGTAAAAGAAAATCAAATATTTTGTAGATAAGATATGAATATGGAGGATTATTAGGACCAAATGATGGCTGTTCTCTGCGTATGTCTTCACGTGTTTGAATATATTGGCGAAACAGAAAGTTAGCTCTCTTGCAAAGTTCATGGGAAATGTTTGGTCGCTCAAAGCCAGTCAGGTTGATAAAAAAGTATGATGTATATTTGTAATATTTAGAAAGGTTCAAGGCTTTTAGTATTTCCCTCAAAGACTCATGTGAGATTGTATTAATCTTGTTTTGTAAACAATACTGTTTTATAGTATCTATAACCTTTCGATCTTTAGGTCCTGTTAATCCAAGAATCTGATTTAGCCAATTTGCAAAATGTTTATTCGGGCTAAAGACTGCTTTTGCTGGGGAAGATATATAACCACCAGATGTTAACAGATAAGTGTCGTCATATTTCTTGATTATTAAACCACACTTAGGACAGCACAGCTTACTTTCATCATAGTGATAGACGGGGCTAAAACAATCATAAATCTCCATTGAAATTTTACAACGAGGACAACAATCAGATGTTTTATCAAAACAATCAGATGTTTTATCAAACTCTAACCTTTTATTAGTAATGTTTTTCTTTTCTTCGAAATATTCCTCATTGCTTATAAGACCCGCGCTTTTTAAAGATTCATTCATAGCAGCTTTAGCTGATAAGTTTTGATAATATTCAGTTTTATCTATCTTCATATATACGTACAAAGATGTCTTCAAATAAATTATCCAAAATATACTACAGTCCCAAGGGATATTGGCGAGGGATTGCTGCTATAGAAAAACTAGCATTAGCTGCAGGAGTTTCTAAACAGGTAGCTAAAGATTGGCTAAAAAAACAAGCCATGTGGCAAATATATTTGCCAGCTCCAAAATATATCCCACGACCTAAATTTGATATTGCTATTCC
>CAZPTJ010000450.1:0-1797 GCA_964589085.1 uncultured Flavobacteriaceae bacterium | reverse complement strand
CAAAAATCTCTGTCTCCGTTTATATGATAAACTTACGTACAAAAAACGTTCCATAAAGGAACGTTCTTGTATCATATAATAGTATTTCAATTATCGAATACCATGCATCTTTTTAAGTAGGAATTTATTCATTAAAATCATGATGATCCCAGCCACAATTGGTACAGCTGTAAAAATCATAAAGAAATTCGATAATCCATACTTTTCAGAAATAGTATCAATAAAACTACCTGTAAATCCACCAAATAAGTTAGCAATAAAGTTTGACACAAACCAAATTCCAAACATCATTCCTACGATACGTAAAGGGGCTAGCTTACTTACATAAGATAAGCCTACTGGAGAGACACATAATTCTCCCATGGTATGAAAATAATAGGCTAAAATTAACCAAACCATACTTACAGAAGCCGTCTTAGCACCGTCTGGAATACTTGCCGAGCCATAAGCTAAAAATGCAAATCCTAATCCTAATAAAATTAAACCTATTGCAAACTTAACTGGTCCTGTAGGATTTAATTTGCTTTGCCAAATTTTAGAAAATACAGGTGCAAATAAAATAATAAAAAGTGAGTTCAACACTGAAAACCAAGAAGCCGCTACTTCTGTACTATCAGAAGCAAATTCTCTCCGGATCATCCAAATTATTATACCCCATATAATGACAAAACTTGTCCCTAACACAATATTGGATAATGAATATTTGGCAAATGTTTGTTTAAATAGCATAGCCAAAACAATGGTAATTACGATCATTGGCACCACAGTTATTATGGTATTCACAATAGTAAAGGTGGTAGCCGCACTTCCTTCTAAAGACCTATCTGTATAATCTGCAGCAAAAATAGTCATAGATCCTCCTGCTTGTTCAAAAGCCCACCAAAAGAAAACTGTAAAAAGCGCAAAAATTCCTATAACAGTTATTCTATCACGTTCTACTTTTGTAAATCCTTTACCTTCTACAACATCTTCAATAACATCTGCAGTCTCTTCTAACGAATCTTCAATAACATCGTCTAAGTCTTCCTCTTGATTTGGTTTTAAGCCTATTTTACCAAATATTTTTTGTGCATAGTAAAATTGAATCATCCCTAAAAACATAAAAATACCGGCAAGTCCAAAACCATAGTGCCATCCTATTTTCTCACCTATATAACCACAAAGAAGTATTCCTAGAAATGCTCCTGCATTGATTCCCATATAGAAAATGGTATAACCTGCATCCTTCTCTTTACCATTATTCTTATACAATTGTCCTACTATCGAAGAAATATTCGGTTTAAACAAGCCATTCCCTATAATCAAACAAATCAATCCTACATAAAAGAAGATACTTGTCGCACCTTCTAATGCCATAGAAGCGTGCCCTAAAGTCATAATAAAGGCACCTAAAATAACAGCATTCCTAAATCCTAAAAATTTATCGGCTATCCAACCTCCAATAATCGGAGTTAAATATACTAACCCAGTATACCACCCATACAAAAGCAATGCGTCCGATCGATCCCATCCCCATCCAGGATCATATCCTTTTAACTCATCTCCAAGTATTGCCGTGGTTAAGAATAGAACCAAAAGTGCTCGCATGCCATAATAAGAAAAACGTTCCCACATCTCTGTGAAGAAAAGCACAAACAGTCCTGAAGGGTGTTCTAATACCGTTTTCTGATTGGTTTCTGAACCTCCAAATTTAAACTCCATAGTGTATAATTTTAGTTAATACTGGTTAGTTGGCAATTATATTATAGTTTCTCTTTAATAAAATTAGTCATCCTTGTATATAGATGTAAGCGGGTA
>CAZPTJ010000449.1:0-1809 GCA_964589085.1 uncultured Flavobacteriaceae bacterium | reverse complement strand
GTAATTGATTTATAATATAGAGGGATGGTGCTTCGCGAATATCATCTGTTTCTGGTTTAAAAGCTAATCCCCATATGGCAATAGTTTTACCTTTAAGATCTCCATCGAACCAAGCATTTATCTTTGGTACTAATTTTACTTTTTGCGCATCATTAATATCAATTACTGCATTCAGAATTTCAAAATCATAGCCACTATCTTTTCCTGATTTTTGCAGTGCTTTTACATCTTTAGGGAAGCAAGATCCTCCATATCCTATTCCAGGAAATAAAAAACGCTTCCCAATACGTGAATCTGTACCCATGCCACGTCGTACCATATCCACATTTGCTCCTACACGCTCACAATAGTTTGCGATCTCATTCATAAATGTGATTTTAGTCGCCAGAAACGCGTTTGAAGCGTATTTTGTGAGTTCTGCTGATTTTTCGTCCATCACGATTATCGGATTCCCAGAACGAACAAAAGGTTTATATAGTTTTTGCATTAAGTCTATGGCACGTTCTGATGAAGCCCCAACTACAATACGCTCTGGTTTTAAAAAATCGTCTACGGCAAATCCTTCACGTAAAAATTCAGGATTTGACACTACATCAAATGCTACGGTAGTCTCCGCGGCAATAGTTTGTTGTACTTTTTCTGCAGTCCCAACCGGAACTGTACTCTTATCAACGATGACTTTATATTCTGAAATATATTTTCCTATTTCCTTTGCCACACCTAATACATAGGATAAATCTGCCGATCCATCTTCATCTTCAGGTGTTGGTAAGGCTAAAAAAATAATATCTCCATGATCTAGGCCTTCCTGTAAAACAGTTGTGAATGTTAGACGACTGGCATTGATATTACGCTCAAAAAGTATATCCAGATGAGGTTCATAAATGGGAACCTCTCCTGATTTCATGCGAGCTACTTTTTCTTTATCTATATCAACACAAATGACTTCATTCCCTGTTTCAGCAAGGCAGGTTCCTGTTACTAAACCTACATATCCTGTTCCAACAACTGTTATTTTCACTTCCCAATATTTTAGATATTATGATGTCTCGATCTTGTAGTAAACAGATGGTTCTAAAAAAACCCGACCCGTTTTCTTACGATTAAGATCATTTGGCAAAAATAGGGAAGTAATTACAGCTTAAAAAAGATGATGCCTTATAATTGGTTTAAGGCGTTATTAAAGTTTTTTAATATCTCATCTTTTGCATAATGTTCTGTTACATATTTCCTTGCCTTTGCTCCCATTTCTGAACATAAACTATTGTCTTTAAATAATTTATCTAATTGTTCTAATACAAGAGAAGGTTCGTTTTTTGAAGAATAAAATCCACATTCAGAATTTCTAATAATCATTGCGACTTCGGAGTCGGGGTGTCCCGTAATTATGGAAGGTTTGTTACTTGCCATCATTCCTAGAATTTTTGATGGCATTACCGTATCTCTAATAGTGGCTTTTTGAAACAGGATATGTACATCTGCGCTTGCAAGTAAGCTGGAAAGTTCTTCATAAGGTACCGGAGGATATAGGCTAATGGCGGATCGCTTTTTTATTTCTTGAGCTATATAATCTCGCTGTGAACCTGCACCTACAACTATAATTTCAAAGTGTTCTTTATCAATATGATCTGCGAACTCCAGAAAAAATGACCAATCTTGTTTATCTCCGACATTCCCAGAATATAGAATTTTAAATTTCTTCGATTGCAAATATGGGTGTGCCTCATTATTTTTTAGGTTTACTTGCTCTTGACTTACCCAATTAGGAAGGAAATAAGTCGGTTGTTTTGTCTTTTGCGAAAGCATTTG
>CAZPTJ010000448.1:0-1814 GCA_964589085.1 uncultured Flavobacteriaceae bacterium | reverse complement strand
TCCAAGCATAAATGTCATATGATCTGCAACGCCTTGAAGTGCTTTTTCTACACTCTCGACCTTCTTGTTTATCATGCTGTATTATTTAATTGAAAATTACAAAAAATATAGGCTATGCTAATTTTTAATAGAAAAGTATCTAACCATTTAGGCATTTGACAATTTTTGGATATAGTTTTAGCTTATAAATCCAATCCTAATTCATCAACGACATCATCAATCTTTCCTTTAGCCTTAAAGGCTTCACAATCAACCTCGATGGTAAGTTTTTCAGGTTCCTTAAATTTATCTTTCGAAATATTTAATGCCGTATTAGTATAGCAATCTTTCATGTACATGCCCCAAATAGGTAATGCCATTGTCGCTCCCTGACCATATCGTAATGAAGGGAAATGAATTGACCTATCATCACCTCCGACCCATACTCCTGTCACCAGATTGGGTACCATGCCCATAAACCATCCATCACTTTGATTTTGTGTGGTTCCGGTTTTTCCAGCTATCGGATTTGTAAAGCCATAGGGATATCCTGTAACAGCTCGTTTATAATCAATTCTATTTGTAGCCCAGGTAGATCGCAAACGTTGACCAGAACCTGATTCTGTTACACCTTCCATCAGTTTGACAGTAACATACGCTGCTTCTTCACTGAGAACATCTCGTGTTTCAGGTTCATGTTGATAAAGAATTGTTCCGTTTTTATCTGCAATGGTACTTACAATCTGCGGTTTAATATAGACCCCTTGATTTGCAAAGGTTGCGTATGCTGAAACCATTTCGTACAAGCTTAGCTCTGCAGCTCCTAACGCTATAGCAGGAACTTCTGCAATATCTTTTGTGTCAACTCCAAGTTTTCCTGCCAATTCTATAACTGGTCTAGGTCCTACCTGATCCATTAAACGGGCAGAAATGGTATTGACTGATTGGGCTAATGCATCTTTAAGTGTCATCATCCCTCCATAATCTCCATTGGAATTTTTAGGTTCCCAATCCTTGGTATTCCCATGTTTTCCAGCAGCGATGCTGTATAACGTATTTGGTAGGGTGTCACAGGGGGATTTATGTAACTGGTCTACAGCTGTTGCATATAAAAAAGGCTTAAAGGTAGAACCCACCTGTCGTTTGCCTGTCTGCACATGGTCATATTGGAAATGTTTTAAATTTATACCGCCTACCCAAGCTCTGACTTCTCCTGTTTGAGGCACCATAGAGAGTACTCCTGTTCTTAAAAATCTCTTATAATAGCGTATAGAATCCCGAGGAGTCATGACCGTATCGATATCTCCTTCCCAGGAAAAAACACGCATGTCGGTTTCTACATCAAAAGACTTTAATATCTCTTCTGTGCTTTTTCCTTCTTCTTTCATAGTATACCAACGATTTGAATTCTTCATCGCCTGGGTAATGATCCTATTGATATCTTCTTCTTCAATATCCCTAAAAGGAGTTGTCTTATTATCCTTGTTTTGACGATCAAACTCTTTTTGGAGTTTTGTCATATGCCGTTGCACCGCTTTTTCAGCATATTGTTGCATTCGAGAATCAATGGTTGTCGTAATTACCAGTCCGTCGCGATAGATGTCATAATACTCTTTTTTTCCATCGACATTTTCTCCCTTGGGATTAGCTTTTGACCAAGCTGACATAAAAGCTCTTAAATTCTCACGGAAATAGGTTGCAATACCATCAGAATGGCCTTGTGGTGTAAATTTTATTTTTAAGGGTAATGCTTGTAGTGAATCTTTCTGTGCAATGGTTAAAAACTCATTTTTCTCCATTTGTTTAAAGACCTGATTGCGTCGTTTTAAGGACTT
>CAZPTJ010000447.1:0-1818 GCA_964589085.1 uncultured Flavobacteriaceae bacterium | reverse complement strand
TGTTTTTATTGCGCTTTCAGTTCTCATTGCGAAGTTCTACTGCATAATTCGGGTTAAACGACTTCAATATGTGCAAGATAAGAATGTTGTCTATTGCAAAGAATCCTTTTTGACAGTATTGGCCCGCATGGTTGAATCAATTACACTTTTATCGGTGCTTTTGACTTCCTGATCATTCTTACTATTGTAATAATGGTATACTGTCTGGGTTCGTTCTACTTCATAAGTGTCTCTAGAAGGTTCAGGTTCTGAGGGCGTATTGTTTTTTTGAGTATCTGTTGATTCTACTGTTTGTACTGATACACTTTTTGGTTTTCCCAAAGGAAGCCTTGACTCCTTTTTGTCATCAGAAATATCCCGTGACAGGGTATAAAAAGGAGTTTCGGCTTGTTGTTGCTTGTCAGTAATTATTGTTGATTCAGCGGGAACGGGAACAGTTGTTGTTTGTTTTTCATTGTTGGAATTCGTTATCTTTTCCTGAAGAGATTGGTTCACCTCTGTTTTGCTGGTTGAAGTAATGGCTATAGTTCCTATTGTAGTTAACAGAAGAAAAAGCATACCGAATATCCAGAAAAAACCTCCGCGTTTTCTTTTGCGTTTGTGCAATGTATCTTCAATGCGTTCCCAAATAGGTGCATCCGATGACTGTTGAACACCATTAAATTTCTCACGTATTAAATTTCCTATGTCTTCTTGGGGATTCATAACTTAAAAATTCAATTGAGTTATGGCGATAAATGCCGTAATTTTTTCTTTTAGGATATGTTTTGCTCTATGAAGATTGGATTTTGAAGTCCCCTCTGATATCGAAAGCATTTGTGCGATTTCTTTATGCGAATAATCATCCATCTCATACAGATTGAAAACCAATCTGTACTTGTCGGGTAATTCCTGTATGGCTTTTAATATAGTATCCAGAGAAATGTCCATAGTCTCTCTATCAATCATAATAGGATCAGAATCACTCTTTAATGTATAGGGGAGATCAACTGTTCTTTTCTGTTTGTATTTGTCAACAGCTTTATGAATAGTGATACGTTTAATCCATCCTTCAAAAGATCCTGTCTTTTCATATTTTTTTATGCGATCAAAAAGGACAATAAAAACATCATGTACATTATCTTCGGCTTCATTTTTATTTTTGCAATACTTCAATGAGATGGTGTATACGAGATCTTTATATCTCGTAAATAAGGCTTTTTGTGCTATTAAACTGCCTTTTTTACAACCACTTATGATATTTGTTATTTCCAAATAGTATTGATCAATATAAATAACTACTCCAACGTCATGAATCTAATCGGTTAAACGCGGAAAAGGTTGCGTTAATATTTGAAAAAAATATGTAATCTTTAAAATAATGAGTTATGAAAATAATCAAATGTTTATGAATTCAAAGTGGATCAAGCAAAAAAAAATGGGGATTTGATTTCAAAGTAGTGATTCAATTTATAGCATTTGAATACTTAGTAAAAAATATTATTTGAAATGTGTCGGTGTGCACGGAATTCACAGTTCAAAAACTGATGATCATTGCTTCATTATTATCTCTATATTCAACAATTACATCGGGATTACCATTAAGATTGTTATTAAACACGACATTATTAGTCGTGCTTAATACTTCTATAAGAACTCCGTTATCATCAATGGACTCAAGTAGCGCATCATCATCATTGCAACTTGAAAAAATAACGGTTAAGAGTAGACATATAAGTAATTTTTGAATTTTCATAATAATCTAATTTCGAATTTATGATTGCAAAACAGTAGTGTCCGATAAAAGAAAATAGACCGCTTTGCTGCTAGAAAATAGAC
>CAZPTJ010000446.1:0-1843 GCA_964589085.1 uncultured Flavobacteriaceae bacterium | reverse complement strand
ATATTCAAATATTTATGTGTTTGCAACGACACTTTCCATTGAGGATACGCCATCACATACTCTACAATCAAGGGAATCATTTTATCACGCACACTCCATTCTGGTTGTAGAAACAATACACAATCTGAATTCACTTTGGCGGCAAAGCTTTCAGCAAATTCAAAATCGCTTTTGTTATATACGATCACTTTTAACTCATGAGCTTTTTCTAATACCTCATCTTTAGGAAGCATCCTTTTTTTGGGAGATAAGCATATCCAATCCCAATGTCCGGAAAGTGGGTATGCACCAGACGTCTCTATATGTACTTTAAGATTGCGTGCTTTTAATTTTCGCGTAAGCGGTTCCATATCCCACATCAGGGGTTCTCCTCCGGTTATAACAATGGTATCACTGTACTTAACAGCATTTTCTACAATAGCATCTGCAGCAGTAGGTGGATGAATTGCAGCATCCCAACTCTCTTTAACATCACACCAATGACAACCTACATCACACCCTCCTATACGTATAAAATAAGCTGGAGTCCCAGTATGAAACCCTTCCCCTTGTATGGTATAAAATTCCTCCATAAGAGGAAGTAACTCTCCTAAATCTACTCGTGATTGTATCGCCTCCTTTGTCATATGCTGCAAAGATAGTTGTAATTGCCGTTTCCTTTTTAGACTTTCTTAATTCGATTTAATTTTAAGCACTATCGAAATACAAAAAGCTATTGCACAAGCTATCCCCAGTGCCATATAGCTTAGCCATAAACTGGAGCGATCGGCTAGAAATCCCATAACAGCAGGACCCGCCATAAATCCAACAAAACCCATTCCGGCCACAAAAGAAATCCCCTGAGAGGAAGAAATCCCTTTTGTTCGTCCAGCCAAACGAAACAATTCAGGAATAATCACAGAAAAACCGATCCCCACTAAACCAAAACCTAATAGAGTAATACTTTGCATTTTGGATAAAACCGCACCATAACCTATAAGTCCAATAAATAACCCAGCGATCATAATAGGATAAGATCCAAAACGTGTACTTATACGATCCCCAAAAAGACGACCTACGGTCATCGCGGCACTAAAAATAACAAAGCCAAATCCCGCCAAACGTTCAGAAGACACCAAAACAATATCTTCCAGATACAACTTACTCCATTGCTCTAGTGAACCTTCGCTACCCATAACAATAAAGGAGATGATTGTAAGGCCTAACAGCGGTTTGAGCAAACCGAAAGAAAAACGTTCTCCTTCCTTTTCTACAACACTTCTCATACCTATAAAGTGAGGCATCAACAAAGTATTGGTCATAATAACAATAATAACTACGCCCAGCATATGGAGAACAGGTATGGCCACATAAGAGATTAATAGACTACCTATACCCGCACCTATAACACCACCCAGACTAAAGAACGCATGGGCAGCACTCATAAAATGAACACCATCTTCTTTTTCAATGTCTGCGATAAGCGCATTCATTGCGATATCCGTAAAACTGGACGCTACACCTACCAATAATAATGTGATACAAAGCAACACATAAGAAGATGCTATAAGCGGCAATAAAAAAAGAAGTGCAAAAATCGTAATTCCAATCCAGGTAGATTTTCCAACACCTATGGTATCAATAACCTTGGAAGCAAATGTCACTGCGACTAAAACCCCCATAGCATAGCAAAATAAGGCGATGCCAATCTCTCCATCATCTATATTCAATTTCTCCTTGATACGTGGAATATATAATACCCAGGTTCCCACCAAAATATTCAGAGATGCAAAAACCCATACCGGTGCAAAATAACGCTTTCGCGAAAAGATCAATAGCAACGAATCCATTGTACAATAGTAAA
>CAZPTJ010000445.1:0-1844 GCA_964589085.1 uncultured Flavobacteriaceae bacterium | reverse complement strand
AGCGGTTCAAATCTCCAGCATACCAAACCTCATCACCTACTTTAAATAAAGAAACTTCATCGCCTATTTCTTGGACGATCCCTGTTGCATCCCAACCTATAACGACCCATTCTCCATCTTCAGACCTGCGCCTTTGACGAATTGGCTATCCTTCTAAAGTTGTAAAAAGAAGATTAAAATTGATTCGACAAAAATAGCAAAGAAAAAGGGAATTGTGACAATTGAACTATATTTGGAGTATGTTAAAAACTATCTGGAAAGAAATCAATACTTACTTTCAAACAAATGAATCAGCTACACTTAGAGAAGTTAGCGAATCTACAGGTGCACCAATAAGTACAGTAGCTTATCACAAAGCAAGGAAAACAGATCGAATATCAGCAAGTGGTACAGATCAATGGGAAACAGCATGGGGGCAAAATTTTTTAAAACGGATGATAATAAGCGTGATCTATACATTTGGAATAAAAGGTGGAGTAGGATCCAAACGGATAAGTGAGCATTTAGGACATTTACAAATAGAAGGAGTGGCAGCGGTATCGGAAAGTAGTATCTATCGGCTGACCAATGAGATTATATCGAATATTTTATGGTATAAAGAATTGCAGGATGCAGGTTTAGTGGAACAAGCTCAATGCACGCTTGAAGAATTAGAAGTGGTATTAGGTTTGGATGAGACCTGGTTAGATGAGATGCTATTAGTATGTCAAGATTTAATAAGTGGCTACCTTTTTTTGAAGAGTCAAGTGAAAAACGAGATGTAGCAAGTTGGGATAAACCATTACAAGAAAGTTTATCAGGAAAAGGGATACAAGTTATAGGAACAGTAAGTGATAGAGCGAAAGCTTTAGTAAAGCTGGGAGAGGAAGAGTACTTAGATGCTTGTTCTATGCCCGATCTATTTCATTTACAACAAGACATGGGAAAACTAGCGGGACTTCAAATAGGTAAGCGACACCAACAAGCTCAACAAGAAAAATTAGCTATAGCAGCAAAGTCAGGCATAGAAAAAAAAGAAATAGCCGCAATAAAAAAGTCTGCGAAGAAAGTAGAAACAGTTTATGAAGCCTATAGGAATCATAGTGCTACAATTAATAAAATCATTCATCCTTTTAATGAATCGAATGATTGGTCAGATGTAGAACAGATTAGTAAAAGTCTCACACAAACGGTGTGTCAAGTGAGTAAATTAGCAGAGCAACTAGATATTAATGTGGACTTATACAAAGCGAGTAAAGTATTGAATCAGGTGCCAGATATTATAAAGGGGATAAGTAATTGGATAAGTAGAAGTCAAACTAAAATTAAGGGTTGGCTGGAAGATCAAATAATAAATGAGGTGGAGCAAATATGGGTTACTAATTACCTACTACCATTTCTATATTGGCAAGCACAATTGAGTAGAACAAAAAATGGCCGGTCTAATCCACCACTAGTCGAGTATTATGAGCAAAGAAAGCAACAAGCTAAAAAAGATACCTTAAAACAAATGGAGATATTAAATATCCCAATAGATCGACAAGACATTTTATTTCAACGAGCTTCTCAAATGGCTAATTCTTTTCAACGAGCTTCTTCACAAGTAGAAGGACGTAATGGATATTTAGCTTTTATTCATCATAGTCAAAAGGGGATTCCGAAACAAAAAAGAAAGGCACTAACGGTGGTTCATAATTTTGATACCAAAAGAGAAGATGGTTCGACACCTGCTCAAAGGCTTTTTAATCGAGAGTTTCCTGACTTGTTTGAGTTTTTGTGCCTAAATGTGACAGGCTTCAAAGAACCCCGTAAAAGAAAATCTAAAAAATTGAAAATCAATATTTTACAACCTTAGAAGGATAGCC
>CAZPTJ010000444.1:0-1857 GCA_964589085.1 uncultured Flavobacteriaceae bacterium | reverse complement strand
TAACGTTCTGTCAATTTTCCATTGCGCGTCATACAGGCTCGTTCTAAAATCCCTGATGCGTCATTATCATAGAACGCAGGAATTACATGTTCCAGAAAAGTAAGTCCAAAACCTTCACTGGCATCCTTAGGTAGTTCGCAGGGTAGATTATCTACCGCCATGACAACCACTGCCTTTTCATCTACAAAGTCAATTTCTTTCTCTGTTTGTGGGTCATAACCGTAAACAGGATTTGCAATAGTAGATGGGCGTATCGTCGTGGCTACCGGACCATCAATATCGCAGGAAACATCTGCTACAACCTTAATATTAAATGCATTATTCTTTGCATCTTCCCGCGTATATAAATAGGGTGCGCCATCTCCATAAAAATGACCCGCTATAAAATAATCTGTTACTGCAGCAAAACGCATAAAATCTGATGCATAAGGCTCTGGATTCTTAAAAAATTCAAATTTATCTCCTGCCTCACCATCTTTGCGTTTATTATAATCCAAAACATCAATCATACAATAAACAGCTTCATTAAAGGTTTTTGTAAGATAGTCTTCTGTATTTACCTGCTTAATGCCTAGATGATCCAAAATTTCCTTTGCGCCATGAGCCACTTTTCCACTACCCGAAAGACAAATTTTAATTGAAGGTATTTTAATTTTATCCAGTTGTGCTTTTACTTCGGTAAGATCTGCCAGATGTTCTACTTTAGGAAGTTGCCAGGTATTATACTTCATCCCCCAGGCTCTAAAACCATTATAAGTCCCAACAAGACCTGCATACCTCCCAAAACCTATAAGACGGGCTCCAGAGGCTCTTGTAATCACCTCATGATCATATAACTCAATGTTTTTATCTAAAATAGCTCGAAGCAATTTTCTATTATAGGGCTGTTTTTTAATGGTATGACTAAAAAAGAAATATTTCTTATTAGGAATTAATGCTTCAATGGGGACTTCTTTGACTCCTATAAGTACATCTGCTCCTTCAATAGTGTCACTCACCTGAAAACCTGCCTCCTCATAATGCTCATCAGGAAATATACGTATGGAGGATGATTCTATAATAAATTCAGCTTGAGGAAACTTCTTTTGAGCATCTTGTAGCACTTCGGGTGAAAAAACGACACGACGATCTGGTGGGTTTTTACGCTCTCTAATGATAGCAAACTTCATAAAATATCGGAGAATTTAAGTGTAAGATTGTCAGTAATTTAATTTGGTATAGGTTTTGACCATATATCAGCGATCAAAGATAAGGGTTTAAGTCCTATATTTGTGGGCTTTTTAAGCTTTCGCGAAAGCGAGGAGCCGTATTATAATATTTGTTTTTTTGATCTAAGCATTTGTTCTTTCACATATTGGGGTCGATTTGGTTTTGACAGCGGGTCTAACTAAATAGTAAGCATGTCGAGCGCTGGAATATAGCTCGTAAATCTCATATTTCATACTTTTAAACGGCGATAACAATTACGCCCTAGCTGCATAATCTGAAGTTTAGTAAGATAATGCCTCGGTCTACAAGGTAGACAAGCAGGAAGTCACTCAAAAGCCTTGGTTTACGGCATTTGATATAGTGACTTCGTTAAAGTAAACCTAGTGATAGCAGGGTCCTGATGCTTTTACGAAATTTAATCGGGAATAAGATAAACCTTGGTTGTTTCTTACCGGAGTTTGTACGAAAACCAACAAGAAAATAAACATGTAGAAAGCCATTTCGTTGCTTGTTTGGACGGCGGTTCGAGTCCGCCCGACTCCACATTAAAGCCTTACATTATTATGTGTGAGGCTTTTTTTATTTCCTGATTAAACCCAGATTATGCATTAGAAAATCTATTACAACTTGGAAGTGCTGCAAAATATA
>CAZPTJ010000443.1:0-1862 GCA_964589085.1 uncultured Flavobacteriaceae bacterium | reverse complement strand
TCTTCAGAATATGCTGTGATTAATAGACCGAATTCTGCTACAATTTCTGCTGATAAGATGAATGTAGTGTATCAAGGAGTAGTTAATCCAATGACCATTTCTTTTGCAGGTGTTGCCGACAATAATGTAAACGCTTCTGCAGCAGGACTTACCAGAAAATCTGGCAGTTCTTATGAGATGCGTCCTGGAAAAGGAAGAGAAGTTACCATTAATGTTAATGGAAAATTACCTGATGGATCACCTGTTAGTGATTCTCAAACCTTTAGAATTAAGCAAATACCTAGACCTGTAGGTACAGTACGTAATGATGATACAGGCTTTTTGAAAATGTCTAAAGAGGCATTATCAAACTCTCCGATAGGAGCGGCATTGCCTGATTTTGATTTTGATTTAAATTTAAAGGTTAATAAATTTAAAATTAAAGTTGAAGGAGCAGGTTCAATTGAAGTGCAAGGAGGTAGGCTTAATGCTCAAGCAAAAAAAGCTGTTCAACGTGCTAAGCGCGGATCTCAAGTACAGATATTTGATATTAATGCAAGTATTGCCGGTAATTCTGGATATAAATTGAGAAAAGTATCTTCAGTGATTATCGAGCTTACCAACTAAAATAATACATTAGAGTATGAACCTAAAGAAGTTTTTAATAGTACTAATTTGCTGTATTGGTTTTACAACAGCAAATGCACAACGGAACATTTTGAGTGCGACAGTGCCTGAAGAAATGTTCGAACCTACTCTGGAACAATTGGAGCAGGATAATGACCGTCCATTACCTTATGGATATGTAGGAGAACGCGATGTTCTTTGGGAAAAACAGACTTGGGAAATTATTGACTTGGATGAACGTGTTAATTTTCCTTTATATTATCCTATTGACACAAATAATATTGATAAAAATAGAAGATCATTATATGATGTTTTGATTAAAAATATCAAAAGCGGATATATCAGTGATATTTATTCGGACTCATATTTTGCGGAAAAAACTTCTTTAGAAGAATTGAAGGCCTCACTTGTAAAAGTAGATACTTCTGATGATGGATATCGGGAGTATAATGAAGGTTTGCCAATTTCTTCATATAATATAGATACTACTAGAATTACTTCTTATGAGATTCAAGCATACCATATAAGAGGATTATGGTATATTGATAAAAGACAAGGTGAATTGAAGTATCGTCTTTTAGGTTTAGCGCCTGTAGCAGGCGATGTCAATTTTCTAGATGATCCTGATTCTGCACCCATAGAATTATTTTGGGTATGGTTTCCAGGCGCTAGAGATGTATTACACGAAGCAAAAGCTTTTAATAGAAAAAATACATCATCTCCTATTTCTTTTGATCATCTTTTAAATAGCAGACGTTTTAGTGGTACAGTTTTTAAAGAAGATAATGTTCAGGGAGACCGAGAAGTCAGGGAATATATATCTAATAATGCCATGAATCAATTACTCGAATCTAACCGAATACGGGAACGAATACGGGATATTGAACAAGATCTCTGGAATTATTGACAGTAACAAGGAAAAATTATATAATAAAAAAACTCGACTATTAAAGTCGAGTTTTTTTATTTAAATGTCCCATTTTTATCTATAAGGATTAAACAATGCAAATGGTTTTAAGATATACCTCTTAAATATTTGCTTGACACATCCTAACCTTAAAAAGAAGATATGAAGTATAGTTTAACTTATTAAATGAGTAGTGTCCGATAAAAGAAAATAGACCGCTTTGCTGTTAGAAAATAGACTATAGACTGTTTTTATGATGTTGATTATATGATTTTTACAAAATCAACATAAGGCTTATATAGCTAAATCAATATAAAATAACACTCCTATTTTGAATAAAAAACTGAAT
>CAZPTJ010000442.1:0-1888 GCA_964589085.1 uncultured Flavobacteriaceae bacterium | reverse complement strand
TGTAATGCGGTATAGGAAGTATCATTTCTTCCTACTTCATCTGGATATAATTCTCGTACGGGATCGCTCTGCCAGAATTCTTTTGTTGCTACATCTATTATAGTAACTGTACCTGTAAAAGCTGCTCCGGTATCAATATTCCACACATTGGCTTTGTTTACTGGAGTCGTTTCTCCCAAACGAGTAACGGGTGTATGACCAATATAAATTTCATGGAATAATTGCAATCGTTTAGGATAATATTTGCTCGATCTTTCTATATCAGAACGCATAGCGCACACCATTTCCCATAAGGTTCTGTCCCAATAAAAAGCAGTACTATACCATTCATGCTGAGGTCCGTTCTGATTTTGAAAACCTGCATGACAATACATCCTATTGTCTGCATCAATATAATAATCTGTCAGACGTTCGTAAAATTCAATATGCGTTGCAACATGTGAGTCAGTAAGTTTTTCATAGGCCATTTTAGAAACCATCCCTCCATGTTTCATCCATTTAGGACTCATAGGCTTACCTTTCAAATACTGATATACCAAATCATCATGATTTCCTCGTATAAGTGTTATATGATGCTTTTGCGAAAACTCAATAAGAAAGTCAACAGTAGCAACACTATCACTCCACCCATCTACATAATCTCCTAAAAAGATAAGATGATCAGAAGATGTAATTTCAGCGCGTTTCAGTACTTGTTTTAATGCTTGTAATCCTCCATGAATGTCCCCAATAGCTAGCGTACGACTCATTTTAATTATATTTTACTTTACGCAAAATGCGCATGTTTTCCTTATATAGTTTATACACAGATTTGTCGAATTTTTTAAGCAAAGGTTTCACTTCTTCCAATTTTTGAAGGGCCGTCTCAAAACCGTTGAGGTAACAAATGAGATACATTTCTGCCAAATGCTGCAAATCTTTAAATTCTCCAGCATTTAAAGCAATCCCTCGTTTAAGCTTATAGAAAATGACATTGTTATTATTAAAAATATGATATAACGTTTTCTTATCATATTGTGGAGGTTCAAAAACCAACTGTGTTTCTATAGTATATGTCCCGTTATTTTTGAAATATAGTTTCTGTTCTTCCAGGGGATAATATTTATAACGTTCGTCCATACCTAAACGCACAAATTCCAAAATGGTAAATGTTTCTTCATCATAGCTTATGGATACCTCATCAAGCGCTGAATAAAATAGCTTCACCTGCTCATTGATTAATTCTATATCAACACGGGAATAGTAGGTTTCTCCTTTAATGATTTTTTTATGCCCTGCCCAACATACGACAAACTGTTCTTTAAAGACCTTGTAATTACTCTCCATATCATTATGGCGATTATTGACAAAATCCATCACACCATCCAGTGTTAGTTCTATATTATTCCTTGCATGATTTTCAATAGTCTCCACCAGTTTGCTATTGACGTCTTTCACTTCAATATCAAAAACCTTCGGCATAGAAATACTACCATCTCTAAAGAATACACTTCCTCCCCAATATTTCCATATGTTTTTACGTAATGCCGTTAGCCCTTCTTGAGCACGTATGGTAACGAGTCCTACCACTTTTTCTTCGGGAAGCTCGGGAAAAGGAATGTTTTCATACGAGACAATGGGAGGATTGGTGAGATAAGCATTGATCAGATTTTGAATCTTACTGTCATCAAAAAAAGGAACACCAACAATAGCATTATCTTTATCATCTACCCCTACAACGATATAAGAGTTGTTTTTAGGATTGGAATTAGACAGTGCACAAATATGCTTCAGAAATTTTGCCTTCCCCTCCTTATCTCCTATTGTTATTTTACGCTTTTTATCATAAAAACTATTTTCATCATTATGAGCCAATAAATTCTTAATAAGTAAGCGTTTGTTAATCATA
>CAZPTJ010000441.1:0-1907 GCA_964589085.1 uncultured Flavobacteriaceae bacterium | reverse complement strand
TATTTAATAGATTATTCTTTAGGTTTTTCCAACTAACAATTGTTAATTATTTTATCGTTTATTCCTAAATTTTAAGAAGTTAGCCTCATTTTTTGCTAAAAAGAGTATGAAAATAAGAGATTGTTTTTTAGATTTGGAGTCCCTAAAGAATCTTACACCAGCTGACAATTAAACGTACTTCCTTGCCAGGTCATTTTAGATCTTAGTGTAAGTACACGGTTATTTTTAAATAAAATAGGCAGTCTGTATCAAGTTGGGGGAATTTTATATCAGGCTGTTCTACGGTCGCTCTTCGGAGCGACCATTTTAATTTGAGACAACGACTAAATCACCACTTTGACTTACCCGATAAGACAACAATGGAAATTCTAATACCTGTTCTACAGCCTGACCTGTAAATAAATTATAACGTCTTCCCTCAACACAATTACTGATCACTTCTATTCCGTCAAGATCCATGCGAGAACAATCACTTAAAGGACTATTAGGGTCTGCTGCTTCCCAAGCAAAAATACCGCTACCAGTATTTACAACAAAGACACCACGTAAACCGCCATTAGGTGCAAAAACAGCATTCCCCGGAATTTGCAGATCTAAACTTTGAATATTACTAAGGGTAATACTAAAGTTAATATCTAAGAGATTAGGGTTTCTGTCTCTGGCATCATCATCACTATTACAAGAAAACAATACTCCCGCCATAAAGGCAATCAAAATTATCGAACGCATAAACACTTATTTGTTTTGTTTTTTTAGGATATGCAAATATTGCGATTTCTTCTTTATCTGGCACATCCGTCAAATATTTCTTATCTTTGCTACTCAAATCCCACCTGATGGGATTTTTTTATTCCCTTTTATGGAACTCAAACGGTAAGGGGAATTATTTAGTATAATAAAAAGACACTGTTCCACATTTAAAAAGGATATTATGAGCAAAGTACAATATTACTCTGCGGAAGGATTAAAAAAGTTAAAAGCCGAGTTAGATCAATTAAGAGATATAGAACGACCTAAAGCTTCACAAGCCATTGCCGAGGCCAGAGATAAAGGAGACTTGAGTGAAAATGCAGAGTATGACGCTGCCAAAGAAGCACAAGGTATGCTTGAAATGCGCATTGCACAAATGGAAGAATTAGCATCCAATGCACGTATTATTGATGAATCGCAATTGGACACTTCTAAAGTGCTCGTTCATTCTACGGTTAAAATCAAAAATCAGATTAACGGTATGGAAATGACCTATAAATTGGTCGCTAAATCTGAAGCTGATATTAAGACTGGTAAAATATCAGTAGAATCACCTATTGGCCAAGGCCTTTTAGGGAAAGAAGTAGGTGACGTTGCAGAAATTAAGGTTCCTAATGGCACCATGAAATTTGATGTTCTTGAAATTTCCAGAGATTAATGGCGAGTATATTTACTAAAATAATTAATCGCGAGATTCCCGGTCATATTGTGGCCGAAGACAAGGACCATATAGCCATTCTCGACATTAATCCTAATGCTAAAGGCCATACGCTTTGTATTCCCAAAAAAGAAGTCAATAAAATCTTTGATCTTTCTGAAGCAGAATATACCGCACTTATGCTCTTTACACGTAAGGTAGCTCAGGCTATTGAAAAAGTGGTGCCTTGTGAGCGTATTGGTATTTCTGTGATCGGATTGGAAGTTCCTCATGTTCATGTACATCTTATCCCTTTAACTACGATGGAAGATGCGCGTTTTATTAAAAAAGAACAGCTGACTTCTGAAGTTTTTAAGCAGCTCACTCAGGAAATAGCTTCGGCTTTATAAAAGTGTATTCAATTTAGCATATTGTAGAGGCATAATAGTTTGAGCATCTGTAATTTCCCCAGATTGGATCATCTTATACGCTTTCGCGAAAGCATATTCTTCAACAATTA
>CAZPTJ010000440.1:0-1946 GCA_964589085.1 uncultured Flavobacteriaceae bacterium | reverse complement strand
AAGCTCCCCGAGGCCATTGAGGTATCTGCGCAATGCGATACTTTGTGGATCGGTGGATCGGTAAACTAGTGAGCCTGCTCTAAAAAGTAAGTTGGGCGAAATTCACATAAAAATACAGAATAAAATTTTGTAAATTGGAGACAGAAAAAAGATAGATAAAAAATGTATAAAAAAAGTGATGTAAGTAGTGCTCCAACTCTTTTTGAGGGATACACCCAGCATCTTTCTGGTAAGCGACTAAGTAAGCTTGAAGATCCAAACGGCTGGCAAAATTGTTTTTTTAAAGAAGTGACTTCAAAAATAAATGAGGATATATTTCTTCCTTTATACAGTCAGGACTATGGTCGAGTAAATGCGTCGATACGTATTTTAATTTCGATGATGATTTTAAAGGATGGAAATAACTGGACGGATAGGCAACTTTTCAATGAGTGTGATTTTAATCTATTAGTGCATAGAGCTTTGGGGCTGACTAATTTTGGAGATGAAGTACCGAGTGCTGCGACTTATTATAATTTCAAGTTAGCCCTATTAATTTATGAGTTAGATTCTGGTATAAATCTACTGGATGTCTTGTTTTCAGAGCTGACTCAAGATCAAATCATTCGCTTCGAGGTGAATGGTAAGAAGGTTAGAATGGATTCAAAACTACTACACTCAAATGTTGCTAAGACGACCCGTCTACAGATGAGTCTTGGGGTGATTAGAAAATTTTATAAGAGTTTGTCAATTTCTCAAAGAGAACGTTTAAGTGAACAGGACAAGATATTAGCTAAGGCTATTTTAGAAAAATCACCCAGTCAATATACGTATGGTTTAAACAAAGAGAGAGCGGCTGAGCAACTAGTAAGAATAGGTCAGCTTGTTTTTGCGATGTATGAATTATATACTGATTTGCAAAGTTCAGAATATGAATTATTGGGTCGTTTATGGAAAGAACATTTTGAATTAGCAACCTCACAGGAAGATGATTCTAAAGTAGTAAAACCAAAAGATATGAAGAATCAGGGAGGTACTCCATTACAATCGGCGCACGACCCACAGGCTACTTATCGAAATAAACCTGGATCAAAAAAGCAGATTATTACGGGTTATGTAAGTAATATTACCGAGACTTGTTCAGAAAAAGAAGAAGGAAAAGATAAGCAATTAGAGTTAATTACAGACGTACAAACTACCCCAGCCACGACAAGTGATGACAAGTTTTTCCAACCCGCTATTTCAAGAACACAAGAGCTTGTGAATGATAAAATTGAAGCGGTGCTCACGGATGGTGGTTACAACTCGCAAGCTAATGAAGAATTTAGTCATCTTCCAGAAAATGATTTTAATTTTTATACAACGGCTATCCAAGGTGTTAAAAGTGCTTATGACTTTGAGTTATTAGAGGACGGAAATTACAAGGTGACAAACCGAAAAGATGGAACTGAACAAATAGCATTGTTAAGAGACAATGGAACTTATCGCATAAAAAAGCATGGTAATAATTATCGTTATCGATACATTCAAAAAAAGACGATTGTCAACTATTTTCGGAGGAAAGAGATGGAAAAATATCCTGACTGGGTTTATGGATTACGAGCTAATGTAGAATCGACCATTCATCAAGTCTTTTGCAAGTTAAATGGTCCCAAAACAAAGTATCGAGGTCTATTTCAACATCAAACCTATGCCCTAACCAGAGCAATTTGGACCAATTTCAGAAGAATTAACAAATACAAGGGTGATTTTTTGCAAAAAACAGCTTTTTACCAAAATTTGCGACTCACCGCTACGGTGATGGCTCTGAGAATCTTTGACTCGCTCAAAGTGTTAAGATTGTAAAAGTCGCCAAATTTTATCCTGCGGAAAATATAACTGCCTCATGAGTAGGGCTTTTTAGAGCAGGCTCATTGATTAAGTCAGTCATTCTCTTTACGATACACTTTCCTGCAGGGCATCGAGGA
>CAZPTJ010000439.1:0-1964 GCA_964589085.1 uncultured Flavobacteriaceae bacterium | reverse complement strand
TAGTCACAGGTTCCTGAGTCCGATCTGGAGTTTTGGTCCAGGTGCTCATATAGTAGATACTAAAGATGATCCATAAGCCAAACAGGGTGCCCAAAGTACGTAAGAAGCGACGACCGGTTCTATTGAATTTAAATGCCATACTATTCGTTTTTTGATACCTCAAAGATGTAGACTATCTGCAAGCGAAATTGGAATAATCGACGTATCGATGTATAGCGATGTCAGAAACGGAAAGCCAGGCGATAAACAATTTGATCTTTGCGAATTCCCGTTTAATCGACGACAAAAGCCTTTATGTCGACACCTCAATGTTATCCATAAAAATGCCTGTATATTTGGAAGTATGATCAAGGCTTCGGCAGGGCATTCTAAAAATATTCGATATCAGGTTCAGTTCTGGATCTTGCTCATGTTGGGCTTTACATTAATTCAATTTGTAAAGGATGGCAATAGTCAGGCATTTAATACCATTCTCTTACAAAACTTGCGTAGGCTTCCGGCGATGATGCTTACGGCATATCTTTTTAATGATATCCTCCTTCCTCAATGGTATACTGCAAAAAAGTATTTGATATTTGGTCTGTTGGTGATACTCCTATTTTATACAGCAGGAGTTTTGGATCGTATGATTAATGTCTATGTATATGAACCTTTATTTCGTGAAGGAACTTTTAGACAGGAACCACTATTCGAAATTTTATCTGATGTGTCTTTTTTGTTTGAAGGGTATATTCCAGCATTATTGACAGCTACTTTGATTATGACCTTAGATCGATTGGTTAATCGTAAGAATATGGTAGAGCGTCAGAATATACAATTGGAACGTGATAAAAAAATTGCCGAACTCAACGTATTGAAAGCACAGATTCATCCTCATTTTCTATTCAATACCCTCAATAATCTCTATGCCTTGACGGTAAAAAAATCAGACAAAGCACCAGAAACGGTAGCAACCCTTTCTACTATGCTCGATTATATGTTGTATCAATGCAATGATCGATTGGTACCGCTGGAAAAGGAGGTTCAATTATTGGAAAACTATATGGCTTTAGAACAATTGCGTTATGGAGATACCCTGGATGTCGCTTTCGCGAAATGCTATCCTGAGCCTGTCGAAGGAGCGTATACGCAAGACGCTAAAATTGCACCGTTAATTCTACTATCCATTGTTGAAAATGCCTATAAACATGGAGTAAGTGCCGCTACGGAACATCCAAAAATTCAGATCGATTTAAAGCAGGAAGAAGACATCATGTGGTTTACGGTCAAAAATACTATACCCCCTCAGAAACAACAGGATAGTACTGGATATACCAAAGGGATCGGTGTACAGAATATCAAACAACAACTAGGCTTGCTCTATCGGGATTTTTCTTATACCGTTGATATTACAAATGGATGGTATTGTGTAGCTTTACGTATCAATCTAAGCGATGTTATCCATTAAATGTATAGTGATAGACGATGAACCTCTGGCAAGAGAATTGCTGGAGACGCATATTGCTGCAGTACCTTTTCTGGAGCATTTAGGATCGTTTAAGAATGCCATACTCGCTACGGAATTTCTAAGAACAACACCAGTAGATCTGGTGTTTCTGGATATTCAAATGCCTATGCTTACCGGAGTCGATTTTATGAAAACCATACCCAATCTTCCTCCCGTCATCTTCACCACAGCGTATCGGGAGTATGCTATTGAAGGATATGCATTGGATGTTGTTGATTACTTATTAAAACCCATTACGTTTGATCGCTTTTTTAAAGCCGTGTCAAAAGTAACGTCTAATGCTATTTCAGTTACAGCCCATCCAGATAATGCCACAAAGCCGCTGGATCACCTTTTTGTCAATGTGAACAAGAAACAGATTAAACTAGTGCTGGACGAGATATTGTATATCGAAAGTAATAAAGATTATTTAAAGATGCACCTAAAAGATAAACAGCTCGTCATTAAAGAACCTTTA
>CAZPTJ010000438.1:0-1965 GCA_964589085.1 uncultured Flavobacteriaceae bacterium | reverse complement strand
AAAGTTAAGTATTGCAACAATGGCAATAGCTACATAAGTATTTCGTTCCTTTCAAAATAATCGTTTCTTTGCAGGATTAGAAAAGTACTATTTTGCGTTTAATAAAACCTATCAATATTTTAGTTCGACTATTGCTATTATTAGTGCTGGTCATTAGTATGGCAACCTGTGCCAAACGCGGAAGCCCAAATGGAGGACCTATTGATAGTATCGCGCCAGTATTTATAAAAGCGGAACCTCAAAATTTTACTACTAATTTTGAAGAAAATCGAATACGAATATATTTTGATGAGTATGTCAAGCTTGAAGATTATCAAAAACAATTGATTATATCTCCTCCTTTGGAGAATAGCATTATATCACCACAAGGGGTAGCTGCAAAATATATCAATATAGAAATAAAAGATACGCTACAACCCAATACCACCTATGTTTTCAACTTCGGACAAAGTATCGTGGATAATAATGAGAATAATCCTTTTTCATATTTCAAATATATTTTTTCTACGGGAGATTATATAGATAGTTTAACCGTTAAAGGAGTTATTAAAGATGCGTTGAAACGAGAATCAGAAAATTTTGTTTCTGTCATGCTATATACTATAGATAGCACCTATAATGATTCGACCATTTATAAACAGGTTCCCAGATATGTTACGAATACGTTGGATAGTCTGGAAACTTTTGAGATTACAAATCTAAAGGAAGGCACCTACGCTTTGGTCGCTTTGAAAGATGAAAATTCTGATTTTAAATTTCAATCGCGCGCTGATAAAGTTGCCTTTTTAGACACCTATATTACAGTACCTAAAGATACCAGCTACACACTTTCTCTATTTAAAGAAACCCTTGAATTAAAAGCAGGGCGACCTCGTCATGCGGCCGAGCAACGTATTAATTTTGGATATGTAGGTGATGGGGATAGCTTGAACATTAAACTAGTATCACAATTAGAATCTCCAATCGAAAGTCGTATCACCAAAAAAAAGGATATTGACACACTTTCATTTTGGTTTAAACCCAAAGTTGAAGCAGATTCATTACTTTTTGAGTTGAGCAAAGGCACTTTTAAGGATACTTTGATCACCAAACTTCGAAAACTCCAGGCAGATTCATTAAGTTTTAAGACCGAAACTGGCGCTGTTTTAGTTTTAGGAAAAGCCTTTGAATTCTCTTCAAATATTCCAATAGAACGTCTGGATGAAAGTCTCATTACCATACGAGATATGGATTCTATTGCACTTCCTTTTTCGGCTACATTAGATAATCAAAGAACTAAAATGACTTTATCTTTTGATACCAAAGAAGACGATCAATACCGTATTCAAATATTACCCTCAACCATAACCGATTTTTATGGAAATGTAAATGACACATTAAATTATAATGTGCGCACACGACAATTACTGGATTATAGTGACATAGAACTAACCTTGATCAATGCTGTTAATCATCCTTATATTATCCAGCTTACAAACGAACAGGGACGAATCATAGAAGAGCAATATGCTACTGAAGAAACTGTTTTTACCTTTAATACGCTTAAACCTGGCAATTATTATCTACAACTTATAGAAGATGCAAATGGCAATAAGAGATATGATACTGGAAGCTATTTGGACAAGCAACAACCAGAACGTGTTATACATTACGGAAGACCCCTTGAGGCTAGTGAGGGGCGGTTATTGAAAGAACAATTCACTTTAATTAATCGCGCTCCATCATCACCAATAGATAATAATCCTGAAGAAGAAGAATAATACTATTGCAACCCGTTGTGCATTTTGATCATTTTTCATCAAAAAGGGTTCAGTTTACCTATTTTTCGTCTCCTTGAGTGCATCCGATAGCTATCGGATCGAAAGGCAAAAAATTGTTCTCGACTTCGTTCGAACTGACATTTTTTGCTGTATTAAACCCGAATTATGCAGTAGAACTTCGCAATGAGGACTGAAAGCGCAATAA
>CAZPTJ010000437.1:0-1973 GCA_964589085.1 uncultured Flavobacteriaceae bacterium | reverse complement strand
TATTAATTAAAAACCAAGATCGCGTTCAATCTCTTCCATTTCTACGATATCTTCGGCTTCCTGCAGTGTAGGTACGACCATAAGCTCATCGGGAATACTGTCATAATCAATACTAGCATTGATGATCACCATAGAATGAGCTGCAGCCCGATGCGTATCTGATAAGGGCAAAAACAACAATAAACCTTCCAGATCTAGATCGGTATAGGGTAATAGGTCTATTATAATATTCTGATCTGCGTACTTTTTGGGAATTCTTCCTTCCAGAAAAGACGCAAACTTCTGTAAATTATCGTATTCATCCTTAAGAATCACACTTTGTTTCCCCTGAGTGACGTGCATTATTGTTTAATTTTTGAAGCGAGTAAATAGATGACAGCCATACGTACCGCCACACCATTTTCTACCTGATTGAGGATGATGGATTGATCTGCATCAGCCACATCACTGGTAATCTCCACACCTCTGTTAATGGGTCCTGGGTGCATAATTACAATCTCTTTATCCAGTGTATCCAGTAAGGCTTTATTTAACCCATATTGCTGTGCATACTCCCGTGTACTTGGGAAGTAGGTAATATCCATACGTTCGTTCTGTACGCGTAGCATATTAGCCACATCACACCATTCCAGTGCTTTTCTGAGATTGAGCTCCACACCCACTCCCAGGCTTTCTATATATTTTGGCATTAAGGTTTTTGGTCCGCATACTTTGACTTCGGCGCCTTGTAATTGTAGTGCGAAAATATTAGACAGCGCCACACGGCTATGTAAAATATCTCCTACGATCACTACTTTCTTTCCTGCCACATCTCCCAGACGCTCGCGTATGGAATAACTATCTAGTAGCGCTTGTGTAGGGTGTTCATGTGCCCCGTCACCCGCATTGACAATACTGGCATTGATGTGTTTGGACAGTAATACGCCGGCTCCCGGATTAGGGTGACGCATTACGACCATATCGACTTTCATCGCCAGAATATTATTAACCGTATCGATTAAGGTTTCTCCTTTCTTTACGGATGAGGCTCCTGCTGAGAAGTTAATCACATCTGCACTCAATCGTTTTTCTGCAAGTTCAAAAGAAAGCTTGGTACGGGTACTGTTTTCAAAAAAGAGATTGGCAATGGTGATATCTCGTAAGGAAGGCACTTTTTTAATGGGTCTGTTGATCACTTCCTTAAACTGATCTGCCGTTTCAAAAATCAGATCTATATCTGTTTTCTGAAGATATTTTATTCCTAATAAGTGATTGACACTTAACTCACTCATATACCCATTAATTTTTGACTACATAAACACTATCCTCACCTTCATTTTCCATCCAGCTTACTATTACTTTTTCTTCGTTGATCGCATCTACCTGACGCCCGCGATAATCGGGTTGTATGGGTAAATGCCTGCTGAACCGTCGGTCGATCAGGATGAGTAATTCTACTTCTGAAGGCCTCCCAAAACTCTGTAATGCGGTTAAGGCAGCATTGATACTCCTTCCAGTATATAATACATCGTCTATAAAAACGACGCGTTTATTTTCTACAACAAAATCGATATGTGTACGGTTGGCTTCCAGTATTTTTTCGCTTCTGCGAAAATCGTCTCTAAAAAAGGTGATATCCAGATATCCTAATTTTATATCTGGGATATTATAGTCTTCTTCCAGCATTTTCTGAATACGATCTGCCAGATAGATGCCACGCGGTTGTAATCCTATCAAGACGGTTTCTGAAAAATCGGTATGATTTTCAATCAATTGACAAACCAGTCGGTGTAGGGTAATGTGTAAATCGTTAGCGTCTAGTAAGACTTTTTGACTCATAGGAAGGTTCCAAACTAGGTTCGGAGGACAAAAATACATAAAAAATCAGGACTGTTGATTGTTGATTGGAGATTGAGGGTTTTTGATTGTTGATTTTTGATTGGGGATTGGGGATTTGGATGTCTTGTTTGATTATCGATTTTGTATCATTATGA
>CAZPTJ010000436.1:0-1980 GCA_964589085.1 uncultured Flavobacteriaceae bacterium | reverse complement strand
ATCATTAGTGTCCGATAAAAATATGGTTTTTAATTTTTTTGATTGTTAGCTCTTATTTTCTCTGTATTGCCAGATGTTTTTACAATAGCATGGTGCTATTTAGAATATAGATAATTGGTAGTCTGGAGGTTTAGTGGTTAAATCATCCCATTTTTGTGTTGGGTTTTCTAAAAAGCTGATGAGATTTATGTAGCTCATAAGGTGTAGTCTGACCATCGAAACCATATTTGAATATGCCCATTTCCTTTTTGTTTTTCTTTGTATTACTAACATTAGTAACTGAACAATAAGGCCACACCATATTTGTATCTCTATAGCATTGGTATTATCTCCCAAGAAATACTTGAGCGGGAAGTTTTGTTTGAGGCGTTTAAACATAGTTTCTATTTGCCATCTGTGCTTGTATATATCGCATATTTTTTCTGGAGATAGCAGGAAATTATTAGATATAAACTCATAGCATTTTTGTTGCTTCTCATCCCAATAAGCAATACGCCGTAATTCGATAGTTACTTCTTTTTTCTGAATACTTATTACTTCATCTTTAAGTACATTGTTTGAGGTTTTGTCTGTCAATTCAAATTCTTGTGTACTTTGATATACTGCATTATCTTTTTGGCGTGTAACAAAGTAGATGTCTTGGTGTGTCCAGTCAAAATATTGCTGATAATCATTATAGGCCTTGTCAAAGACGACAAAGGATCCCTTTTGTAAATCTAGTTCTTTTAAAAAGGTGTGATCGTGAGTCGCGGCGCTACTAAAGCGGATAAGGCAAGGTACGTCTTGCATTGCATTAATAACCGTGTGCATTTTGATACCTCCCTTTTTCCTTCCGTTTATGGGATTACGACCGACTCCCTTTAATATATCGCTAAAAAGACTAATAGTACTTGAATCGATAATCTTCAAATTTCTTACGGGAAGCCTTAAGCTACTGCTGTCCGATAAAAAGCCTCCATAAGTATCTAATAAAGCATAATAGATGCTAGCAAAGACTGCACTGGATCGATTTGCATTGGCATCAGAAAGTGTACTACGTTTTGGAAAATTAGTAAGACCTAAATGACTGAGTTTGCCTTCACAGGCTAACATTACCGTAGAAAGTTCTCGTAATGAACTCACTCCACTAATGACCGCATAAAGCATGGAGACTAGATGCTCATAGGTTTTACAACTTTTATAATAACGATCGCTGTCAAAGGAATCGGCTGTCCGACTAACAATATCTTTGGGAATCAAGTTTAAAAGTTGTTTGATTATGGGATGTCCACTAAAGTGAGTACTTTTATTCATAGTATTTGTGTTTGTGGTAAAACCAAAATACTATAAAGCGGGAAATCCGTAAAGGAAATCCCGCTTTTAAAAATTTAATCGGACACTAATGTTTTTTTATGACAAAAAAAGCGAATTACTCTTGAGTAGCTCGCTTTTAAGAGTTATTTTGTGTATTAAAATTAACTTACCACATACATTGTACAGCATATAAATCTGAGTCATTATGAGCTCCTGCGCAATCTGTGTTTGTAGTTGAGACACATTTACCACAAGCACCTGTCATTTAATTCCCCGATGCTTGCATCGTATGAAATAGGAAGTTTTAAAGCCTTAAGTTTTCAATGAAGAAATTAGAATTCGGACAAATACCTCGTATGCTTGCATCGAGTAACTTTATTTATGCTGCTGAAAATGTAGCATTTCAACGCATTTTTAAATGTAAAAAACGTCTGGTTCTGATACGGCGTATAAAAAAGAAATAGATACATTTATAGATAGTGAAGAGATAAATCCACTTGTTTATATCTATACAGAACTTATTTATTCAGAAAAGAATGAACTTGATAAAGCAGTGCGAGAATTTCAGATTCTAGAAAACTCTAATAGCATTGATAGTTCACGTGCTTTATGGTATAAAGCATTGACGTAAAAAAAATTTGATAAAACTACAAAGGGTAAAGAAATACTTTTACGTATTCTTAAAGA
>CAZPTJ010000435.1:0-1981 GCA_964589085.1 uncultured Flavobacteriaceae bacterium | reverse complement strand
CCGGGATGTGTAATATCACCTCCGGTAACTTCATTAATAGTCATAGCTCCGGTCCCACAAAAGACCATAGAAAAGGTTCCTATTACTTCGGCAATGTAACGTTTCATCGATTTTTAGTTTATGCAAAAATAGGGGATGTTATATTAAGGTTTTGTTAACATTTGATGAGATGTGGTTCGGTATTTTTGTAGATAGCTTTTAATGTCACCAGGTTTAATAGATATGGTGGAGCCTAACAATAATTAAAACCATAAAAAAGAAAATGAAAAAAATTATGCTTCTCGCGTTTTTGAGTGTGTGTGCACTTGGCACTCAAGCGCAAATCGACACCCCAGCACCTAGCCCTTTCTCAAAAGTAGAACAGGTAGTTGGTCTTACGGATGTAAGTTTGGAATATTCTCGCCCAGCGATGCGAGGTAGAACTATTTATGGAGACCTTGTCCCTTTTAATAAAGTATGGAGAACAGGAGCAAACCAACGTACTAAAATCACCTTTTCTACAGCAGTGACTATAGGTGGGAAAGAAGTTCCTGCAGGAACCTATGCGATCTTTACGAAGCCTACAGCTACAGCTTGGGATGTTTATTTTTATACAGAATACGGTGGAGGTGGAGCACCTGCCCAGTTAGACAATAGTAAGGTTGCGGCGAGTGTCAATGTCCCTACCATTAAAATGCCTATGCAGGTAGAATCGTTTACGATCACTTTTGATGATTTAAATAATAATGGAGCAAACATTGGTTTTATTTGGGAAAATACCTATGTAGCTGTTCCTTTTGGAGTTCCTACAGACGAAGCTGTCGTTGCCAATATTGAAAATGTAATGAATGGCCCGTCTGCTAACGATTATTATACCGCTGCGGTATATTATTTAAGCGCAGATAAGGATATCAACGTAGCTAAGAAGTATATGGATAAAGCCATGGAGCTTATTGAAACACCTCGTTTTTGGCAATTACGTCAGCAATCTTTAATTCTTGCTAAATATGGTGACAAGGCGGGCGCAATAAAAGCAGCAAAAGAATCACTTGTAGATGCAAAAGCTTCTAATAATGCCGATTATATAAAATTAAATAATGACTCTCTTAAAGAATGGGGAGCTATTTAAGATAGATGTTTCACTGTCGTGAAATAAGAAACGCTCTCGGTCTCCGAGAGTGTTTTTTTATCTAATTAATTGTTCGGTTCATATTCCGGACAATCGATACGGATATCTTCTCCATTTAATTTTTTCTGGAGGTAATTACAATAATGTCCTTCGTCATTTCTACGATAAAAAGAACAACCATAACAGTTGCGTTGTACCTGTAGTACGCCTTTCTTATTTAAACCATAAATAAGCTGTTGTAATGTGACATACAATTGTTTTAATGTATCGTCATCCGATTTTCTGATTTCCCTAACAATTGGATTGGCAAACTGATCAATATTTTTAAGCAGTTTTCTGCCCTTATTGGAAAGTGCAATGGTATAACTTCTACTATCTTGAAGCGAACTACTTTTAATAACCAGTTCTTTTTTATAGAGCACTTTTACCGCATCACTTATCGTTGGTTTGGTTACATTAAACTCCTTTGCCAAATAGCTTACCGTACTTAATGAGGGTTTATGATAGGCTATAAAAATCAAAATTTGTATTTGAATAGGACTAAGTCCAACTTCCTTTGCATGATCCCAAAGTAAGGTTTTAAAAGCCTCAGCAACTCGTTCCAAACCAATGGTAATCTTATAACTTAGGTCATCCTGTTGATCAATATTAAAGGCACTTTTTGACATTTTTAAACGCTTAGAGTGTTTAAAGTTAGTCATCCTAATCAAATTAACATTGATCAATCGCAATTTTCCATTTCAATAATGTCATATCCTTGTTTTTCAATGCGAGCGATGACTTCAGGTGGAGCTATTTCTATATGGCAGTGTCTACATTCTGAAGCGCTTAAACCCAGATTATGCATTAGAAAATCTATTACAACTTGAAAGT
>CAZPTJ010000434.1:0-1982 GCA_964589085.1 uncultured Flavobacteriaceae bacterium | reverse complement strand
CTTGATATCGAAATGTTTAATCAAAAGTAGCTTCATGACTCTCAAAAAAACGTACATTTTTTGTTGAGAGTCCACTATATGTGTAGATTGTTTTTTCGATATTGAGAAGGAGTCATTCCTGTGATTTTTTTAAATGTTGTATTAAAGGTAGTCTTACTATTAAAGCCAGCTTCAAGACCAATAGCTAACAGGGTATACTTTGAAAATTTTACATCCGATAAATATAATTTAGCCTGATCAATCCTAAGCTGATTTACAAAATGTGTAAAACTACTATTGAGCTCTGTATTGAAGATTCGTGATAGATGACTTTTGCTTATTTTCATATCATTTGCCAAAGATTCTAAGGTCAGTTTAGGATCCAAAAATTGTTTTTCTATTACTAGTATTTGCTTAAGCTGTACTATACTATTTTTAGTAGAATTTGTTAGAGCAATCGATTTTTGTAATGAACCTGAAAATCGTCTTATATTCTTTCTCTCTTTAGCAAGTCCATACTTATAGATGCCCAAATGCCCTATATAATAAATTGCAATGGAGAGACCAATCCAGAGCAGATTAAAAAAAATAACGTAGTTATCAGTAGTTAAATATATAAATAAAGTAAAGCCCCAAAATAATGATAAGAAGAAAAGAAATGCCAATGTCCTTTTAAGCCAAGTATATTGCTCAAAGTTTCGAAATTCACTAGTATTTCGTGTTTTTTGATAACGTATAATATGTTTATGAGAAAGCCCAATTAAGACCAGTGTATAAACAAAGGAAAAGATACTTTGAAAGTCTTGAATTGCCTTAAAGTTTATGTAAACGGGTCGTGTCATTGTAGTTAACAAATTGTATAGCTTAAAAGCAATAACGTATACTAAAAACACTAAAAATGGAATGAAAAACAGCCAAGGCTTTTTATATTTTTTATCCAGTCCAATTGTAGATTCAAGCGTATAGAAATAAATACACACCGGCATTAATGATCCAACAGGAAGGTAGAGCGTTCGATACATACTTAACCCTCTAAGGATTCTTGTATCCTGTAAATAAAACTGGAAATTATTATACGAAAATAAGATAATAAGTAAAGCTAAAAAGATAGTGCTTTTGCTCCTGTATTTCTTCGAAAGAAAATATATAAATCCAAAAATAAAACCTTGTATAATTCCAGCTAGAATTAAACTATTGACCAATGTAAAATTCAAAGTATGTTATAGCAATTTTAGTCAAATATATGAATTTGCCGATAGTAGGTATAGAATATTAATCCAGTCTAATATAGTAAGTCCACTGATATTGGATTTTAACTAGTATGAATAGTTAAAGGAGATTAAGTTAAGGTATTCTAGTTTTAGATTATTTAGTCATAAATATGTTCCAAATAATGCTATGAGCAATTTACAGAACGTATAAAAGCAAAAACAGAAGTAATTTTGATTTGGTATGTATTTCACACAACAATTTCTCCCCCAATAATCATATAATCTAAGTACGATTTTGTGCAATGAAAAAATGCAATATTCATTTAAAAATCATTCTCATTTAAATTAATTAAAAAAATAATGTTCACATCTTTTATTGCATTCGATGTGTAGTAGAAACAAATAAAAACACAATGAACAAAAAATTACACTTTACGTTTTGCATATTTCTGATGTTATGTCCAATTATAGCAGTATCACAAACAATAACATGGACTGGTTCTGGAACTAATAATAACTGGAATAATACAGACAACTGGGATTTGGGAATGATTCCATCTGCCACTAATGACGTTGTCATCCCGTCAGGATTTATAGTGATTATAAATATAAGTGCCACTACAAAATCTATTGTTGTGGCAGGCAACTCACAGCTTACGATAAGCAACGCTCTTTCCTTTACTGAAGCTTCGTCATTTGCTCCTGATGTTACAACCAATTGGCTTTCTGGTAATGTGCTAGGAGGAGGCACCTTGACAAATATGGGAACTCTAAATATTTCATCACCCAGCA
>CAZPTJ010000433.1:0-1998 GCA_964589085.1 uncultured Flavobacteriaceae bacterium | reverse complement strand
AGCCATTGCCCTACCGTGTTATCCACGAAGAGATTCGTCAATGCTTCCAAAGGATTGACATTTTGTTTTCGAGCCGTTAAGATGTAACTTCGGATTCTTGCGAAATATTTTGCGCCTTTGAGACTCCTAAAGCCACCTGAGATTTTCTGTTTGACTTTCATCATTCGAAGATCTCTTTCTGAAAAATTGTTATCAAATGGTACTTTAAAATCTAAAAAGAATCGCAAGACATCCTCTTGGTACTCCTCTAGTCTTTCGAGTACATTTCTGGGAGGAGATTTTTTATAGCGCCCCCTAGATTTTTTTTCTGGAGGCTTAAAGGGATTTTCTTCTAAGCCTTTTTGAACAATTCGTTCATATTGGCCTTGATATTTTTTGATGGTAGATCGACTAAAACAAGATTTACCTTCTTTTATTGCTTTTGCTTTGATCGCCTTCATTTTACACAGTAGTTGGATAAGTTCCTCTGCCCAAGGTTGCTCAAAACGTTCTTTGATAAAAATTAAATCTCTGAGTAAATGCGCATTACATAAGGCATGCTCACAGCAGTAGGTATAATAGCTTTTCCAAAAGTCATGAACAGCTATACCTTTAAAATCAGGTAGAATACCTATATCATCCATTGCTTCTCGACCTCTTTTAGCATGAACTTCAAAGTATGCATGCTTCTCAGTGGAATAAGAATGCAACCAAAGTCTAGTAGCTAATACTCGAAATCCTGTTTCATCAAAACCAACGACCAAGCAATAAGTTAGTAATTCTTTTAAGCGATCTTTAAACGGCTCTAATTTTTCATAAGCCGTTTTACCTATATTACATAGAGTTCCTTCACTTATGGAAAGGTTGAAAAAATCACTGAATAATTCCTTGGTTCGCTTACAAGGCAACATCTGATAATTTTGTAGATATGCTGCCATTCCCTTTAAGGTTGGACCATACTGAATATAGTGAGTCACTCCAACAGGGAATGCCGTGTTTATATGTCCACAACTACAAGGCTTAACTTCGGATTGATGTTCTACTACTTCTACTTTTGGAAGTGGAATATCATGAACTTGACGACGAGCCATCATTAGAGATTCTTGCTTACTTAAATCTTTAGCACAACAAGCACATTCATTTACTTTGTGTGGAATAGTGCGGTCTGGATTATCCACTAGCTTCAAGGTAGTTCCTTTATGACCTTCTTGTCCACCAGGTTTACGGCCTGTTTTTTCTCGCTGACTCTTTGGCTTTTTCTTTGGTGGATCTGTGGAAGGAGGCTTGCTGCTATTACTGCTATCTTTAGCTTTTTGATCCTCTAGTTCTTTGACTCGTTCTTCCAATAAAGAGATTTTATGCTCATAGAAAACTACTATGGCATCTACCAATAACTTGGTTTCTGGCGGTAGTTGAGCAATTTTATTTTGTATCTCTTTTGGAAGCATGCGCAAAAAATAATATTTATTTTTTAATCTTCAAGCATTTCATGCTGAATAGTTACGAAGATTTTTTGTATCGAGAAGATCAAGAATACCTGGATCTAATAGAAGGAGCTATTCGCTCAACTCCTGAATCGGGTACCCCTTGGCGAGTTACGTATTATGATTATCCACCTGTTTTGTTTCAAGGGAAATTGATTCTGTGTACTCGGTTGACAGAAAAGGCGTTTCGGAAAAAACGGAAGCTAGATTTTTTGTCGGAGTGTTGTTTGTTCTTGTGATTTTTTCCTTATCTTTAAGGAATATAACTTCTCAGATTCCCACCGTAACAACCTGTTTTAGAATAAAATTTCAAATTTATATAAGTCGCATAATATAATTTTGCTTATAATTGACCTTATGTTAAGTAGTGTGTGCACGTAAGTTTAAAAATTGTATGATCTTAGAAATATCAGATTTTCAATAACTACGCTGCTCCTGTTGCCATCTTAAATAAAGAAAGCAAAAATTTTCTAGCGTCAGATGAAATTACAAATAATAAAAATTATCTATATGTAAGTGTGAAAATGTTAAATAC
>CAZPTJ010000432.1:0-2007 GCA_964589085.1 uncultured Flavobacteriaceae bacterium | reverse complement strand
GCAAAGCGAAACCCTTGTGCTTCCAATGCCTTTCTATTTTCATTTTCAGGATCAAGCGCAGGATTAGAATGATTAAAATGAATAAAGACAATTTTTGACTTTACCGTCTCATCTTCATGTTCAAACAATGCAGCCGTTTCCTGAATAAAAGGATGAGGTACTTCTGCCATAGGTCTGGGAATTTCTCCATCGGCAAAAAAAGTGGCATCTAGAAAAGCATAGTCTACTTGTGCAACTTCTGCAACAAGTGAACGTTCCCATTTGCTCCATTTATCAATGTCAGGAATAAATAAGGCCGATTTATTTGGTCCTTCTATGCGATAACCTACAGTTTCAGAAAATTCATCTCTATGAGGCACCAGTAATGGAGTGACTTTAAGCTTTCGCGAAAGCGTAATTGTACTATCTCGTTGCAATGATCGTAATTGAATGTTTTTCAAAGCCACTAGTTGACTCCAGGGACCATTGGTCTCTAAGAAGAGTTGCATTCGCGGCATGGCATAAACAGGAATGTCCTTTGCACCCATAGCTTCACGACCAAAATGCATCAAACCCGTATAATGTCCCATATGTGCATGTGTCAGAAAAACACCGTCAACAATATTTTTTGACGCATACTCATCTTGGAGTAAAGCCAACTGTTCTGGCATATCGGGAGTAGCTTCAAACAAGTATTTTTGTTGATTATCAGGATCTAAAAGACCTAAAGAAACAACCAATTCCTTAGATTGTTTTCCCTTTGCAACATCATCAAACTCTGTAGGATTATTAATATGTGGAAATCCTCCGTCTTGAGTCACTCCCAACACAGTAATATATGGCGAGTTCAATGTGATAAGCATATCCACCCCACATTCAGTTTTACAGCTAAAAGAGAATAATAAAAGGCACAAAAGAAGCAGTTTCAAATTCATATCTTTGGAAAAATTCTTTAAATATACCCAAATGAAAAAAGTAATTGCCTTATTTCTAGTTATTGCATTGAGCTCTTGCGCCGAATTACAAAATGTTGTTAACAATTTACCTCAGGATGGAGGAGCATTAACTCAAGGTCAAATAGGTAATGGTCTTAGAGATGCCCTACAGTTAGGTATTGATAAACAAGTTTCAAAACTAACAGCTAAAGATGGTTATTTTAAAAATGAGTTGGTCAAAATTTTACTTCCCGAAGAATTACGAAAGGTAGATAAAACACTACGCGATATAGGATTAGGAAATCTTGCTGACGAAGGGTTGAAAGTTTTAAACCGAGCGGCCGAAGATGCAGTAAAACAAGCAACTCCCATATTTGTAGATGCCGTTAAAGGAATTACATTTAATGACGCCAAGAATATTCTTTTAGGCAATGATGATGCCGCAACACAATATTTAACCGGGCGTACACAACAATCATTGTACAATAAATTTAACCCTGTGATTAAAAACTCTTTTAGTAAAGTAGGTGCCGATCAAATTTGGGAGAATTTAATTACCAAATATAATGCGATACCACTCACTAATAATGTGAATCCTGACCTTACCGATTATGTCACACAAGAAGCATTAAAAGGGGTATATCGTATGATAGCTGTAGAAGAAAAAGAAATACGATCTAAAGTATCTTCCAGAACTACAGATATACTTAGAAGAGTTTTTGCTTTACAGGACTAAATCTTGAATACGAATAAGATTAAAACTCATAATTGTTAATAAATCATCTTTTTGGTTTCATTTAAATAGGCTATATTTAGTTAGCCCAACTAACTAATATATGTCGCCCCAATCTGCTGCTCAAACGTATAAAGAATATTTAGAAAAAAAGTACAAAAGGCTTATTGAAGAAGCATATAACCTGCGCTATACTGATATGGGGCAAAGTGATATTCTGACCTATGAAGCTTCGCAAATTGATCTTCGATTGAAGTTTTTGCAATTATAACTGTTGATGCAAAGTTGCGAAGTAATCAAAGGCCGATACGAGACGATCTCCATACCAGGAGAAGTATTCTCCATCGACTAATACAATTT
>CAZPTJ010000431.1:0-2008 GCA_964589085.1 uncultured Flavobacteriaceae bacterium | reverse complement strand
TTTTCTTATAGAAAAAGAATATCATCAATTAACCGCATCTCCTCGTAACTGTCGGAAGCGTTTCTGAGCTTGCACGTAAAAAATACTATCTGCAAAATCAAAAATGATGCGTTCATAGTGTTCTTTTGCTTTTTCTGGAAGGTGAAGTTGGTTTTCATATAACAAGGCCAGACGATAATGAGCTTCGTCTGCCAGGATATCTTCTTCATAAAAAGAGATGATTTTTTGGTAGTTTTTTTCTGCTTTCGCGAAAGCGTTATCTGCTTCAAAGAGTTTGGCTTGTTCCAGTAGCGCCTCATCTTCTATGGCCTCTCCTTTATGCTGTTCCAGAATATTGCTGTATAGTGCTGAGGCTTCTTGTTTTTTATTTTGATAACGCAGTAAATCTGCTTTTGCAAATTTCTTTAATGCAGTTTGAGTACTATCTTCCAGAGAATTGTCACGTATCGTTAATAATAATTTTAAAGCATCATTTGCAATGAGTTGCGTCGCAGAGCTTTTTAATACATTCAATTGATTCTCGGCCCAGGCAAAATCACTTTTATAATAACTTGCTTTAGCGACTTTGAGTCTGGCTTCCTGAGAGAGCACATTATTTTTGACTTTATTCTGGATTTGGGAATAATAAATCAATGCCTGATTGAATTTTTCTTCCAATACTAGAATATCTGCCAATTCCATTTTAAGACGGGCTTCATTAAATTTACTTAAGCGTTCTTTTAATCCTTTTTTTAGAAAGCTTATTGCCTTATCAGGAGCATTTTGATTAAAGGCAGTAAAATGTGCATAGTCTCGTTGTAACCCAATCGTAAATTCATTAAGGCCATAACGCTCAATGAGCGCTTCATAGCGACTTGTAATACCGGCATTGTCTCTTAAAGGGTCTTTGATTGCCAGTTGTAATAAATGCTGTTCTGCCTCCAGTTTTGTGAATTCATCAATAGCCGTTTGGGTAAGGTATTCCAGGATTTCGATGGCAATCTCATCTTCGTTTTCTTCCATGGTGATTTCTGCAAGATTGATTACACCTTGTAGATCGCCATCAGAACGCTTATAGATGGCCTTTTCTTGAGAAAATGCTTTTTTATATTCTTTCTGCTGGATGAATAACCAGCTCAATAATTCATTATAGATGATACTTTGCCGGCTCTGTAGTTTTTTAAGAAGTAATTTCCTGAAGGTTTGATTGGCTTCATTATCAGGATTGTCTGTGATAAACTGACTGAAATTGCGCTGCGCCGTCGGAAGGTAGGCCTCATTTTTAAAAATAAGAAAGAGATAACTGTCAAACATATTTTCCAGTTGTCCTAACTCACCATAAATACGTGCCAGTTGTATAGTATAGTTAGCCTTTGGATTAAAAGCCATTCCTGTTTCATAAACCTGTACTGCTTGTTCTAAAAGACTATGATCCTGAAAAGCCTTTCCTATAGATGCTGTTCTTGAAGGGTTCTGACTTACTCTATCCAGCGCTTTATTATAATATATGGTCGCCAGGGAATCCTGTTGTTGTAGCTGATAATTATATCCCAGTTCTACCAGATATTTTCCTGAATTATTGGGTAGGCGTGCTATACGTTCTTCTATGAAGTTCTGGACTTCAGTGTAGCTTTCCAGTTGTTGCTGTGTCTTAATATAGCCATAAACGAGCTTTGAATTATTAGGCTGTTTTACGAGTGCTTTCTTATAGGAAATCAAGGCTTTTTCAAATTGCCCCTGATCGTAATAATTACGTGCCAATTGTTCTGACTGTGCTTTTGCAAAAGCGGAAAACCCCAGGATACAAATGAGCAGTAGATATAATTTCTTCTTCATCGGTTTAAAAATACTCAAAACAAATAGCTTTTTCGTTTTTATAGGTGTTCTTTTTGAGCTTCTCTGCGTTAAAATTTTAAACTATAGCTATGGCTATGCTTGAAAATTTGTGCCTTGACAATCTAAAAAACACCTGTCTCTAAATTTCCAAAAACCTATCTGTTTTGAGTATATAACGAAAAACGTGCCAAGG
>CAZPTJ010000430.1:0-2022 GCA_964589085.1 uncultured Flavobacteriaceae bacterium | reverse complement strand
ATCATCCACATCATTTTGACATAATCTTTTGCATGTCCCCAATCTCGCTTTGCATCCAGATTTCCCAAATACATTTTTTGTTGTAACCCTAAAGCTATGCGAGACGTAGCTCTTGTAATTTTACGAGTGACAAAAGTCTCTCCTCGTACAGGAGATTCATGATTAAAAAGAATTCCGTTACAGGCAAACATATTATAAGCTTCCCGATAATTTACAGTAGCCCAATAGGCATACATTTTTGCAACAGCATAAGGACTTCTTGGATAGAAGGGTGTATCTTCTGTCTGTGGTGTCTCTTGTATTTTACCATACAATTCTGAGGTAGATGCCTGGTAAACTCTTGTTTTATTCTCCCGTCCCAAGGCGCGCACTGCTTCCAATAAACGCAGTGCTCCCAAGCCATCTACGTTCCCCGTATATTCGGGCATTTCAAAAGAAACTTTTACGTGGCTCATCGCACCTAAATTATAAATCTCGTCCGGACGAACTTCTTTTATAATCCGCAATAGATTTGTGCTATCTGACAAATCACCATAGTGAAGAAAAAAATTGCGGTTGTCTACATGTGGATCCTGATATAAATGATCTATTCGGTCTGTATTGAATAATGATGCTCTACGTTTTATCCCATGAACCTCGTATCCTTTTTTTAGCAAAAACTCACTAAGATATGCTCCATCCTGACCCGTTACTCCGGTGATTAAGGCAATCTTTTTCATAATTTAATAATTTGTGGTTAGATAAATTGTCTCGCTAGTCCAGTAATTTTTCTTCGACAAGTTGACTTCTTAAGGTATTATAGGTATATCGTACTCCTGCAATAAATAGAAAGATCATAACAAAAAGCACAGGATAAATAATATACTTCTTATCTCTCAAACTAACATCCTTTATCATTTGAATATCACTGATGACCACCATCGCATCAGAATATGTAATTTGTTGATTTTTCAACTCTTCTGTTTCCTGGGCTATAGTGTTTTTTAATTCTAAAGCTCCATTAATATTCAAGTTATTCTGATTATTATAAAAGGATAGGTTTTCAGCTGTCTTCTTTGAGGTAACGATATTTTTAGAATAGGAAGCTATGAGCGTATCAATTTGGGTTAGCATTCGCTCGTTTTCAGCGATTCGTTTTTCAAGGTTTTGCACTCTTCCCTCCTTGATAGTCTGTATTTGAGGTTGGTCGTTAATATAATCCAAAAAGGACTGTATGGCCTTTTCTCCATCTTCTGTTAGCAAATTAATTTCAAGCTTATGAAACTTATAATTGGTATAGAAACGATCACTTGCAAAAAGTTCCGTGTCATCATCTACAGATAATTCCTTTATTATGGTTGTAAGACTACGTCCATCGCTTCTTCCCATTTCTTCAAGTAAAGACACTACATCAACAATAGGACTGATCGAAGCTCCAATAATTTCAGGATCTCCTACATTCAGCCCTAAATCTTGCATAAAAGGAATATCCTGATCAGAGATATTCCGATCAAATTGACCTACGGCATTGTATACATAGGGTTGGCTTTCAAAATTCGTCTGGACAATGATCGTCGATTGATATTTTGTCTTTGATGATGTGAACTTTCCTGCTGCAACTCCCAAGGCAATCAATATCAATATCACCCACCAGAACTTAAGTATAAAGTCTACTGCTTTAAAGCATAGTACTAAAAACCAATAAAACCATCTCCTAAAAAGTGAAAAAATATCAGTTAAGTCCATTTCATCAACAGACGCATCAGAAGTCTTTTGTGTACTCATATATGTAGGGTTGGTTGATTAGTTAACTATTATATATCTGATTTAGTATCTTCTCTGTAATTAAATATGTAGGTTTTACTCCTGTTGTCCCCAAACCTCCTGAAGCTAGGGTACTTCCCGTCTCTAGCGGATTATCTGAAGCATAATAGGCATAACGTACTTTGATATCTTTTTGAATATTCCCTCTAAGCTTAGATGCCGCTTGAATCGCTTTCTGATAATGTGCTCCTTCCATTTCAAGGCCTATAACATTCCAGG
>CAZPTJ010000429.1:0-2035 GCA_964589085.1 uncultured Flavobacteriaceae bacterium | reverse complement strand
GTGCTATGCTGAAATTAAGAAAATACTTGTTTTTATTGCGCTTTCAGTCCTCATTACGAAGTTCTACTGCGTAATTCGAGTTAAAAACTCCCTGACACTCTAACACAATTAAGATTAAATCTTGATAAAGATTACAAATACTATAATCCCTACTTTCCGTAAGCGTTAGTATATATGAAACAATATTTAATTTACTCATTACTCATTTTTCTTATAGGCAGTACTTGTACTTATGCCCAGAAGAATAATACTAGAATATTGAGTTATGAGGTTAACCCCAAATCACAGGAACTTCATTTTTTCTCAAAAAATGAACAAGGGGAACATTACGGAAGTCTTGAAGCATTAAAAAATGCTATGGATGAAAAACGGTGCTCCTTAATTTTTGCAATGAATGGTGGTATGTATCTTAAAGACAGAAGTCCACAGGGTCTTTTTATTGAAAAAGGGAAGATTCAAAAAGTCATGGATACGCTTAAAAAAGGATATGGCAACTTTTACTTACAGCCCAACGGCATATTCTATTTGACAAAAGATAATGATCCTGTTATATGTCCTACAATGAGCTATAAGCAGAATACTTCTATTAACTATGCTACGCAATCTGGTCCTATGCTCATCATAGATGGTAAGCTACATCCAAAGTTTACCAAAGGTTCGGCAAACGTACATATTAGGAATGGAGTAGGTATTTTACCTAATGGTAATGTGCTTTTTGCCATGTCTAAGGAGCTCATTAATTTTTATGATTTTGCTCAATTTTTTAAACAGAAAGGATGTATTAATGCATTATACCTAGATGGCTTCGTGTCCAGAACTTATTTACCATCAGAAAGTTGGGAGCAACTGGATGGTAATTTTGGTGTAATTATTGGTGTTGTAGAAAATGACCATTAATCGTTATAGATTTTAAATAGAAATGACTTTTCTTTGAGGGATCAAAATCTTTTCATGCGTTTTGTAAAGAAGCTTTTTAAAGCAGTGATTCAATTAGCCATTATTGGTATTATGGTGCTGTTGTTATTTGAATTATGCTACAGAAACGGGATTATTGATTTTTATAAGAGAGAACTTGAAGCGCTTAATGATGTGTTTTCAAATGATCTAGACACGGTAGATTATTTGGTTTTTGGAGATTCTTTTTCTGCTGCTCAACCTAGCTATATTGACCTTCTAAGAGATACCAGTACTAAACGTTTTATGAATACCAGTATACCAGGTATAGGAATAGCTCAAGTAAATACTTTTGCTAATCACAGAATTAAAAAATACAAGCCTAAACATATTATTTACCAAGTATATGTAGGTAATGATCTTACGGATATAAGTCAATTAACCAATTGGAGCGAGTTATCTATAGCTCGCAATACGTATTGGGCCATATCAGAGAAATTGCGTAGCCTATCCTATATAAATTACCGACTGGGATCACTAACATCAAAAAAACGTAAAGCGAAGTCTCGTAATATTGAACGTTCTTTTGATTCTAAATTATACGATGATCGTTCAAAATTATACGCTACATCTGATCCTTATTATTTAGAAAAAACGATTCTTATATCTCAAGATTTTGAAGAGCGTTATCAGAAATGGGTCAAAGGCGTAAAGCAATTTCTTCAGCAAGTTCCTGATGACATTCAAGTGAGTATAGTATTTATTCCACATTGTGCGCAGCTTAGTATGACGTACATGGAACGGATGGAGGAAATAGGAATAAAGTTCAGGAATAAAGATCAATTCCAGAAGGAAACCTATCCCTTTTTTGAAAGGGCTACAGTAGATTTTGCACTCTACTCACACGTTCGTTTTTTAAACCCTTTATCGTATTTGAAAAGTAAAAATTATAATGATGAAGTACTCTACTATGAAAATGATCCACATTTTAGTCTTCAAGGACAAAAAGTATTAGCTGAGTATTTAAAGGAAACTCTTTCTATAAACTAAAATAGACGATCCTGAATTCAGAATCGTCTATTTATAGTTAAATTTAGTGGAAGTGTTATTTTAAACTTCCCACCATATCTTCTGGTTTCAC
>CAZPTJ010000428.1:0-2038 GCA_964589085.1 uncultured Flavobacteriaceae bacterium | reverse complement strand
ATATTGAGTGTTTTTAAATGACCCAATATTTCAATACTAGTTTTTTGAAACTTTCACATTATATTCTAAAAAGGTTCCAAGAGGTATTTGTTGCACAAGCACTAGTTGATCCATCTGATGAGTCTGTAATAATTCCAGTAGTAACTATGCGCCATTCAAAACATCTCCTGAAAAAATCTTGACCAAATGTAGCTGTAAAAGTCCCTATAGGGTTGTTATTTAAATCTGGAATTGGGAAAGTGTATATTTCAGGAGCTCCACTCGGTATTTGATCTAAACAAAACGAAAAATTAGGATATTCTCTAATTTCGAGAGTACTTGTTGTAGCCGTAAGACCGCTATCGTGAATTGCATTACTGAAATCCCAATCAAGTATTGCTCCAAATTCAAAAGAATTGCCGGCCGAAGGGAAGAACTCTGTAGCATTCATTTGGGGCTGAAATGCGAAAAAACAAGTATTTCCTTTTGAAAAGGAAAAATTACTTGATGAAATTGTAATATCATCATTTAATTCGTCTCTTGAACAAGAGAATGCTGCTCCAATAAACAGTAATAAAATGAACTTTTTCATAGATTTTAATTTTAAAATTTAATTAAAAGTATATCGCAGTTATTGATTGTAAAAGTGATGATGTATAAGTGTAAGGGTGTTTTAGATATTTGTAATACACTTTAGTACATATGTTATGAAGATGATTGTAAGGCCAAAAAATTACTTGCACTTGTGATAATTAGAAATCATTGATGATATCGCTAGAGAAGCGTTGACTGAACTGGATGGAAATCAATCCAGTATAAAATTAGTCGAGTTCAATATAGGAGAAAGGGAGTAATAATTTTAGGATACAATCTCATAAAGTTGATATTGTCCTGTTTTTCCTTTTAAAGTTGTTTCAAAAGAATTATGCTCGGGATATACATCTTTAATTTTCTCATATGCGGCATCAGATAATAATAAAGTAGTGCCAAACTCTTTGTTTGCCGCTTCAATTCTACTGGCATAATTTACATTATCACCGATAACAGCTAGCTTACGCATAGAACCCGTATCAAAGGGGCCTACAATCACATTTCCATAATGTACTCCTGCTCTGATACCAAAAGTCATATTAAAGTTTGCCTGCAAATATTTATTAAAGAAACCCAATCTTTCATTCATTTTTTGAATAGCTTGAATCGCATCAAGTACAGAATTGGTTGTTTTTATTCCTGTCCCAAAAACAGCCAGAATACCATCGCCCGCAACATCACTTATAATTCCATTATGTTCTTGAATGATGGTATTCATAATGCGATAGTATCGATTAAGCACATGTACGATATCGTAAGGTGGAAACTTTTCTGCAAATGAAGTGTAGTCAACAATATCGGTAAATACAATGGTCACCTTTTGTTGACTCCCAAGTGCAATTCCGGAATCTTTTGAAAATTCCTCAGAAATCATATCCATATCCTGTTTGTCAGAGACCATTCTTCGTATGGTAATATCACCACATATTCTGGACTGACAGGCCAGACGAACTTCTGGAGGGAAATTTAACTGTGCTGCAATATGTTGTTCTGCCTCATTTCTTGGATGGACATTATCAATTCCGTCCATAATACTTACTCTACAGGTAGAGCATCTTCCTTGCCCACCACAAGCATATGTATGATTAATGTTTGCTGTTAATGTTGCATCCAGAATACTTTCATTTTCAGTGCAAGAGATGTCCTTTTGCTCCTTAAATATGTAAATTTTATGAGAGGGGATATCAGAAGCCATAAGTATATATACTTTCCTGTTATTAATTTGTTATCGAATCGGAAAAAATAACTACAAAGTAGTGGAGGGCCAGCTTATTTTTTTGCCATTCTATTGTTGTATAAAAATAGGAGTTTCCAAAATAATTATCACCTGATTTTTAAATTTTAAACTAAAAAAAGATGTCGGCAAACTACTTTCTTTTTTGCTAGGTGATAATATGAACTATTGAAAATACAATAACAAAATTATTTATATGTAGAGGGGATAGAATCTTCCTATTTAGGATAATCT
>CAZPTJ010000427.1:0-2062 GCA_964589085.1 uncultured Flavobacteriaceae bacterium | reverse complement strand
TCTTCCTGAATATGAACTTCTATAGTTCCTTCAAGTTGATAGAATAACTCTTCGGTTTCATTGTAGTGATAATCCTTTCTGGCATTGGGTCCTCCGACAATCATTACAATATAATCACCTGCATCTTTATATAAATTTTTATTGGCAACAGGCGGTTTTAGTAAATCTCTATTTTCTTCAATCCAGGTTTCCAGATTAAAAGGTTTTGCTATAGCCATAAACAGGTGTCTTTTTTATAGATAAAATTTTAAAATAGCAATCGTCATACCAACTTAATTGAGAGTATGAGTCCTATAAAAATACGATAAAAAAACAACCCCACCAGTCGAAACCAGTGGGGTCGTAAACCAATTATGGTTTGGGGATTATCTTAGCGTACAAAAATATGTGTGAAGTAATGTATGCCATTTGAATTTTTTGCCACACTTATACCAGAATGTGTAAAATTTCCTTCTATTTCTGCTTTGTGTTCAGGACTGTCTAGCCAACCTTGTAAGACTTCTGCTGCTGTTCTGAAACCAAAAGCTACATTCTCGCTTACGACTTGAGCACCATTTGCTTTTAAATATTCTGAGCGATCAAAAAAATTATCGTGACTTATACGGTTTCTTTGAATCATATAAGCCGTATGATCCATGGCCTCTAGCTTTGCAGCATTGTGTTGTTTTAACGGAGGTAACTCCAAGGTCGCTCTGTGCGCATTGACCAGAAGTAAAACTTCATTTGAAAAAGTATCTATATTTTCTATAGATAGCTCATTTTCAAGATTTGACGTACTATCGATTTCGCTAACTTCGTCTGTGCTACAGGACGCGAATAGACATACCATGCCTATAGCAATTAGGGTTGATGTAATTGTCTTCATGACTGGGGTTCATTAAGATTTGGGATTGCTAACATAAATAAAAAATGCACTTAAACGAAATAATTGTGTGTTTAATCGATGAAATACACACATATTTGAATTATCGTAAGAAGGACTTTAATGTAAAACTATATAATCATCGATGAAATACACACTTCTATGATAAATTGCAATTCGCTAGTTGTTTTCTTTTTTCGTTCTAATAGTTTAACTTTTGCATCTTTAAACGATATGAGTATGGAGAAGTCCTGCCCGGAATGTGGAAACAAAATTATAGGCCGTGCTGATAAGAAGTTTTGTAGTGATGCCTGTCGCAACAGTTACAACAATCAATTGAATAAGGATAGCAATAATCTTGTTCGTAACATTAACAATAGACTTAGAAAAAATTATCGCATTCTGGAAGGATTAAACCCTGAAGAAAAAACTAAAGTAAGTAGGCAAAAACTAAACAATGCTGGTTTTGACTTTAATTTTTTTACCAGTATATATACAACAAAGGCTGGAACTATTTATTACTTTGTATATGATCAGGGATATCTTGCGATTAATGAAGGTGAATTCTACGCTTTAGTTAAACGTAAGATGAAATAGCAATTAGAAAAGCATATAATAATGACGATTTTTGCTGAAACCAAACATCTTATTCTAAGAGAAATTGTTCCTGAGGACACTGGAGATATGTTCAGATTAGATAGTGATCCTAAGGTTCATAAATATTTAGGGAAACAACCTATTCACTGTAAACATAAAGCCTTATACTATATTAATTATATCAGAATGCAGTATGATACTTATGGGATTGGAAGATGGGCTGCAATAGAAAAAAGCAGTGGAGACTTTATAGGATGGACGGGTCTGAAATTGAATTTTGAGAATGAGATGAACGGACATACTAATTTTTATGACATTGGGTATCGGTTCATTCCGCAATATTGGGGAAAGGGATATGCGACCGAATCCTCCATAGCTGCACGGGACTATTTTTTTGAGTATTTTCCTAATCAAAAACTAATCGGAATGGCAGAGTTGGAAAATCTGGCCTCTTGTCGTATACTAGAAAAAATAGGTTTGGAACGTAAGGCAGATTTTATTTACGAACCTGAAAACTTACCTTTAGCTTGGTTTGAAAAAACACCTAATTAATGTAACTATTTCCATGTTTGTCCATTAAGCGTTAGTGCAGCTCTGAGAACA
>CAZPTJ010000426.1:0-2086 GCA_964589085.1 uncultured Flavobacteriaceae bacterium | reverse complement strand
GTAAGCTCAAACTGTTTTCAGAGTAAAAATACAAAAAGCTAATAAGAAGAAGAGGTACAATAAAGTCCAGTATTGTATTTATCCACTGTAGGCGGCTATGTTTGCTTCAAAAAACTGGAGCGTAAAACTCAAAAAAAAACCGTATCTATTAAAATAGATACGGTTAGGTCACAACGTGTTTAGACTATAGTTGTCCTTAACTATTAGCTCAAGGAATACACCACAGCCTCAGTGCATATATCTTGGTAGATATATAGAGAAATGCTTAGATTTTTTTATTTTGTAACTTTAGATCGGTAAGTAAGTGGAGTGGTCGATTGGTGCATAACAAAGTTAATACTTCCAAGTTAATTTGCCAAATTTTTATAATTTTTTTTGATATAAACTAAACCAAAAGACTGATAGAGATTAGATGCAAAAAAAAAAAATAGAAATCCTAAGATTGCATAAAGGAGAAAAAAATAGTAGTCTTGCATTGATAATTTTTTTTCGTTTAAAATTCAGAATTCCTTACTGCTTAATTACCTTCATTAAATGAGTTTAGAATCTATATTAACATCCACTCTTAGCTTTCTGTCGAAGTTTTCGAAGAAGCGTTTGTTGGGTTTATTAGATCAACTACGGACTCAATATAAAGAATTGTCAAACTCTTACGATGAATTACAGAAACAAAAAGAGGAGTTAGAAAAGAAGGTGAAAGAATATGAAGAAAAGGAACGAGCATTAAAGATCAAAGAGGTCAATGCTAGTAGTAACAAACCAAGTAGTAAGCAAGCAGAATGGGAAGATAAGGGCGTTGGAAATGACGGGAAAGGAAAGAAAAAAGGTAGAGGCAAAAAGGGAAGAAAAGGAGCAGGAAATAAGCCAAAGACTAAAGAGATAGATCGTACAGAAATAGCAGAAGTAGAAGTATGTGATAATTGTGGTAAGGACTTAAAAGACACCCCTGCATTAGAAAGTACAAACACTAGAATAATAGAAGATATAGCAGCTCCTAAGAAAACAGAAATAATCAAGGTCATTCAAGAGAAGAAGTATTGCAATATCTGTAAGCGAGTAGTGACGGCAAAGAGTACCTTAGCCTTACCCAAAGCAAGTATTGGTTTGAATACGACTATACAATTGGTGTATATGTGGGTGAGTATGGGCTTACCTTTTACAAGAATAGCCCTGTATTTCCAAGACTTCTTCTTTCAAAAGATTAGTACAGCAGGACTTAGCACACATGTTAGGTTAGTGGCAAAAGTACTTCAACCTGTATACGATGAAATATTAGAAGATATCAGAAATAGTAAAGTATTACATGCAGATGAAACAGGCTGGCGAGTGAATGGGAAGAAATGGTGGTTATGGGTATTTGGTAATACAGAATCAGCAGTTTATACCATAGACAAATCTCGAGGCAAGGATGTAGTCAGGCGAATATTGGGAGAAATATTTTTGGGCGTATTAGTTGTGGACGGTTGGTACTCTTATCTCTCTATCATTTGTGAGAAACAGAGTTGCATGGCACATCTATTGAGAAAAATCCGTAAGTTATATGCTTCTTTTCCTAAGTTGAGAAGTATCATGAAATTCTACCTTCGATTCAGAAAAATTTTAAGGGATGGAGAACGACTGCAAGGGCAGCGTAAGAAATTGAGTACTCCTGTATTTCAAAAAAGATTGGCTGTTCTACATGATAGGTTAGATGAACTATTAAAATGGCGTAATCCTAATGATACCCTTGCGCTGATTATTAAAAAAGTAAAAAAACAACGCCCTAGAATTTTGACCTTTGTCGAGTATGACAACGTGCCTTGCCATAATAATTTTGGAGAGTACCTTATCCGAATAGGCGTATTGAAAAGAAAAGTATCTTTCGGTAGTAAATCTCCTGAGGGGGCAACTGCTTATGCTGTAATACTTTCCATTTACACTACCTGTAAATTAAGAGGAATTTCTTTTCGTAATTTCCTTGAAAAGAGTTTGGTACAATATATCAAAACAGGTAAACCTTTATCTCTGAAAGAATATTCTCAAATCCAACAATCTTTAGAAATAGCTGCTTAATTCGATATTTCTTCTGAAAACAGTTTGAGCTTAC
>CAZPTJ010000425.1:0-2110 GCA_964589085.1 uncultured Flavobacteriaceae bacterium | reverse complement strand
TATTCATGAAAGTCATCCTCACGATGTAACTATTACTAAAGAAGCTCCTAACTATTCACGCTAGTTATTTTCATCTATTAATAAATGCTTCAACACGTTGTACTGCATTTTCTCTTATGTTAAAGTAAAAGAAATTTAAATCTGGGATGTGGTAGTTTTTGGTCGTATAAAAAACGCTCCCAGGAAATTTGGGCTTGCTTACTTTTAATACACCATTATCCACTCTTGCATCCACAAGCTGTGGGTAGATTTTGTCAAAATTCCGAAGTATAGCACCTTTATTTTCGGTTTTTGGAATATATTCTTCTGAGGTTTTCCAACTCAATGGATTTGTTGCGAGCACCTTCTCATTGGTTTTATAATCAGAGGGGTCAATATCCTCTCTAAATGTTCTCCAGGAAATACTACATCCAGTATCTAATGGATGTTTGCAGGGCTTGATATTTGTAAACTCATCTTTAAATATAACGACACCTACCAGATATGCAGCGACCATTTTATCTCTTAAAGCGGTGGTATCAACAAATTCTTTGATTAAACGTTTGGCATGAGTGCTTCCCTGACTATGAGATGCAATGATAAAAGGACGGTTCTGATGTTTGTGTTCCAGGTAATATTGAAAGGCAGCTTTTACATCAGTATAAGCGAGATCTAGTGCTTTTTTTCCGGAATTTTTATCGGTACCATAATAAGAATGAAGGTGTGCCTGTTGATATCGCGGCGCATAAACACGCCCCGCTGCGTTAAATATACTGGCCTGAAAGCGTATGGTGGAGACATCAGTACTTTCATTAAGTTCCTGATCTGAAATAGACGCATTCCAATCTTTAGATCCATTGGCACCAGTAAGTGTTGTGGGATGAATAAAAAACACATCTGCCTTTAATGAAGATTGATCACTTAATACTTCTGAATCCGGAATATGATCGGCTTCATCAATTTTATCAGGATGAGCAGCCCAATGTTCCAGTCTACTATAATCCGTATTAATACCAGTGGTATTATCATTAAATGCAGTTTCTGGATTTGTCCATTTTTTAGAACAGGATATAAGGAGCGAAGCAATCAATATTGCAGTAAAAAAACGATTAATGGTTTTCAAGCTTATAATCTAGTTATAGTTTTGATTCAAATGTATCTAAAAGTCTATTCGCCTGTTCTTTTACTTTTCGTCGGAAGAATTGTGTTCTTCCTAACAGCATTCCCTTAAAGCCCATGGCTTGTTTCGACCATTCATAGAGATTAAAAGAATCGACATGCTTTTTTATTTTACCATCCTCAAATTCGAAATAGGCATATATTCTGTTATGAACCTTCCTTCCTGTTTTACTATAGGTGTAATATGCTTCCCAGTGGGCAACAGTATGGTCTCTATGATCTCTGATATTGGAGAATGTTACTCTAAAATCTTTCCCCTTTTGGGAATTGCAAAGCATACGCCACATATTTTTTGCACGCTCTCCCTGCAAAGACCCAAATGCCGGATCTTCAAATTCAATATCATCGTGATAACAAGCCGTCATACGTTCGGCGTCCAACTCGCCAAAAGCAGTATAAAATTCTTCAATGAGTGTTTGCATAATGAAAAGTGATAGTCTCCTAGAATCAATTTTATACTATAAAAAAGAAAGGATGTGTTAGTCGTGACTAAGATAAGTAGATAATCTGTGTTTTTGTATCCCGTAGTGCGGTGCTTTCATTTTTGATTTCTATTTTTATCAGATGAGATTGCATTATTATTGTATAGTCATTGCGATATTAGTATTGAGCTGTAAGACTAAAAAGAAGGAACCGTTTGTATTACCTGATGATGCCATATACTTGCTTACAGCAGATTCTGTAAAACATTGGAAACTGGCAAAACGATATAATGGAAAGACTCGCATGAATATGGGAGATTGTTTTTTACAATACAGACAACGCTTTCGCGAAAGCGGACAGGTCACCGATAATAATGAAGAAAATAAAGATTGTGGGCCATCTTTAAAAGCGCAATGGGAGTTTACAACTTTAGATAAGGGGTATGTACAGCTAAATCAATATAAAATAACACTTCTATTTTGAATAAAAAACTGAATTTCTTCGTTAAAAATACTCGGTATAGCGATGC
>CAZPTJ010000424.1:0-2128 GCA_964589085.1 uncultured Flavobacteriaceae bacterium | reverse complement strand
CGATTATTCTGAGAGAAGATCTGGAATTACCGATGATTCAGGATCTGGATGCGTATCTCATGATTAAAATGGTGCTTAGGACAAAAGAAGATCCTTTATATGCACTCATTGAAATACCAAGTACCGTTGAACGTTTTGTGGTATTACCATCCATAGAAGAGAAAAACTACATCATTATTCTGGATGATTTAATACGTTATAATCTGGATACTATTTTCAACATTTTTGAGTATTCTTCAATTACGGCACATATGATTAAAATTACCCGGGATGCAGAACTGGATATGGAATCTGATCTTGGTAAAAGTTTTATTGAAAAGCTGTCAAAGTCTGTAAAAGGAAGAGAAGACGGTGCTCCCGTGCGTTTTGTATACGATCAAACCATAGAAAATACCACTCTGGAATTTTTATTAAAAAAGCTGGATATCGAAAATGATGATAGCATTATCCCGGGAGGACGCTATCACAATCGAAAAGACTATATGGGCTTTCCAAGCTTAGGTCGTAAGGATTTGCTGTATGAACAACAAAAACCATTACCCATACAAGGGATTACCTTAGAGTGCGGTATGTTTGAAAAGATTGCACAAAAGGATTATTTGCAATATGCACCATATCACACCTTTGCTTATACGATTAAGTTTTTAAGAGAAGCGGCTTTGGATCCCTGTGTCCTTTCAATTAAAATTACGATTTATCGATTGGCAAAGATTTCTCATATTGCCAGCGCACTTATTAATGCGGTACAAAATGGAAAAGAAGTAACGGTGCAAATAGAATTGAGAGCACGCTTTGATGAAGAGTCCAATATGATGTATGCCAAGAAAATGGAGAATCAGGGGGTTAAATTGATTTTTGGTGTTCCTGGTTTAAAAGTACATAGTAAAGTTTGTGTTATCGAACGTCAGGAAGAAGATAAAATTAAACGTTATGGTTTTATAAGTACAGGAAACTTTAATCATAAAACAGCCAAAATTTATACAGATTATACGCTGTTTACTGCCAATCAGAAAATATTGAAGGATCTTACAAAACTCTTTAACTTCTTTGATACAAACTATATTGTTAATCAATATAAACACTTGATTGTAGCTCCACATTATTCACGAGATGAGTTTAACAACATGATTGATGGAGAGATACAAAAAGTGCGTAGAGGTGATGATGGTTACATCCGACTAAAATTAAACAGTATCTCTAATTATGCCATTATTGACAAATTATATGAAGCAAGTCAAGCTGGAGTTAAAATCGATATGATCGTAAGAGGAATCTGTTGTTTGATTCCTGGAGTAGATGGCCTAAGCGAAAATATTAAAGTCATAAGTGTTGTAGATAAATATCTGGAACATCCCAGAGTATTTATTTTTGGAGAAGAAGGTGAGGAACAAGTGTTTATTTCTTCTTCAGACTGGATGACCCGTAACTTGGATAATAGGGTAGAGGTAACCTGTCCTATATATGACGAAGATATCAAACAAGAAATTATTGAAACGTTTAATATTTGCTGGAAGGATAACGTGAAGGCCCGTGTCATTAATGCCGAAGGCGATAATAGCTATAGAAAAGCAGGTGGAAAAAAATACAGATCTCAATTTGATACCTATGCTTATTACCAAAATAAGTTGATTGAAAATAATGCATGACAAGGATTAGGAAATATGCAGCGATTGACATTGGGTCAAATGCCATCAGGCTATTAATCACAAATGTTATCGAAGAAAAAGGGAAGACAGCTATTTTTAGAAAAAATACCTTATTACGCATGCCTATCCGTTTGGGACAAGATGTATTCATCAATAATATGATATCGGTAACTACTGTAGGCAAGATGATTGATACGATGGATGCTTTCAAAAAGATTATGAAAATCCATGGAGTTGAACGTTATAAAGCCTGCGCAACATCTGCAATGCGAGAAGCACTTAATGGAGAAGAGGTTGCACATACGATTTTAGATAATACAGGAGTAGCTATAGATATTATCGACGGAGAAATGGAAGCCCGTATTATTGCAGCTACAGATTTGCAAGAATATTTAAAACCTCACAGACATTATCTTTATGTAGATGTAGGAGGAGGAAGTACAGAATTTAGTTTTTACAGTCTCGGAGAAAAACGACAATCT
>CAZPTJ010000423.1:0-2128 GCA_964589085.1 uncultured Flavobacteriaceae bacterium | reverse complement strand
TTAAAAAACCTCCTTAAGCATTTCCTGTAAACTTGCCCACGATTTTTGATCGGCTTCAGCATCATACGCTAGCGGTAATTTAAATTTCTCACCATTGGCATCAGCTTCTTTGGACGTAAAGCTGTGTTTTACTCCTGGATAGGCAACATATTCATATTTTGTTCCAAGAGAGTCCAGTGCCGTTTTAAAAGCAGTCACAGATTCGGGATTAATAAAAGGATCATCTGCACCATTACAGACTAATACGCGAGCTTTAAGCTTCTCATTAGGCATCACAGGTAGTGCAACACCACTGTGGAAAGCAGCAACAGCATCTAGATCTGCACCACTATTAGCCATAGTTAATGCAACACTTCCTCCAAAACAATAGCCAATAGCGGCCATTTTTTCAGGATCTACAGATGCATGTCCTTTTAATAATGACACAGCAGCATTAAATCGAGCTGTAGCTTCCGGTAAATTAGACATCACCTGCCCTGCAAATTTACCTGCATCATCAGGATGACCAGCTTGTTTTCCCTCTCCATACATATCGACAGCTATCGCAGTATATCCAAGACTTGCAAGCATATCTGCACGTTGACGAACATAATCATTGTGACCCCACCATTCGTGAACAATAAGAATTCCCGGGCGTTTCCCTTTTTTATTCTCATCATAGGCGATATAGCCTTTAAGTTTGGTAGAATCGGTGGCATACGCAACTTCTGTTCCTTTAACCTTAACAGCAGCTATTTCTGAAGTGTTGTCTGTTTTTGGTTTAGATTCCGTTTTCGTTTCTTGCTTACAAGAAACTGTAAATACAAGAGCAATTAATAAAAAGTAAGCAATACGTTGTTTCATTTTTATGATTTTTTTTAATGTCATAAAGGTAATGATTGTTAGCTTTGATTAGGTATTAAGTAGTGCCATTTAGTACACGAAATCAAAAAAGATCAATGAAAAAAGTAATCGTTTTATGCCTGTTTTTAGGAATTGCAGGTACTTTATATAGTCAGGATATTAAAGGTTTAGTTACCTCTCTTTATAAGGATGTTACCACTACGCATTTACCGTATGAAGATTTACAATTACTATCTATGGATGCGGCTATTGCAGATTTAGATCAGGATGGAGATCTCGATATTTTGATTGCTAATGAACATCGACCTAATATCCTGCTCATCAATGATGGAACCGGACGGTTCGTCAATGAAAGTGTCCGACGTATACCACAGATAGCCCATGACAGTGAAGATATTGGCATTGCCGATTTTGATTTGGATGGGGATCTGGATATTATTATCGTTAGTGAGGATGATCAAATCAACGAACTGTATCTAAACAATGGGGATGGAACTTTTACGGACGGAGGAAACAGAATTCCTGTTACAGACACTTCTAATTCGGTAGTGGTTGTTGATATCAATAATGATAAAGCACCGGATATTCTAATAGGGAACAATGGACAAAATAAAGTGCTGATCAATGACGGGAAAGGACACTTTACTGATGAGAGTATAAAACGCTTTGGAGCTTTTACAGATGTTACTCAGGACCTTACGCTTGGTGATATCGACAATGACGGTGATCAGGATATTCTTATAGGGAATGAAGATGCCAATCGTATATTAATTAACGATGGCCATGGGTTTTTTGAGGATCAGTCTGCTGAAAGACTCCCCTATCGTACAGCACCCGAAGAAACCCGGGAAGTTGATATTGCTGATATTGATGGTGATGGAGATCTGGATATTTTATATGGCAATGTTCAGGCTTTTGTGCCGAATGCGCTTCGACAAAACAGATTGCTTTTAAATGATGGTAAAGGCTTCTTTACAGATATTACCGATACTCATTTACCCAAGGACGATAATCGTTGCTTTGGCATAGCCTTTCTTGATATTGATCGGGATGGTGATCCAGATATTATGACGGGAAATACTAATGGCGCCCGATTTGGTGGTATTACCCCTTTTAGCGTTTACCGCAATGATGGCAAAGGAAGATTTACTGATGTCACAGGGATCTTTATGCCTGAAAGTGTTGGAGGAAGAGGATTTGATATAGATTTTGAAGACCTGAACGGTGATGGCATCAAAGACCTCTTTTTAAGTAATCGTGGTTCTCAGGATTTTTTACTTTTTGG
>CAZPTJ010000422.1:0-2136 GCA_964589085.1 uncultured Flavobacteriaceae bacterium | reverse complement strand
AGCCTGTTTTTAAATAAAAATGTAAAACAGCTTTCATTAATAATTTTGATAATGTTTTCAAGCCTTTCTTGGACACAGATAACTTCTTCTATAAATCCGTCAGATTATCAGCCTAATTTTACTGATTTAAATATTTGCGATCAGGGGCATATATCGGAGAGTACACAATTACCTACTTTCAATATTCAGGACTTTCAAGGAGTACAAAAAGTAAACGTGGATCCTAGTCAACGTACGGTAACGGCACTGGATCTTAATGGGACTAGTCCTGGTGTAAACTCCAATATAATAAGCATACCTGTAGCTGGTTCTTTAGGGCCGGCTTTTGAGGCTGGCGCCTTTGTGACAACAACCTCAGGAACGATAACAAGTGCAACCCTTACGATAACGGGTGTTCTTGATGGCGCAAATGAACTTGTGGGAGTAATAAACGCGGGAGTTTTTGAGGCGGTGTATAATCTCGTTACCAGTGGGCAGGCTCCTGTAAATACTTTTGCCAATGGAGGTACCTTATTAAATATATCAAATCCGGCTTTAGGCGTCTTTACGATTGTAAGAGCAGGAGGAGGGACTATTCCAACTGCAGATTTTGATACTTTTTTAGCCAGTTTCTTTTATGGAAATCAGTTGGATCTAACATTTACACCAGGTTTGAGAGTGATTAATGTTGCAGTTTCGGATCCTGATAATACACTTTCAGCAATAGGATATATTGGTATTGGCCATGGGTTAATTGCTACCGATGATATAGATAGCATTGCCGCAAACAGTATGACGCCCACCTCTGGAAATTTATTATCTAATGATATGATGAATGATCCAGGAGATATGATAAGCGTTTCAGAAGTAAATGGTTTTCCAGGATCAGTAGGAACTTCGTTTCCGTCAACCTATGGCGCGATTACTGTTATGGACGATGGTTCCTATAGCTATCTTGTAGATACTGCAAGTATAGCCGTCAGTGGCCTTTCAACAGGAGAATCAATAGATGATATTATTTCCTATGCCATAATCGATGATTTAGGCTTTGAGGATTTTGGATTTATTACCGTGACCATTAATGGGGTAACAGAATTACCCATTGCAACAGACAATACTAATACAGTAATGGTTGGTGGGACAACAGTGGTCAATGGAGATGTTATATTCGATGATGACGGTTTTGGAGTAGATTCAGGAGATCGCCCTTTGGCGCTATTTATATGGGAAAACCAGTTTACAGATAATCCCGTTTTTGTAGGCGTATCCGGACCTGTTGGAGGGCAGAGCAGAACAGAGCCTACAACAGGAGTGACCGTATCATTCACTTCTTCAGATGTTGATAACATTGGAATTCCTAATCAAGATCAGGTAGTCTTTCAAACCTTTACCAATGGAGGACATACTGGATATTTAGGTTTTTCTGTAGATCCAGTTTCAAATCCTGTAGCCTCATCGGCATTGACAATGGATTTTGATGAACCGGTCGTCAATCTAAGTTTTACCCTATCTGATGTAGACTGGTCTCAAGGAACAACTTGGCAGGACTTATTTACAGTGACAGGGAATTTAAGTGGAGCCAATGTAGCTTTTGTGTCTCAAGTATCTGGATCTGTAGTTCAATCTGGGATCAATACATTTTATGGCACAGGTTCGGTAGTTCCTGAAGATGCTCATGGAAATGTAGTTATAAACTTCCCCTTACCTGTTGATCAGGTGGTAATATCCTATAATTATGGCCCAGACGCCACAGATTTTGATTTAGGCGGGCAAATAGCGGCCGTATCTGATTTGATCTGGCAAGCAACTGGAGTGCCGAGAGTGAGTGAGGTAGATGGAGATATGGCAAATGTTGGGACATCTTATGCCACGATTTATGGCACCGTGGCGATTAATGGTGGTGGAACCTATACCTATACCTTGGATGAAATGAATCCAACAGTAGCTGCGCTTCCATCTGGAGGAACTCTAATGGATATAATACCATATATGGTGATTGACAGTGTAGATGGTTCTGGGAATACAGCTAATGCTAATCTTATCATAACCATTAATGGAGTTGCAGCAGTAAACTGTACTGTTGAAGCGCCAACCGTTTCACGCAATTGATGATGATTAGGCAGATGGAGTGTATGTAAGAATTAATATAAAAAGTGA
>CAZPTJ010000421.1:0-2136 GCA_964589085.1 uncultured Flavobacteriaceae bacterium | reverse complement strand
AACAATGCCATTGTCATTGTTGAATTGGCGTAAAGGGTATCTAACTGAACTTTATTTTTTGCGTGAGCTGAGAACACAATTCCCAAACTCAATATGATTATTAACTTTTTCATAGTATCTATTTTTATTGTCGTGTATCTACCTTTAAGGTGAGCACATAATTATTGTTTACCGTAACTTTTACCTGTCGGTTAGAACGTTGGAATATTTTTTTTACTCCGCTTACCTGTGGAATACCAGGTACATTAATATCGTCTATAACATCTCCCAACACTTGTTGCCTTAGTTCTTCCCGAAAACTATTTTTGATGTAAATACCTTCTAAATTATCCCTGTAATCGTAGGCTTTAAATGCAAAGGGAATATTTTTAATATTCTCTATCTCCAATAACACCCTATTAGGCTTAAAACTTACAATACCAAACAATTGTGTATTTCTAGGAATAAAGTATCCTTCAATGGTAACGTCGTGCTGTGTACGCATTTCAATACGGTCATTTACTCTTAGAACCTCTTTTCTATCGACTATTACATTTAAGGTTGGTGTGGAATCGTCAACCTTTTTGGGTAAAGGGTTTGAAGCAAAAAACAATTGTTGTTCCAATGCCATTTCTTTAGCTTCTATCCGCAATGCTTCCGCTGCTTCTTTTTCCTGATTTTCTTTCTCTTTTTCGGTGACGATACTTATAGCATTTTCCTTTACAGGATTTGGTTTTTTATAAGTACCGGTACTGTAGTCTATTTGACTGTTTGTATAAATACTATCGACCAATCGTATTTTCTCCTTTTCCATAAAATCAGGGTCGTAAACTCCCGTCGAATCCAAATACTTCTCATCATAGATACTTGGTGCGTTGGTTTCCCTAACTTCCTTTAAATCGTCCACCGCATCAAGCCTAGATGTATAATCATCTTTTACCGTTTCTAATGTTGGTACTAACGGTTGTAGCAGTTCATCTTGTTCATCTTTATCACCGCCAAAAGTCAATATGGAATAGGCAACAATGAAAATTACCACCGCTCCAATGACTACGGCAAAAGTGATTTTCTTCTTATCAATTTTCATAGTCTATTTTTTTTAAAGTGTTCTCAAAATAATCTGTAATCAAAAGCCCGTGCGTGTTCTTCGGGAAGTTTCGTTTTTCCAGATGTAAAATTTTACCCGTCGTTACCAATTCATAAGTGTCGATTATCGACCCCCTATTGATTTGAAAAACTGTAGTTGTTCTAAAGGGATACGGTTCTGCTTTAAGGTCTATTTCAGAATCGATACTAATTACCTTTTGAACTAAGGAGTATTGCATCAATCTGTTATACACACCATCGGCTTTTTTCTGTCTGTATACGTTATCCACAGTACTATTTCCAAGCCATAAGGCTTTTTCAATATTCATTTCAAAATTGGTAGCATCGATATCGTAGAAATAGGTGTGAAATAGACGCAAATGTTCCAAAGCTTCTACCTCTAAATTCTCTTTTTGCTGTACCCATTGCAAGGGTATCACTTCGCCATCTTTTCCAATGGCAAAAGAGCCATTCAATGACTTATCGTACATTTTATAGGAGATGACACTTGAAATAATCGTGGACAGCATTGCCATTGTTATAACAGCCAATACTATAAACCGATTTGTTTTCAAGACCTCGTATATATTTTTATATGGTGTTTTCATATGCATATTTTTATCGTTATGTAAATAATTTGAAGGTGAATGAAGTTGCCCGTTTGTACAATTTGAACTTTAAAAAGACGATAAAGCCTATAGTGCCCAACTCGATAATTGGGGCAAAAAATGAGCTTCCAAAATCAAAGCCGAAAAGGTTTACCCAAAAGTTTGTTGTAAACTCTACATATAGGGCATTCACAAATACATTTACCAGAAAAAATGCAGGGACGAGCATATAGACGGCAGCATATAATTTGAAAAAGGTATATGCCATTGACCTAAACTTTTCAAAAACGGCAAGACTAATAACCAAAGGAAAAAAGGCTTGCATTATCCCTAGCAAAAAGAAACGTTCCGCTAAGAACAAGGGATAGATAAAGAGGTCTAACAACCAAAGAAAAACGCTCAATATAAATGCCACTATCTTTAACCCGTATAGTGGTGTGGTCAATGCTTCGTATAATAAAGC
>CAZPTJ010000420.1:0-2148 GCA_964589085.1 uncultured Flavobacteriaceae bacterium | reverse complement strand
CAAGTAGGAACTTATAAAGTTATTAAAGAATAAACTAAATAATGAACGAGTAGAAACTTATATTTTCTACTATTAAAATGAACCACCAGAGACATCTCTGGTGGTTTTTTTATTGATAATTAAAATAATAACTAATTTAAGATTGATGTGATTTGTTTATGACTGTTTGGAGTAAATCTTGAAAACGTATCGTTTTATCAATTTTTTTTTCTTCTTTTGACTTGTCAAAGAAAAATGGATTTTTCTTAATTCTATTAGATACAGGCTTTATGAAAAAAATTATTTTATTGGTAGTACTATCTATTCTGATGATAGACAGTATGCTTTATGGACAAATGTCTTGCGAGTACACATTGGAGATGAATGATACCTTTGGTGATGGTTGGAATGACGGATCAATGGATGTTTTAGTAAATGGTATTGTTGTACTGGATGATGTTGCTCTGGATGACGATCCTACAAATGATGGGACACAAGGGTTTTTGACCTTTATGGTGAGCACAGGAGATGATGTTACCACGGTTTTTGTAGAAGATGGAGAGTTTCCCGAAGAAATTTCATATAGGATATTAAATTCAATAGGGATTGAGGAAGGAGCTGGAAACACAATTAGTAATATTACGACAGGAACACTCTTTGCAAATTGCCCTAGTTGTTTTCAACCAATTGATCTCACTGCGATTAATATTACCACGACGAGCGCTGATCTAAATTGGATCGATCTTAATGATCCGACGGCTATGTTTTATGATTTAGAATGGAGTGAAACAGGGTTTATGCCGGGTATGGGGATTTTGGAAACAGAACTTACTGAAACTACCTTCCAGTTAATAGGATTAGATCCAAATACAAGCTATGATTTCTATATTATATCTAGTTGTGATGTCGATGATGTTAGCGAAATTTCAGGACCAATAACGTTCACCACGATGCCTGTAATGGCACCTCCAGGAGAATGTGAATATACTTTACAAATGTTTGACACTTTTGGTGATGGTTGGAATGGCGGATTAATGGATGTTTTTAGAAATGGAGAAATTGTTTTGAACGATGTTGCGCTTGATGATGACCCTACAAATGATGGATCTATGGGGGTCTTATCTTTTGAAGTAATACCTGGTGATGATATAACTACGGTTTTTGTCGTTGATGGAGGATTTCCAGAAGAGATTACCTATAATATTTTGGATAATCTGGGTGTTATTGTAGGAAGTGGTAATGCCGAGACAAATATTGATGCTGGCACAATCACTGCAGAATGCCCTGATTGTGTGTCGCCAGGTAATCTTGCGACTTCTAACTTTATAGAAGGCATATCGATTGATATTTCCTGGGATGCGATAGCAAATGCTATTGGATATAATTGGGAAATTCAAGATTTAGGAGTACCTCAAGGAAATCCAGGCGTTATTGCTTCAGGAAATACTGCGGCAACTACTGAAACTGCCTTAGGAGCATTCTTCTCTGGAGAATCATATACATTATATGTTCAGACAGATTGTGGGGATGACGGTTTAAGTACATTCTCTTCACTTGACTTTACTATACCTCCTACAAATGATGATTGTGAGGATGCGATTGCTTTAGAGTGTGGTACTACAGTTACAGGATCTACTGTTCTTGCAACCGATTCTGGTGCTAATGCTGCTCCAGATGTATTCTATACCTATACTGGAAGTGGTTTTGCGGAAAACATTACATTATCACTTTGTGATGAAGCAACTGATTATGATTCTTTGTTAAGAGTATTTGATGATGAATGTAATTTAGTTAATGAGATTGCTGAAAATGATGATGCTTGTGGATTACAATCTGAATTGGTATTTGAATCTGATGGAACTACAATCTATACGATTATGGTAGAAGGATTTGGAGCTGGTTCTGGAAATTATTCTATGGCGATTACTTGTGAAGAGATACTAGGTGTTGGAGATAGTACTTTTGATGGCTTTACTTTCTTCCCGAATCCCGCGCAGAATACGTTAAATATCAGTGCTCAAACCGAAGTACAAAAGATTATTTTGGTTAATCTTGTTGGTCAAATTGTATTAGAGAAGCAAATAGATGCCACAAATTCTCAAATAGATATGTCCAGATTAACTTCAGGAGTATATTTAATGCAGGTTTCTGCAAATGGTCAAATAGGAA
>CAZPTJ010000419.1:0-2153 GCA_964589085.1 uncultured Flavobacteriaceae bacterium | reverse complement strand
CATTTTATATATAACTGTGATTAATTTTTTGGTTTGTACTGAAATATTGACTAAGTTTAAATGAAGATTAACTTACACATGGATATAGCACTACCACCTACCAAAGGACATTTACTTATTGCCGAACCATCTATTATTGGAGACATTTCTTTTAATCGTTCCGTCATTCTTCTTGCTGATCATACGAATGAGGGTACCATAGGCTTTATTTTAAATAAACCATTAGATTACACCTTGGCCGATTTCATCCCTGAAACCGCTAGTAAGATTAAGGTGTATAATGGTGGACCTGTAGAACAAGACAATCTTTATTTTATTCATACTGTACCGGATCTTATTGAAAATAGTACAGAAATCGCTCATGGTATTTATTGGGGTGGTAATTTTGAAGCTGTGTTAAGAGAAATAGGCAATCAAAATATCACCGATAGTAATATCCAATTCTTTTTAGGATATTCCGGTTGGGATGCTTTTCAACTGGATGAAGAACTGGAATCAAATACCTGGGTGGTTAAAGAAAACAATCATAAAGCTGGTATTATCAAAAATGGTCGTCAGGCCATGTGGCGTAACCATATGATAGAATTAGGAGGGGAATATCCTATATGGTCCAATGCTCCAGAAAATCCCAGTTATAATTAAATCTAACTTAACCGTGCTTTGACATTAAGCTTTTGCAACACTGTTGCAGTGACTCTGGTTTCAAAAGATTTTTTACGATATTTAGTTATCGGCTGTATCCCTATAATTGCATTTGTCAAAAAAAGTTCGTCGGCTTTTTGTAACTCAAAAGGAGATATTGCCGCTTCCTCAAACGTATATTCTTTCATTAAAGGAATGATTCCTAATAATTGTTTGCGTATAATCCCGCGTAGACATCCATCTTCCAATGGTGGCGTTTTAATATGATTGTCTTTAACCAGAAACAGGTTACCGTGAAGTCCTTCTACCACATTTTTATGTTGGTTTAAAAGTAAACAAGATTGATAATCATTTTCTTCTGCATAAATGCTTCCCAGAATATTTATAGCTCTATTGGTTGTTTTCAATGTGCTTAACAGATCAGGATTGACATAGTGATCCTTATATAACTCTACCTCATAAGGCCCGTCAGATAAGGTATAAAATGGCGTCGATAACGCTTCCGCGAAAGCGTAAAAACCTACTCCCTGCTCTTTGGGTAAATACCGTCCTTCTCCTGTACGGTAAACCGTTAATCGTATTCTGGCTGTTGCTTCCTCTAATTGGGAGGCTTTAATCGTTTCCAGCAATTGTGTTTCCAGATATTCAGGGGTGAAGCTTTGGGGAATGGGCATACGTAAGATACGCATAGAAGCCATCAATCTAAAATAGTGATCTTCCCAAAACAACAATTTTGAATGTACGACCTTGATCGTTTCAAAAAGTGCATCGCCGTACAATAAACCCCGGTTATTATATGGGAAATTCATTGCAGTCGTTTCTTTTAATGTTCCGTTATCATTAACCATAAAAAACCCGCCTTTTAAAAAGCGGGACAAATATACGGGTATTCGAACCGCTTCTTAAGTCGATCCAATAATATGTTTTAATTCAGAAATTTGATTTTCCCAAAACATTTTGCCTTCTTCTATTTCGTCATCTTCAGCAAAATCGGTAATTATCAGAGAAACGTCTTTTGTAATCTCATCTACCTGAATACGCAATTCAAAATAATAGGGTTCATCTTCGTCTTCCACCCATCTAAAACGTACACGTTCTGCATTCTTCTTAGCAAGCACCTTAGCCTGCTCTTCACTTCCATCCCAAATAAAGGTATAGATCTCTCCTCTTGAATTTACATTGTCAGCAAACCACTCGCTCATTCCTGAGGGTGTTGCCATATATTGGTAAAGTAGCGACGGCGATGCCTGCACTACAAATTCCATTTCAAACTTTACTTTATCACTCATTAGTCAGTCCTTTAACATTAGCCAATATATATAAATAATCATAGGATAGGAAAAAAAATATTTATTTTATTTACCAAATGACGTTTGTTCTCCTCTTAATAGTTTTTATATTTGCACCCGCTTACTGCAAAGCATAGTCTAAACACAAATGGCGAGGTAGCTCAGTCGGTTAGAGCGTCGGATTCATAACCCGGAGGTCACGAGTTCAATTCTCGTTCTCGC
>CAZPTJ010000418.1:0-2167 GCA_964589085.1 uncultured Flavobacteriaceae bacterium | reverse complement strand
ATTTCTAAGATCTGGCGTATCATTTGATTCGTAAATCCCCACTCATTATCATACCAGGTCATCACTTTTAGTAAATCACCATCAACGACACGTGTCATGCTTAGATCTACCGTTGAGGCATAAGGACTCTTTACGATATCAGAAGATACAATAGGTTCATAGGTAGTCGCCAGGACCTTATCATAACGTGCTGTTTTTGCTTCTTCTTCGAGAATAGCATTGACTTCTTCTACTGTTACGGCTCTTTCGGTAACAAAGGTCATATCTGAAATGGATCCTACGGGAATAGGAACACGTAGTGCAACGCCATCAAATTTGCCTGCATATTCGGGTAGTGCTTTTGTGGTTGCTATAGCTGCTCCCGTTGAGGTAGGAACAATATTAGCCGCTCCGGCACGTCCCATACGATAGTTCTTTTTTGAAACGGAATCGACCATATTTTGGGAAGCGGTATAGGCATGAACCGTAGTCATAATCGCCTTTTTAATACCAACTCTTCTTCCTAAAACTTCAACAACAGGGCTAATATTATTGGTGGTACAGCTGGCACAAGAGAAGACATTGATATCTCCTTGTAAATCGTTTACTCCATGTACAATGGTAGGCGTATCTGCACTTTTTGTAGGGGCAGAGATCACTACTGTTTTTGCTCCAGCTTTTAAGTGCTTTTCTGCGTCTTCACCTTTGGTAAAAAAGCCTGTGCTTTCAATAACAATTTCGATATTGTTTTCTGCCCAGGGAAGTTCTTCTGGATTACGATTGGAGAGGTACTTAATTTTCTTGCCATCTACAATAAGATGTTCATCATCATAGGTCACCTCTTTTTCATAGATGCCGTATACGGTATCATACTTCAATAAATAGGCAATATTATCTACAGGAACCAGATCATTGACAGCAATGACATCCAGTCCGGGAGTGTCTAAAATAACTTTGAGGGCGGCACGTCCTATGCGACCCATACCATTAATAGCAATTTGTTTCATTGGTTTGTTTTTATTGGCACCGCCAAAGGGTATAATACCCCGAGGCTTGCCTCGAAATTAAAATTTTGTTTTCAACGAATGCCTCGTGTAATTGCACCGAGGTAGTTTACTGGTGATTAAAAATAGTGAAGAAAAAAGGGTTATTTAAACTTTCGATCTTCTTCTTTTATGGGAACATCATTAATACTTGCATAACGTTTTGCCATGAGTCCGTTTTCGTCAAATTCCCAGTTTTCATTCCCGTAAGCGCGAAACCATGCATCATCGGCATTGCGATATTCATATTCAAAACGCACCGCAATGCGATTGTCACTATGTGCCCAGTATTCTTTTTTGAGTTTGTAATCTAATTCATTAACCCATTTGTCAGCAAGAAATTCACGTATTTCATTACGTCCATTGACAAATTGAGAGCGATTGCGCCACTCACTATCTACCGTATAGGCCATAGAAACCTTCTCAGGGTTTTGACTGTTCCAGGCATCTTCTGCCATTTGTATTTTTTGTTTTGCGGTTTCCAGTGTAAATGGTGGAAGCGGAAGTTTCTGTTCCATAAGATGATTCAGATTTTTGAGTAATATAATTTTTTAATGTTCTGTAAAGTGTCTTGAAAGATGCTCTTATCGTTAAGTCCCTTGGACAGTACTAGAGATCCCTGAATTTGTATCAACGTTTGTTTTGCATGGTTGTGGGCTTCTGCTTGTGAAAAGCCTAATTCTTCTCCGATAGTTGTGAAACTAGAAATCCAGGTGTTCATTGTCGTTTGAATTAGGGAGCTTAAAGTCGTTATGCCCGTATCCATAGATAGCGCTCTGAGTAAACAGGTTTTTGCACCACAAGCATATAGATTGTCGATATTGTTGATCACCGTATCGATACGCTCTTTAGGAGAATGATCCGTATTGGATAGCGTATGTTCTATATGTTGTTTTCCCCATTCCTGAGAAAACTGTAAAACTGCTGCTGCGATTTCTTCTTTCCCGCCGGGAAAGCGATGATAGAGACTGGCCTTTTTTAAACCGGCAGAAGCCGCTAACTCATTCAAACTGGCACCTTCATATCCTTTGGCTCTAAAGACCTCCATTAACTTTTCTAACAGTGCAATGTCATCAATTTTTTGTGGTCTCATGGTAATTAACTAACGTTCGGTATAATTGTCGAATTTAAAAAAAGTCCTTACA
>CAZPTJ010000417.1:0-2185 GCA_964589085.1 uncultured Flavobacteriaceae bacterium | reverse complement strand
AGTCCGAAAATACAGAGTATAGAGATATGTATGGTAATCGTATAAGGAGAATTGCGATACACATTTCCTATAGACCCTCCTATTTGCACATTGTCGCTCACCACTGCAAAAAACTCTAACAATGCAAAAACGAACATAAAAATATACACCATTGGCTGCTTTAGGGTGTATTTTAATTCCGAAAGAAAAAATGTTTTAAACATAATTAAAAGGATAAGTTAGGTTAGACAAGTACATTGGAGGTGTTAATCTTCGAAAAGAAAACATCTTCTAAATTTGGTGTGACCTGTTCAAATCCTTGCTGTGGATGTTCATCACTATATACATGGATAAGCGGTTGACCACCTACCATTTTATTGGAGATTATTTTATATTCCTGAGCATAATCTTCCAGTTCTTCCCGAGCAACTATTTTTTGAAATACTCTTCCGCTTAAATCATCAATAGCTGCTTGTGGAGCGCCGTGATATACAATCTCTCCAAAATTCATAATCGCCATCTTTGTACAGAGCTCTCGTACATCATCCACAATATGTGTGGACAGAATTACGATAACTTCTTTTCCTACATCTGCCAGCAGATTATAAAAACGATTACGTTCCCCAGGATCCAATCCTGCCGTTGGTTCATCTACAATAATCAACTTCGGGTTTCCAATTAAGGCTTGCGCAATACCCACACGCTGTTTCATTCCTCCAGAAAAGCCTTTGACACTTTTGTTACGCTTATCATATAGATTTACTTTATCTAGTAGGTATTTTACTAAATTTTTGCGCTCCGAAGTATTGGTAATTCCTTTTAATATGGCAATATGAGTCAATAACTGTTCTGCTGTAATACGTGGGTAGACCCCAAATTCCTGTGGAAGATAGCCGAGTACTTTGCGTAACTCAGCAGGTTGTTTAAAAATATCAATATCATCCAAAGATGCACTACCACCATCTGCTTCCTGAAGTGTAGCCAGCGTACGCATAAGTGATGACTTTCCAGCACCATTAGGCCCTAAAAGACCGAACATGCCATTTTCAAGCTCAAGAGACACATTATCCAGGGCTTTTACACCATTAGGATAGGTTTTAGACAGATTGGAAATCGTTAGTTTGCTCATAGGGTATATTTTAAAACTTTTTAATAAGACGACGCGTATGATTGTGTGTTACACAGACTATTCATAAAGACGTAAGTTATCCAATAAAAGTTGCCTGATGAAATTTCGAAAGCCAAAGATTTAATCTGCTCTAACGCTATTCAACGTCTTAAACCGTATCCCCATTTCAGTCGCGTCTGTAGTGAATTGAATAGTCTTGACAGTATCAGGCAGCAAATCAAAAAAGTTATCCGATAACTTTCCTGAAACGGAAGGGATGATAAACACATCTTTTTGTAAGGCCTTAGTCGTTAAGCTTATTTCAAATCCCGTTGCTGTTTTTGTAATCGTATGGGTAATACCCTGATTAGGGAGTTGTAAATCTTTTGGTTTTTGTAAATAATGCACCACTTCACGTTGGCCGTACTTTACCTTTAGAAAACCTAAATGTGGATTCATGGGAATATCCTTTCGCGAAAGCGTATATACTTTTTTACTTGTATTTGAATCAACAATAGGCACTGCTGTAAAACTTTTTAATAACGTTCCATTAAAATCAAAGACTTCAATCGTAAGCTGTTCTTTTAAGGGAGTAAACGTATCATTAACAATATATATATCGATGTTATCCTCACGATTTATTGTCGAGATTAATATTTCTTCAAAGGCACGTTTGGCCGCATAATGTAGGGCTTTCCAATTCCCTAAACCATCAATACTCGACCAGGAAACCACCGGCCAGCAATCATTCAATTGCCAATACAAGGTTCCCATATTGTAGGGTTTTGCACGACGGTGTGCGTGAATGCCCTTAGCGATCCCTCTGGCTTGTACCAACTGACTCATATAGACATAATCTTCATCTCGATCGGGAACGGGATAATCGCGCTCCATATATTCCCTAATCAATTGAAAACCTCGAGAGTGCTTTTGATGCGTTGCAAAACTGGGATGTGTAATCGATATGGTATCTTCCTGTGTGAAGTGTTGTATGGCTTCATAACTGGGGAACGATTGAAATCCAAACTCACTCATAAATCGAGGCACTTCGTCTTCAAAATGTTCAAAAGGATAACCATCATGCCATACCCACCAGTC
>CAZPTJ010000416.1:0-2188 GCA_964589085.1 uncultured Flavobacteriaceae bacterium | reverse complement strand
TTGTTTTGATGCTTAGTTTGCTTATTTCTCCTTTTTTGACCAAGGCGCGAAATTTATAGAAAGTCTCTAAAACTACAGTTACCTATAAACAATTACCACATACCTACGTAGTACTACGTAGATAATACGTACTGCCCCGTATTTCATACAAGGAAAGGTCCTAATACCTTGCGCCTATCTAAAAACTATATAATGAAAACAAGTACTACGCTTTTAACAATATGTCTTATACTATGGGGTGGCATTTTTTTCAGTCATGCACAACAATGTGGACCCAGTGACGATATTGTTCAAAACTCAACCACTAGTGGAACCGGTTCTGGCGCACTACAGGGACAAACCTTTGAAGCGACCTGTACAGGTCCTATCGAGGACATTACTGTATTTGTAGAAAGTGCAAGTAATAATGTAAATCCTGCGACTATAGAATTATACCTGGGTGCTTTTGAGGTTAACTCAACACCTATTGCAACAGCTACCGAAATCATTACCACTTCCAGTACGACAGAACGTTTTGATTTTAGTCCTCCTGTCAATCTGGTGGCTGGACAAATCTATTCCTTTCTCATCAAGGATACAGCTGGAATTGTTTCTTTTCAATCAAGTAACACTAATCCGTATCCAGACGGTGTAAGGCGAGTATTGGTTGGGAATCAAGTCTTTTCTTTTCCTACTACAGATTTAAGATTCATTGTAGGTTATGAAGACAATGAGCCTCCTAATGTAGTCTGTATGGATGCGACTTTATCACTCGGTCCCGATGGAACTGTTGTTATAGAACGTAGTGATATTGATGGAGGATCTAGTGGGGGTATCTCTTTTCAAAATGTAGTTCCTAATATATTGACTTGTGACGATCTGGGGGAAAATGAAGTGACACTTTTTTTAGGTGATAGCGCTGGAAATATTGCAAGCTGTGAAGCCATAGTAACCATTGTAGATGATCTTCCACCGGTAGCAAATATTTGTGAAGACATTACTGTAAATAATGATCCTAATCGTTGTACTGCTCGTGTTGATTATTTAGAAAACCTATCTCCTTCAGATAATTGTGGAATCATTATTATAGATTTTGTGACGGGTCCCAATCCCGGTGATGTCTTTCCAATAGGAGCCACTGAAATTGAGTATTTATTAAGAGATCCAAGTGGAAACTCTACTAGCTGTTCCTTTACCATTACCGTAGTAGACAATGAACCTCCTGCAATTACACCATGTGAAGATATCATTGTCAATTTAAGCCCTGGAGAATGTACAGCTATCGTTAATTATACTGATATCATAACGGTCTCAGACAACTGTGGTATTGACACCTTAAATATTACAGGCTTACCAAGTGGGTCTGCATTTCCTATAGGCGATTCAGTTATTGAGTACGAGGCAACCGATATCAATGGATTGACTTCAAATTGTAGCTTTACCATTACGGTTGAAGACACTAATGCTCCTGTACTCAACTGCCCAGCAGATGTCACTATTGATTGTGCCGATACTGGAGCTATCCCCTTTACCGGTAACAGTACTGAAGTCCTAAATATTCCTGATGAAAATGACACTGGTATTACCAGCACTGCAACCATTAGTACTATCAATCCTGATTTTATTATTCGTGACATTACCGTTGAAATAGCCATTGAACATACCTGGGTAGGAGATTTAACTATTGATCTTATCGCACCTGGGGGAGAATCTGTAAATTTAATAGCAGATGGCTTAGCAGAATCCAGTGATTTAAGTTCTGATCATCCTATTATCTTTAGTGATGCAGCCACGATAGATGCCAACCAAATGGGTGAAGGTGGTCTTCCTAATAATGGAGTGATATGCCAGGATGATGGTATTTGCGAATACCGCCCTATGGCAGGAACTGCTAACAATCAGGAACAAGATGTTTTTAAAGATTTTATAGATCTAATATATGCTAATGGAAGTTCCTTTGATGGAGACTGGACACTACAAATAGTAGATGGAGTAGGCGGAGATTTAGGAATCTTAGCTTCCTGGCAGATCAATATGGAAGCTGTTGATCTTAATGCAAGTCCTACCATAGACACAAATCCATCTGCAACGGGAATGGCGACGGCTACCGATAATTGCAGTACTCCTATCGTTACTTTTAATGACGTTGTCGTTGATGGATGCGGCATTACCGAAACCATTACGCGAACCTGGACCGCTACAGATGAAG
>CAZPTJ010000415.1:0-2208 GCA_964589085.1 uncultured Flavobacteriaceae bacterium | reverse complement strand
TTATGGTACTTTCAAGGTTCATCACAAAGTTCTAATGCATAATCTGGGTTTAATTCTTTATCTCCTAAATACAAACTATAGGACTTTACCCATGGTTTCTGCTTTGCGCAACGTTTCCTCCCATTCGGATTCCGGGTGACTAGCTCCAGTTATGCCTCCTCCTATATATAATGTTGCCAGACTATCTGTACATTGCATACATCTCAAGTTTACAAATAGGTGCGTTTGCTTCTTAACCGTAGCATAGGCTTGATTTTCAACATTGCGCTTTCTAGGAGATCGTCTAACGATTATGTTATGATTTAACTCACCGAGAAAGCCTGTATAATAAGCACGATCATAGCCTTCATTATGTATTATAAATTCTTTGGCCTCATCCTTCGGTAAACCACACACTGCTGGAGTGGGGTGCAATGCTTTTATGATAGATTGTAACCCTTGGGCATTATCAAAAACTCCTTGAATTGCCGTTTTAAGATGTAACAAATTTCCTGCTCTATAGGTGCTTACTTTGTCAATTTTTAAAGCGTTACCGATCTCTTGCAAACGTTGAACAATTTCATCTGTAACCAATTGTTGTTCTTCAATTTCTTTTGTTCCCCAACTTACATCTAATGATCCTTTATAAACCTGAGTTCCGGCCAGAGCCATGGTATTAAAACTTCTAGCATCTGTTTGTAACAGGGTTTCTGGAGTGGCACCCAGCCAAAGGCCTGTCTCCGGATGAAACCACAGATAGACCATAGCTTCCGGATAATTTTCTAATAGTCTTAAAAAAAGGACTTCGGGTGTATTGCCGGTTGATATAACATTTTGTTGTCTCGAAAGCACAACTTTCTTTAATCTTCCAGCTTTGATATCCTTAATTCCTTTTTCAACAAGAGTAATATGTGACTCTTTTTGAGACTCATTTAATTCACCAATAGTTATATTTTGAGCTATTGCATTTTCAGAGGTGATCAACACATCTTCAAATACCTTTTGAGAACTTTTAGCATAGGGTATAATCAAGGTTTTATTACGATCATCAAAAGGAGCAAATACAAACCCTTGTTCTGTATAGTCTTGAACATATCGGGTTTTTGAATCTTCCTGTACAATAGCTTTGATACGATCGCCTGGCTTTCTATATATAGCCATTGGAAATCCAGAAACAATCGTCTTTTGTATAAGCTCTTGTATATGCTGCATTACTTTTTAGGCAAGGCGATAGTGGTTAATTTTACTTTTGAAATAAGGATATCTTCTTCATCAACCACGTCAATATTCCATAACTGTGTTGTACGACCCTTATGAATAAAAGTAGCTTTTGCGTATACGGTACCTTCTCTTTTACTCTTCACGTGATTTGCAGAGATTTCGATACCTCGAACATAAAAATTTTGTCCATCCAAAAACATAAAACTGGCTGCACTACCCACACTTTCTGCCAGAGCAACCATAGCTCCTCCATGAAGAACGCCATCTGGTTGATGTACTCGTGAAGTGACAGGCATACTTGCAATTAAATAATCTTCTCCCACTTCTATATATTTAATATCCAGCGTCTCCATAAGTGTATTTTTACAACTCTCTGCAAGACGGTCTAATGCTTCTTCTTCAGTGTAGGACATTGTTGTATTTTTATACTTCAAAGATACGATTTATGGATGCTATAACTTTAGAAAATGAACGAGTGTTATTGATTCCTCTAACAATTGAACATTTTGATATATTGCTTCCATTATCCACGCAAGTTGACCTTAACCTATACGGTTCTTCGGACATTTCGACTCCAGAAAAATTAAAAGATTATATAAAGACCGCTATAGTAGAAAAAAAAGAAGGGGTGGCTTTGCCTTTTGTGATTTATGATAAGCAGATAAAGGAGTATGGTGGGAGTACACGTTTTGGTCATATAGACTACGTTCATAAGGTAATACATATCGGCTGGACTTGGTTAGGAAATTGTTTTCGCGGAAGCGGAATTAATCATCACATAAAATTTTTGATGCTACGCCATGCTTTTGAGGATATGGGATTTGAAAAAGTAGCATTCAGAATTGACGAACGTAACCTGCGTTCTAGAAAAGCGGTAGAAAAATTGGGAGCATCTCTCGAAGGCATCCTCCGTAAAAATATCGTAACTAAAGATAAGTTTAGACGCAGTTCTGCCTGCTATGGAATACTCAAAGAAGAATGGGACACAATTAGATCAACTATTTTTAA
>CAZPTJ010000414.1:0-2223 GCA_964589085.1 uncultured Flavobacteriaceae bacterium | reverse complement strand
TCCTGCTGTATCGTCTCATAAGCCTCTTGTACTTTCATGAATTTTTCTTCGGCGCCTTTACGATAAGCCTCATCCATATGTTGGAGTTTATCAGGATGGTATTTCTTCGCCATGGTACGGAAGGCTTTTTTTACTTCAGCATCTGTTGCGCTTTTATCAATTTCCAGAATTTTATAGGAGCTATCAGCCTTTTTGATAAACATGGCTTTTATGCTTTCAAAATCCTGAGCGGTTAATCTAAAATAGCCTGCAATTTGCGATAACATATCAACTTCCGGTTGACTAATTTGTCCATCGGCCTGGGCAATGCCAAATAAGAAATGTAAAATTTGCAATCGCACTTCGTAACGTGTGCGTGTATTGAGATACTGGCAAATTCGAGAAGCCGACACTTCTCGCTTCTTTACCACATCATTAAAGGTTCTAAAGGTTGCATTTGCCCGTTCCTGACCATAAGCCCTTACAAAGTACTGACGCGCATAATCCAATTCTGATTGACGCACTTGTCCATCTGCCTTAATAACAATAGAGGCAAGAGACAGTAAATTCAATTCAAAGTCTCCTGGAGATACTGTTTGTCGTGTTGCATTTTCAAAAACCGTTTTAAAACTTCCAGTGCTATTGGTATTCTTTGAAAAGAGGCTATCCATAAGACTACCTACTACGTAGCCTATAAAAGCACCTATAAAACCTCTTCCAGCCATACCTCCTATAACTGCTCCAATCCATTTAATCATAAGTAATCATAACATTTGATTTGTAAAAATACGCCCTTTATGTGTTTCAGTTGGTCTTAATTTAGATCAAATTGTTACGTTAATGATTTGTTATTACTGCCTGTCAATATGACGTTAAGCTAACTTTGGTTTTAGTTTTGATTATCTTTGTATAAATAAAAATAGATATCATGTATCCACCAGATTTAGTAAAACCCATGCGTGAAGAGCTTACTCAAGTAGGCTTTACCGAACTACATACTACCGATGACGTTAATGCTGCCATGAAGAAAGAAGGAACATCACTTGTTGTTGTTAATTCTGTATGTGGCTGTGCTGCAAGAAATGCCCGTCCCGGTGTTATAAATGCTATACAAGGAGATAAAAAACCTGATAATATCTATACTGTTTTTGCAGGTGTAGACGGAGAAGCTACAGATCTAGCTCGTAGTTTTATGGTTCCTTTTCCTCCTTCATCGCCTTCTGTCGCTTTATTTAAAGATGGCGAACTAGTGCACATGTTGGAGCGTCACCATATTGAAGGTCGTCCTGCAGAATTAATTGCAGAGAACCTTTCAGATGCTTTTCAGGAGTTCTGTTAAACAACGCATATATAGCTAAATCAATATAAAATGGCATATGCTATTTTATATCAATTTAGCTATACAAGTTAAAAACCGCTATTACTAGCGGTTTTTATTTTTTATACTTTTAAAGTTCTTGTATTCTTCAAAAAATGACTGAACATAAACTTATCCAAACAACAATTGCTTTTGTAAAAAAAACGTTGGAAAAGGCGGAAGGTGGCCATGATTGGTTTCATATAGAACGTGTATATCATACGGCAACGCATATCGCTCAGAGCGAAAAAGTAAATGTTCAGATTGTTGCTTTGGGTGCGTTACTCCATGATATCGCCGATGCTAAATTTCATGATGGAGACGAAACAGTAGGACCACAAGTGGCAACGACGTTTTTAATAAAGCATAATGTAGATAGTGCAGTTATAGAACACGTTATACAGATTATTAAGCACATCTCGTTTAAAGGAGGAAATGCGGCACAAGATTTTAAGTCTCCGGAACTGAATGTCGTACAGGATGCAGATCGTCTAGATGCTCTCGGAGCCATTGGAATTGCCAGAACTTTTAATTATGGAGGGTTTAAAAACAGAAAATTATACGATCCCGATATTCCGCCTAATTTATCCATGACTCCTTCAGAATACAGGGCTTCTACGGCACCAACCATTAATCATTTTTATGAAAAATTACTTCTATTAAAAGATCGTATGAATACGAAAACGGGTAAAAAGATGGCGGAACAGCGTCACCATTTTATGAAAAATTACCTAAAACAGTTTTATGCCGAATGGGATGGAAAACTATAGCTCATATGTCTAAGAGCTTATTTTGCTCAATGTCACTTTTTCTTCTTGTAAGTACAACTTAACAACCTTGATTTCTTTAGTTTCTCGTGATGTGCCGTAATTGTGATATACTGTATA
>CAZPTJ010000413.1:0-2231 GCA_964589085.1 uncultured Flavobacteriaceae bacterium | reverse complement strand
ACAATATGGGAAAGGAAGATGTTTTTATTTCTCAGGGGAAAAGACCAATATGGCATCAGATATTGGCAGCCGCCAGTTTTACCATTGTAATAATTGGTGTTTATCTTTTCATTAAAGAAATAGAAGTTGGTAAAATAAGTGAAGCTCCTGTATTTTTAATGGTCTTCTGTTTTCTTTTAGGAGTTCGGTATTCGGTTGTGAACAATTACTATTTTGATTTTGAAAAGAAACAATATAAGATTGAGAAAACGATTGGACCTATTAGATATGGTCATTGGAAGGATTTTCAACTACTGGAATACGTGTCAGTGTTTTTGAATGCTAAATCATTATATGAGATCAATCTCTGGTACAATCGCAACAAACATTTTAATATCGGTACAATAGATGATTTTAAATTGGCTATAAAACAAGGAAAAATGATAGCTAAGAAGCTGGATATTGATCTCCTTGATGCAGCTACAGACCCCAGAGATTCGAAATGGGTTGATCTATAAATAATGATCAACCACTTTTGAAAATTATGATTTTGCTTCAAGCCAATCTTGTCTTTTTTTCTTTGTTTTTTTAGTTTCTTTTGATGGATCAATAGCTATACGATATGTAGGATCAGATTTTAAGGTGACGATTGTTTCTTTTACAACGCCAAAACGTTCATAAGTAATAGAAAGTTGGTCATTAACCTTTGATGCAGTAATACGTGTATTAAATGCTTCGTCTCCCGGATAAGTCTCATCATTTACGCTAAGAATTTTATCTCCATTGTCCAGTCCAGCTTCATAAGCGGCAGTACCAATACTTGTATTTTGAGTGATAACACCATTGGAAATAGAAGCGCCGAAGGAAGCTTTTTCAAGATGCTGTATTAAAGAAACACCTACATTATCAAATAAACGTTTCATATCAGGCATGTCGCTTTTATAGACATAATTCTCAAAAAAATAATTACCAAAGGTGTCTCCTGCATAGTCATTTAAATGTTCGTTTAGATCTTCAACGGTATAGGGTTTTTCTTTTTTGCCATGAGCTTTCCAGACTAACTTCATATAATCATCCAGATTAAGCCCCTGTTCGCGTAATGATAAGTCCAATGCAAGCCCTAAGGCACTTCCATAGGAATAGTAGGAGATAAAGGTATTGTTTCTATTGACCGGATCTACAGAGCGTGCTGCATCCACAAAAGGGGCCTGATAACTCATTTCAATAGGATTGAAAAAGGCACGTCCGGGAGAATTCCAAACATAATTAAAAGTTCCTGCTAATCCTTCTATATATTCATTTTCTGTCAAGAGTCCTGCTCTACACATCATCAAGGAGGTATAATAACTCGTAAACCCTTCGGCAAACCATAATTCACCACTCATATTGGCCGCTTCAAAATCAAAAGGTTCCAGACTCTGCGGTCGGATACGTTCTACATTCCAACAATGAAAAAACTCGTGAGAAACAGTGCCGATATTACGATCCATGCCGCCATCGGCTAAACTCCGTGTACTCGTTAAAATAGTTGAATTACGATGTTCCATACCATCACCTGACGCATTAGGAATATAACAAGCCAGGAAGGTATACGCACCATAATCGTATTTTGGGAGTTTCCCAAAGACGGCTTTTTGCTGTAGTACCAGTTGTTGCACTTTTTCAAAATATTCATCCAGCTCTGCTTCCGTACCATTGTGATGCAATACAAAATGAACGGTTTGTTTATCCACTTCAAAAGAACGAATACTATGATTGCTAATTTCCGTCGGGCTATCCATAAAGTATTGTAAATCTTTTGCGTAATAGGTGTTTCCTTTTAAAGGTTTAAGCTGTGTTGCTATTTTCCAATCGGGATGAGTATCTGTATTAAAGGTTACCGTAATTTCATCCTTAGCTAGGCTGGGGACATACATAAATGTTGCCGGAATATTAAGATGCGCATGGGTCTCATCAATTTGAGCATAGGTGCCTCCACCTCGATTGGCAAATAAAGTATACGTTACATGAATTGTCCCATCGTGACCTTTTACTTTCCAGGAATAGGGATCAGGTCGCGAGAATTTTAAGGGCTTTCCCTGACCATCTGTTACGCGAACATTATAAACGTTTTTTGCAAATTCATGAAGGGCATAGCGCCCAGGAGAAGTTCTACTCATTCTAAACTCAACCTCTTTGCTTTTAAGATTGGAAAAACTTGCATTGATTTCTGCCTCATGGTGAACAGCATTGTTAAATGATATGTTGTATGT
>CAZPTJ010000412.1:0-2232 GCA_964589085.1 uncultured Flavobacteriaceae bacterium | reverse complement strand
TTCCAGTTCAATATATAAATAAGATCTGCGGCAGAGGTGAGTACATGTGCGCGCTGCTGCTTGATTAAATTATTGCATCCAAGACTTTGAACATCTGTAGTCCGACCGGGAACGGCAAATACATCTCTTGAGTATCCATTAGCAAAATCGGCAGTGACCAAAGAACCTCCTTTTTCGGCGCTTTCAATGACAATAGTTGCTTCACTAAATCCTGCTATAATGCGATTGCGTTGCAAAAAATTAGTATGCACAAAGGAATCACTACTCCAGAAATCTGTTATAAAACCACCTCGTTCTTCCATGGGTTTCATATATTTCTCATGAGCCTTGGGATATATCTGGTTAAGTCCATGGGCCAAAACCCCTATCGTTTGTAAATCGTTTTTCATAGCCGCCCGATGTGCCCCAATATCTACACCATAGGCAAATCCAGAAACAATTATTGGATCAAGTGGTGCAAGATTGGATATCAATTCTTCAACGATACGTTCTCCATAAGTTGTGATTTTCCGGGTTCCGACAATACTTATGATTTTCGGTTGATTCCAATCTATATTCCCCCGATAAAATAGAACTACTGGACTATCTATGCACTGCTTTAACCGATTTGGATAATCTGGATCTGTGTAGCAGGAATATCTTACTTGATTTTTATTTAAATAAGCGATCTCCTCATCTGCCGCTTTTATATGTGATGTATCCCAAAAGGATTGTAATTTGTGACTGCCAATACCATCAACCCGTAAAAGATCTTTTTCTTTTTGTCTAAGCACTTCTTGTGCACTTCCAAAATGATGAATGAGTTTTTTTATACTACCATCCCCTAAAAAAGGAATATGTTGTAGTGTAAGTAAAGCCAAAAACTCATCTTCTTTCATCAATATCACTGATTTTTATTACAATAAACGATATTTCTATTTGTTAATAAAATGTAATTAACAAGCCTCTTCTATTTTGAAAAATAGTTAACTTTATCACATGCATTTAGATCAATACATAAGTGACTTATTATATCGTTATGAATGTGTGATTTTACCTGGTTTTGGTGCGTTTTTAACGCAATATCATCCTGCTCAGGTTCATCATACTACAAATGCATTTTATCCACCTAAAAAACAGCTCTCCTTTAATAGTCAACTTGTCGAAAATGATGGTTTGCTTGCAAATTATATAGCAAAAGCAGATGATATTACGCATGAAGAGGCTAATCAACGTATAGCAAATTATGTGCGTTTCCTTTTTAATACTCTTCATAATAAGGAATCTATAGCTTTGGAACATATTGGCTCTTTAAAAACAGGAGAGGAACACCAAGTGTTATTTGAACCTTCTTATCATCATAACTATTTGCCAGAAGCTTTTGGACTTGCATCTTTTACATCACCACAAATTCTCCGAGAAACGTATACAAAAGACGTTCTTCATACAGAACAAGTGTCTGCTGCTGTTGCTTTTACTCCAGAAAAACGTTCTTCTCGTAAATGGATGAATTATGCTGCTGTTGGTATAGTAGCCATTGCGCTTTCGGGATATGGGGGTTATAACTACCTCAAGCAAGTAGAGAATCATAACTATGCTGCTAAAGAAGCTGCAAATGAACAGTTAGAGACTAAAATACAGGAAGCCACTTTTGTTATGGAAAGTCCCTTGCCTGCAATTACTCTTGCATTCTCAAAACCTAAGGGGAAGTATCATGTAGTAGCTGGTGCCTTTAGCCTTCAACAAAACGCAGAAAAGAAAATAGAGCAATTAAAAAAGAAAGGATACTCTAATGCATACCTGATGGGAGCTAACAAATTTGGACTTCACCAGGTTGCATACGGTAGTTTCTCACAAGCTCAGGAAGCATTGTCTTTTCTTAGAACTATTCGTAAAGATGACAATCGCGAGGCTTGGTTGGACATCAAAAAACTGGACTAGTTTCTTCCTTTACGATGGATTATTAAAAAATACACTTTCGCGAAAGCGTACTCCAAAAAAGCATTTACCTTTGTCAAAAAACTAAGACTTCATGGAAGCCGGAACACCTAGCGATTCTAAAACAGTACTTACAGATCTTGTCCTTCCCAGCGAAACAAATCCATTGAATAATCTTTTTGGAGGAGAACTCCTAGCGCGTATGGATCGTGCGGCCAGTATTGCTGCGCGGAGACATTCCAGAAGGATCGTAGTTACTGCATCTGTAAATCATGTAGCTTTTAATCGTATGATCCCACTAGGTAGTGTTGTTAC
>CAZPTJ010000411.1:0-2254 GCA_964589085.1 uncultured Flavobacteriaceae bacterium | reverse complement strand
TTAGATGGTCAGGGAGCACCCAAAGAAGATATTGATATCTGGTATGTAGAAAAGACAGAAAACGGGTGGTCCGAACCCATTAATGCCGGGCCCAATATCAACTCTGAAATCAATGAATATTATATCTCTTTTACCAATGACGGCACTATGTACTATTCATCCAACAAAAAAAATCCTTTGACAAAGGAGCCTTCCAGTTTTGATATTTTCACTTCTAAATATGTAGAGGGTGCATTTCAAAAATCAGTAGCCTTACCTGAAGCCATAAATACGGCTGCCTATGAAGCTGATGTCTTTGTTGATCCCAATGAACAATATGTCATTTTTTGCGCAATCCGATCGGAAGGTTTAGGAAGAGGGGATCTGTATATCAGTTTTAAAAACTCAGATGGTTCCTGGACCAAATCCATGAATATGGGAACTAGGATCAATACCCCACATCACGAACTTTGCCCCTTTGTATCTAAAGACGGTAAATACTTATTCTATACCAGTAAGCAGGATATTTATTGGGTAAGTGCTGAGGTTATTGAAGAATTAAGAGTTAAAAAATAATTAGAGAATTATAATTTATCTAGTTTTATGTTTCATTTATAATTACCGCTTGCAAGAATGTTTTGGAGACGAAAGAAAAGTAAGTCGGAAACCTTTAAATGTCCTAAATGTGGACAAACACATACTGATTGGCCAGCACTTGCCTTTAATTCTCCTGTCTATTATAATGAACTTTCAGATAATGAAGAGTCAGAGACAGGAACACTGAATGATGATTTTTGTGAAATTCAACGCGATGATCATATTGATCGATTTATACGCGTAACACTTACTCAAAAACTTAACGATGCTTGTGAAACTCTGGAATATGGACTTTGGGTATCCTTAAGCGAAAGAAGTTATGAAGATTATAAGGAAAACTTTAATAATCAAAACCACGAAACAGGTTATTTTGGTTGGTTATGTAGCAATATTCCACAATATGGAGAGACCACATCCATTCCTTGTGATGTAGTAATTAAAACAGGGAATTCCCGACCAGAAATTTTCCCTCATCAAGATTTTGATCACCCCTTTGTAAAAGATTACTATCAGGGTATTTCGAAACAAGAGGCTGAAAACCGAATACAAGAAATGTTGAATAGATAGCGCGTTTTACATTTCTGTCTTTCACTCATTCAATAGTAGTGTTCCCTCATTGGTACTTTTTATATGTTATGATTTCATCTAGGTTTGATCTCAAATAACCACTCGATGAAAAAAATTACACTCTTACTCTGCATCTCGATATGCACCTTTTCTATCACGGCTCAAATTACCGGAACAGTCTCTGATGAGATTGGTCCATTAGCCTTTGCCAATATTGTTATCAAAAACAGCACTAAAGGAACAATTTCCGATCATATAGGGCAATTCTCTATTGATGCACAAAAGGGAGATACTTTGGTAATTTCTTTTGTTGGATATACAACAAAAGATATTGCCGTTAACCATCAAAAAGATTTTGATATCACTTTGGAAGGAGAGGTTTTGGATGAAGTAATAGTAATTTACCAACCTAGTACAAGAGTTTGTATTCATAAAAACACGTGTTATAGTGTACGGTATGGATGTAGAATAAGTGTTGTAGGTGTTGCCATAGAAGAAGAATTCTCTGCAAAAAACCTAACAACATCTATTCCCTTATTATACCCTAACCCTTCTTCCAATGGTCATTTTAATTTAAAATTACCCGCTAATTATAAAGAAGTCCAATTGTATGTTACCAGTATGAACGGACGGCAATTACAATCTAAGAACTACCAAAATATAAATCAGGAACTAAGTCTTGATTTGTCCCGATATCCAACAGGAATGTATTTGATCAATCTTATCGCAGATGGGGAGCGACTACCTGCACAGAAAGCTGTAAAACGTTGAAAAGATTTTTTACTATACAATTAGTAATGATTGGGTTCGCGATTATATCTTGTTCTGAACCTAAAACAACACAACATCCCAATCCCTATCAAATTGAAAACTGGAAGATTGAATTACAAAATAGAAGTAGTGTATTACCTGGAGTAAAAGGAAAAATTCCGGAGGCTGAGTTTAGTTTGCAATTCATTAATAAAAATGATTCTAGCTGTATAAAGCCCATATTGGAATTTTACACTATTAAACAACAAAATACAATAGAAAAGGAACTAATGAATTACCTAGTATTAATACAATTTACATTTATTTATTTCGTATTAAAAGCATCTATATAGTGATGATT
>CAZPTJ010000410.1:0-2269 GCA_964589085.1 uncultured Flavobacteriaceae bacterium | reverse complement strand
TTACTACTTGAATTGTCGTTCTAATTCATCTAATGTTACGGTAACAAAGGTGACTTTGTTAAATGGAGATACATTGGGCTCTTTACAGGCAAACAAACGATGTACCATATGTTCTCGTTCTTCTGTATTTAGAATAGCGCCCATTTTTACTGCAGTACTCTTAGCCATGCTTTTGGCAAGCATATCAATCTGACTAAATCCAACATCAGGAACTTCATTTTCCAGATCACTTAATAGTTGTTCTAAAACGATAGGAATCTCTCCCTCAGATAGTGCTATCGGCATTCCTATAACTTCCAGCGTTTCTTCTTCTATTTTGCCAAAAACAAAACCGGTATTTTCCAAACTTTCACGCAGTTCTTTAAATACATGAAGTTCTTGAGGGTTATAATTAAATAATAATGGAAATAGTAATTGTTGGCTTACAGATTCTCTAACCGTAATCGTATGTAACAACTCTTCGTATAGTATACGTTGATGCGCACGGTGCTGATCAATAACAACCATTCCGCTTTTTATGGTGCTTACAATATATTTTTGATGCAATTGATACGTAGTAGCACCTAATTCTTTTTTCTGACTTGTATGATGTTCAAACAAATCTGAAGGTCTGTTATCACTTTCATAAGTCACCTTAGGTGATTGATCATCATCCCTATCTACATTTAAACCAACATATAGATTCTCCCAGCCCTCTGTGTCCTGTTTTTCATAATCAATCTTACCTCCTCCTTTTGACGGTTTCACCTGCTCAAATGGATTGAAATTGCGATCAACTTCAATCTTTGGAGCTGCTGCTTCCTTATTTTTAAAAGCATAAGGAGGATCCATTCCCGCGTCTCTTTCAAAATCCAAAACAGGAGCAATATTAAATTGTCCCAAACTGTGTTTAATAGCACTGCGCAAAATGGCATAAAGTGCATGCTCATCATCAAACTTAATTTCTGTTTTTGTGGGATGTATGTTGATGTCTATACTTTGAGGATCAACTTCCAGAAAAATAAAATAACTTGCTCTTGCTCGATCAGCCAATAGACCATCAAAGGCCGCTGATACCGCGTGGTTCAAATATGGACTTTTAATGAAGCGATTATTTACAAAAAAGAACTGTTCGCCTCTTGTTTTTTTAGCAAATTCAGGCTTTACAACATATCCATCTATGGTAACAATTGCTGTTTCTTCCTGTACTGGCACTAATTTTTCATTGGTCTTTCCTCCAAAAATGGAAACAATACGTTGCTTTAAGTTACCTACAGGTAAATTGAATAACTCTCCTTCATTATGGTATAATGAAAATGCCAATTGTGGATGAGCTAACGCCACTCTTTGAAATTCATCAATAATATGTCGTAATTCAACCGTATTGGATTTTAGAAAATTGCGCCTTGCCGGAATATTAAAAAAAAGGTTTTTAACAGCTATGGACGTTCCTGAAGGGGTAGCACTTACTTCTTGATGAATCACCTTACTACCTTCAATAGTAATTTGAGTTCCCACCTCATCATCTTGAGTTCTCGTTTTCAAAACGACATGGGCAACTGCAGCTATAGATGCGAGTGCCTCTCCACGAAAGCCTTTGGTTTGTAAATTGAATAGATCATCTGCTTTTGTGATTTTGGAAGTCGCATGACGCTCGAAACTCATTCGAGCATCAGTATCTGTCATTCCCTTACCGTTATCAATAACCTGAATAAGAGTCTTTCCTGAGTCTTTAACGAGGAGTTTAATATGAGTCGCAGTCGCATCAATAGCATTTTCAAGGAGTTCCTTAACTACCGAAGCTGGACGCTGTACAACTTCTCCCGCTGCAATCTGATTTGCAACGTGATCGGGTAAAAGCTTAATAATGTCCGGCATTACATTAATCTAATAAAATATGGACAAATCAAAGTCTATAATAAAAAGAAATAAGAGTATCAGAATAGCTATAATGACCAAAATGGTTCCATTAAAAGCTACATTACTTCTGTTCCTACTGGATAACCTTGCTTCACGCCAGTGAGATGCATAATCATTATTATTAAACGTCTCATTATAAGCATCTAACTTTGTTCTGAATTGTGTTTCATCTACTCCATCCTTACCCTTATAATAGCGCGGCGTATAGTTAAACCTGTTATTGGTTTTAAGCCTCTTTATCAATGTAAATTTCATCTGTCCCATACTCCAAAACTGTATCTATCAAATATACGTTTTTTGAAAGCAAAAGGCGTGCCGTTTAACCCAGATTATGCATTAGAACTTTGTGATGAACCTTGAAAGTACCATA
>CAZPTJ010000409.1:0-2290 GCA_964589085.1 uncultured Flavobacteriaceae bacterium | reverse complement strand
TTATTAACTTCAGAATAATATGTTGTTTCAAACGCTTCCAGACGATTTCTTCTTTTTGGTACTTAAATATACCCCTATAAAAATAAGTGCTGCTGCGAGTACACGTAACGGGGTCAATTTATCAGCGCCAAGTAATATAGCAAAACCAGTGGCCAGCAAAGGTTGTAAATACATAAATACTCCTATGGTAGAAGGCTGCAATTGTTTTAAAGCAAATACGTTAAAGAGATACGTAAGATAAGTCGTTCCCACAACTACAAAGACCATAGCTCCAATCACAGAAAGTGGTAAATCTTGCCAGGAAACCTGAGAAAACTCTGCCCAACCAATGGGTAAATTGAAGAAGATTGCTATTAGAAAGAACCATTTCATCAAGGTTACTGATGAATATTTGGCCGTAAGTGGTTTAACTATAATCAGATAAAAGGCATATGCCGTAGCATTGAGAATAAACAACATATTTCCCATTGGAATATTGGGTGCATTCTCTTGTTGTTTAACTCCAAATAGCACAAGAACCAGAGCTCCAATGAGTCCTATACCGATACCCACTCCTTTAAGAACAGTAATGCGCTCTTTTAAGAAAATTGCTGATAAGACTAATAAAATGACTGGTGATAATGTAATAACTACACTACTATTGATAGGTGTCGATAATGACAATCCTTTAAAAAAGGCCAGCATATTAATAGTCATTCCAAACAAGGCACAACACACAAACCGCCAAACGTCTTTTCTTTCAATTCTTTCCCAGGGATAAAAGATACTGGTTATCCAAAATAGGATAGCTGCTCCAAATACGCGTAGCATGATAAAACCAAATGCTCCAATATATGTAGGCATAAGATCTTTGGCGATCGTATGGTTCATACCATAAATAAAGCTTGCTCCAAAAGCAGCTAATAAGGCTATATGACGTTTGCTCATCGCTCTTTAAACCGTTATAGCTTCTTTTGCTTCTGCCACGGTCTTTTTACTGTTTCCAACAAAAATCTGATTGTTAATGATAATTACGGGACGTTTTAGAAAAGTATAATGCCCTAAAATAAGTGTTTTGTAGTCATTCTCATTCAACGTTTTTTCATGTAAACCTTGTTTACGATAAAGTTGAGCGCGCTTACTGAAAAGCGATTCATAACTCCCCGAAAGTTGTTGCATTTCTTCCAATTGTTCAGGTATAATCTCATCTGTTTTTATATCCTGTAAAAGAACATCCTGATCAGGTTGGAGTTCATTTATAATACGTTGACAGGTATTGCAAGTACTTAGATGGTATATCTTTTTCACAGTTAAAAGGTGGGTTGTGGTTACGTCGTACAAAAATCGCTAAAAGCAGCTTGAAAAATGTTCTTTTTAGAAAAAATTAAGGAATCTCGTAGCCTCCTTTTTAGGAATTCGAAGTTCTATTTGACCTTCCGAATACGGCGCAATTTCATAAGGGTTATACAATAGGATAATTTCGGCATCTGTAAATCCTATTTGTTTAGGTAAATGGAACTTATCGTCCTTAAAGAAAAACCCTTTACTTGATAATGCGTCACTATCTCTAAGATTATACTTTTTTAAAAATTTGGATTTTGCCAAATTTAAAAACGCTTCTTCATTTTTAAAATACGAAGCTCTGGAATATAGCGCTCCTGTTTGAGGGTTAAAATTGTAGTAATACACTTCTCCATATCCATGTGCTCCTCCAGAATATTTATAATAATCCAATACCACACTCAAAAGTATATTTGAAGTCGACGCAACTTCAGTAGTAATTGTCACCTCGTTTAAACCGGCTATAGAAGTCTCTTCAGGATATCCTGTCTGGATATTATTGATATAATTGGCCATTGCTTGAGCAATGTCCTGTGATTCTTGTCCTTCTTCCTCGAGAATTTGGATAATATCCTTTTCCAATATCCCTTTTACATTCATAGAAACAGATAATGGTTTCTGTATTTTTAGTAATGAAACAGATACTTGAGGACAAGATTGGATAGCGCAATCAGGCATTATATCCTCTTGAATTATCTCGTATTCAAACTCATATACAATGTCCTTTTTACAGCTTAAAAAAAGTACACAACACATTATTAAATAGTAGATTTTCCTCACAATACATATACAAAAGCTCCAACATACAAAAAAGCCACCGGAAATAGTTCCGACGGCTCATTTTATAAGTAGAAAATTATTCTTTTTCTACAAGTGATTTATAAAATCGGTCTTATTCTTTAATCACTTTATATGTTCCTATTTGACCATTTGCAGAAACCTGCATTAAATATACTCCTGAAGTTAATCT
>CAZPTJ010000408.1:0-2295 GCA_964589085.1 uncultured Flavobacteriaceae bacterium | reverse complement strand
TATGAATTGAATTTTCCAGATGTTCAAAGTAAAAAAACTGAGATAAGTCATTATGATAAAATCTCGAATATAACCTTAAATTATATTGTATTTATGTAAGCGTACGGTCAAGCCCATATTGCATTTAACCTCCAGATGCGATTATCTTTGCTTCAAAAAAAGATGAAGCGTACAACACAAAAAGAGATGGAAAATCTTCTTGAGTCCTATAAAGCATATAGAGGCACGCAAAAGGATTTTTGTAAAGAACACGGGATCAAGGCCCATACCTTGCATTATTGGCGAAACAAATTATCAAATGCAGAGTCAGACAATAAAGGTAATAAATTCCTACCAATAGCAATAAAGGATTATAGCTTATCAAGTCAAGCACCATCATCTACACAAATAGAGATTGGGTATTCGAATGGGAATACAATACGACTTTCAGCAACTACCTCAATTACTCTTATTCATCAATTATTACAAATACGCTGCTAATGTTTAATTTGAGCGAACAGCACAACTACTATTTATACAACGGATGTGTAGATATGCGAAAAGGCTTTAACGGATTGAGCGGTTTAGTCCGCAATGAATTGGAATTAGATCCACTGACGGGCGATGTATATGTTTTTATTAATCGTAGTAGAAATCGGATGAAATTATTGGTGTGGGAATCAGGTGGTTTTGTGATGTATTACAAACGCTTGGAACAAGGACGGTTTGTATTACCAAAACCTATGTCGGCACAATCAAGCATCCAATATTCATGGCAAGATTTAATGTTGTTGGTAGGAGGAATAGAAGTAACTAATGCCCAACGACATAAGCGATTTTCTTTAAAAAAAAGGAGAGAAAAAGTGGGGTAAAAAGTGAGGTAAATTGCTTACTTTTTTGTATTTTTACTAGGCATGAAAAAGTCTATCGAAATAGAAAAATACAACGCCGTTGTTAGCGAATTTGCCGCTTACAAAATCGAAGCAACCCAAAAGTTGGAGTTGCTACAATTCCAATTATCGGAATTGCAACGACTTGTATTTGGAGCGAAGAGTGAACGATATGTACCCGATATACCAGCAGAACAACTCTCCCTTTTTGAACAGGAACGACAAGCGATTATTGAACAACATAGTCAGGTAAATGCTCATGAGAGAAAGAAAACAGTAGAGAAGAAAAAACCTGCTCGTTTAAAATTGCCCACTCACTTAAGAGTAGAAGAGGAAGTACTAGAACCAGATGTGGACACCTCTAATATGGTTAGAATTGGAGAGCGAGAAACTCGTACCTTAGCTTATACCCCTGCTGATTTATTTGTTAAATTATTGACTCGTCCTATTTATGCACAGCGACCTAATTCGCCAAGTGAAGCAACTGATCCAACAGTTGATATAAATACGAACGACGTACAATATAAAGATCCAGCTAATTCTGACAAAAGTCCCATCTATGTAGCTCCTATGCCTAGTCGCTTTATAGATAAATGTATGGCAGATGTCTCTTTATTGGTGGCTATTATAGTCGACAAATATGTAGATCATTTACCTTTATTCAGAACTAGGAAGCGACTCAAACGATTAGCGGGTATGGATATTCCTGCCTCCACCATAAGTGGATGGATTGGGCAAAGTGCTACCAATTTAACGGTGCTGTATAATAAACTCATGGAAATAGTACTTGCCTGTCCATATCTCCAAGTTGATGAAACGAGAATGGAAGTCTTACCAGAAAAAGGAGAAGGTAGGAAAGAGGAAGAAGCAACAAAAGGCACCAACAAGGCGCCTCCCAAATCCGCAAAAAGAAAAACTAGAGGCAACAAAAAAAGAAAAACACACAGAGGGTATCAATGGGGCTACTTATCTCCCAATAAAAAACTAGTATTTTTCGAGTATAATAAGACTCGCTCAGCGGCTAATCCCCTGTTGCGACTGAAGACCTATGTAGGTACTATTCAAACCGATTGCTATGAGGTGTATGATCAGATACGCAAAGCCTATGCTCCTAGAATTGTACATTTTCATTGTCTGAATCATAGTAGACGTAATTTTGAAAAAGCATTAAGCAATGATGCCAAAAGGGCGGACCATGCCCTACAGGAATTTCAAAGACTGTATGCAATAGAAAAAGTAGCAAAAGATGAAAACTGGTCTACGGATAAAATTTATCAAGTCCGACAGCAAAAAGCTAAACCTATTTTAGAAGCACTGTTCGATTGGATGGAGGAAGAATATTATAAAGTATTACCCTCTAGTAGTATTGGTCTAGCGATGTCTTACATGATGAAAAGAAAAAAACGGATGATGCACTATTTATCAG
>CAZPTJ010000407.1:0-2297 GCA_964589085.1 uncultured Flavobacteriaceae bacterium | reverse complement strand
TTAGATTATGATTGGAAAACTTTTGATAAGCTCGATGCTTTAGCGCAAGGAACTATTTGGAGGAAAATTGCAAGTGATTTTAAAATACTACTCATGGCCTATCAAAAAAATCGTAGTACTCTTAAAGTTCTATTAAAGTCCGTACAATAAATAATATTTGCTAACACATAGATGTTCTATCTATGTAGGGGTTATACATAGAATACTATTCTTCTCAAAGAGGAAATAATCCCATTTCTTAATAATAATTTTAAAACAAAAATCAGATGGAAAATGTTTTTAACAATCTGGATGCTTTAAGAATGGCAAATCCAGACCCAATCCCCAAATTAGTGCACGTACTAGGTCATACTACTATCAATGATGGTGGAGGTGGAGAATTTTATTGGGATGCAAATGATACTACCGGTGATGATAATGCTATTACCATAAAACCTAGTGATATTTTAAATAATGATCCTGGAAGGTTTAAAAGACTATTACCCGGTGACCATGTTAAAGCTTCCTGGTTTGGAGCCTTAGGTGATGGCGTGGTAGATGACACAGAAGCACTTCAAAAGGCTATGGCTTATGTAAATGCTGATAGAACAGCACCTGTTGGAGGGTCTGGCAGAGGGCAAAATATCTTAATTCTTGATAAAGGAGAATATAAAGTTACCGATTCATTGATTGAACCTAATGCTACTAGTTACATAGGTTTTACGGTTCAGGGAGCTGGAGAATTTGCCACGCAAATTACCTTTGAAAATGACAGTAATAATCTATTCAATTTTAGAACACATCTTAATACAACATTCAAGAATTTCTCCATTTACCATAATCCTATTGATCAAAATAGGGCTAACTGGACAAATAGCGCCTTTTTCCAAACAGGAGAAAGTGGAGGACGTCGTTTCACTCTAGAAAATATTACCATTACTAATTTTGATATACAGATAAGGCATGATGACTCATTTAATGCAAATAATGACACCAATCTTGCTATAGGTTGTACATTTAGTGGGTTCAATACTTTTTTAATGTCTCGCAATACTCAAGCCGTGGTCAATGAATATTTACAATGCAGCTGGACTGGTGGTGGTGATATCTTCGATATTGCTGGTTTCGGTCATTTGCAAATTAATGGAGGAAATGTAGTGGTAGGAGGCACTTGGTTCAAGTTTGCCAACATTCAAAACAATTATGGTTCCTCAACAGTATATACGCTATCTAATGTTAAAGGGGAATATGCTCTGGATCATAATGGCAATGTCTCTACTCGAATAATAGATGCCAATGGTGCATCTATTGGTTTCGGAATGATATTTGACAACTGTGGTATCAGCGGTGGTAGCGCAAGTCCTGATCCAAATCATTCTACCTTTGTCTTCGGAGCCGGAGAGACACGTGTCACTTTTAATAATGGTTCTTATGAGAGTACTATATTGGAGACGATTTCCAGAACAGCTTTAAACAATCCAAATACAAATTTCATCAAATTTATAGGATGTGAGGCAAGTCCAAATCCTAATCAAATTATAAGAACAGACAGTGGCACTCCAGGGTCTGGCCACCTAGCAATTACTTATATTGATTGTAATAATCGCACAAATATTACGATGATGTATAAGAGTCCACTGGGTCGATCTCAGCATACAAATACTCTTACAAGACTTCAGGCATCAGATGGCAGATTGACCGTTAACACCTCGCCCAATGGAGTAGATGTTCCATTCTACGGGCAAGAGACTATTATTGATGAAATAATGGTAGCCTTTAACGATTACACCATTAATGCACAGGATATTAAAATAATAGCTTACTCAGATCAACAACGAACTAATGTGTTAGATACCCTAAATCTTCAAGGAAATCCATCATCCGGCCCAGTCGGATTCTTCGAAAATATAAGAGGAACAAAACTTATTGAAGGGATTTACTTTGATGTAGAGAATAGAAATGGACGAAGTTTTGGTAAAATAGTAATCAAATCGTTTAATATTTGAATCTAGAAGACTTTTTTATAAGATAAATAGCCTTAGATTGATGATCTGAGGCTATTACTTTTTCTTCCAACCACATTACCCTTCCTATTTCATTCCCATAATATAATTCTCTTACAGGTTATTAATATCGAGCTATCAAAGAGTTCATTAATACTACATTTTTCAAAGAAAAAGGATAACAAACAATAAATAAAAAGTCCGTACAAAATTATGAACTCTTTTTAATAACCACCATTCGAGTTTAATTTATAATACTTATCAACTTAATCCAGAGATATAGCTCCCATATAAATCATTAAAGCGAAGCCCATT
>CAZPTJ010000406.1:0-2298 GCA_964589085.1 uncultured Flavobacteriaceae bacterium | reverse complement strand
TTTTCATTCTTACAACATACCCCCGCCCAAGTTAGTTCGGATTAGATTTTTGATCTATTTTATAAACGATTGAAATCGTTGGAGAATGTGTCGGGAAAATATGGTTATTAGTGAGGATTAATCTCAAATGGAGGAAAACTTATGTCCGCTATGAGGGCAAAAGCTCGGGCTTATCTAGTAAACGCACTAATAATTTAATACAATAAATATGAGGATCAGCAAATATAATGGTCAACGTAAATTGAGAAAAGTAAGTCGTTTATGGTTGAAAATAATTAAACCCTTCTGCTTTCTACTTAAGGGTTTTTAAATTACGTTACACAACTGAATTTTAATGCAAATATACGATATTGTATTTAATGTCAGTTCTCAAAAAATATAGCCCAGCTAAAGGTCAGGATGAAGATGATCGCTGGCGTCAGTATGGACTGACAAGCTTTTTTATTGGACTTCCGATTCTTGCATTTATTGTCTTAACAATTGTGTTGCTGGGTGAGGCGTCTCATTATTTATCGATCACGGTGAGTTTAGCGCTACTGACGCTCTGCGCTGTGGGGTTGAGTTGTTTTTTCAATTGGCACGTTCGTAATGTATTACTTGGCGCGCTTTTAGCTCTCTATGTTAATATGTGGTCTGTCGCCTGCTGGGAGATACTGGCAGGAGATATTAAACAACATTTACTCCCTGTCATGCTATTCACGCCATTGGTTGTCGCCCTATTGATGAACCACCGGATGATATTTACTCTAATTCCCGTGCAATTTTACTTGATTTATCTTTCTACAAAAGCCTATGCAACGCATTTTTTCTCTTCGGAATTTTCTCCGCATAATATCGAAATCTTAGGCATTATGTTTGCAATATTGTCTACTATAACATTTTTTATGGTAGCCCTAACAGCTTATATCCGTGATAAAAATGATGAAAAATTCCGCCGAGCTATCGCAGAAAAAAAAGCTCTGGCATTAACCGACGATCTTACAGGTTTGTCCAATCGCAGGGCGTTTTTTGAGTATTTAGAGAATGAACTCAAACAATCCGATATGACAGTATTGGCATATATTGACCTCGTTAGGTTTAAACCCATTAATGACCAATATGGGCACGCTGCTGGCGACGCATTATTACAGGAAATTTCGCGAAGATTAATGGCGGAATCCGGCGTAAAATTTACGGCACGATTAGGCGGGGATGAGTTTGCCCTAATTTTGGATGAGAACATGTCAGAAGAACAAATAGATCAATTGATTCAGAAAATTCATAAAGAAATCACATCTGATTTCAACATTGAGACCCGAATTCTCAATGTCGGCGCCTCTATCGGCTACGCTACGGCTCCTCAAGATATTAGAAATTTTGCCCTATTATTACCGGCCGCAGAAATTGCGATGCGCCGGGCAAAACGAAATGGAGACGGTTGGGTGCGTTACAACGACCGATTTGATGATGCATTGATGGGCACCTCGACAATGGAAATCGCTTTTAAAAAAGCCATCACAACTGGAAAAATTCGAGCCGCCATACAGCCAATTACAGATGCGAGGACATTAGAAGTTACAGGCTATGAGCTTCTATCGCGTTGGGTTGATAGCGGCTTGAAATATGACCCAAGTCCAGAGCAGTTCATACCTGTAGCAGAGAAACTCGGTCTGCTGAATAAGCTACTCTGGCTGACGCTTGATCAAGTCTTATCTCAAACTAAGATAGATTTAAAAAAACTATCTATTAATGTATCTCCAGCTCAAATCGTTGCTGCCGATTTTATCGAAAACCTTATCACTATCCTAAACACATACGGGTTTAGCCCTAAAAATATAACCCTTGAAATTACGGAACAAGTTGCATTTCGAAATTTGGATCAAAATATCAAAGTCCTGGAAAAAGCCCGGCGTCTGGGCATGTCGGTTGCGCTAGACGATTTTGGGACAGGATATTCATCACTTTTGGTTGTTGATAGGTTGCCTCTGGATAAAATAAAAATCGACCAAAGCCTTGTTAAAAACATGAATATAAATAGTCGCACGACTGCCATTATTACAACGGCTATACAAATGGCCCGTCAGTTACAGCTAAGTTGCTGCGTTGAAGGTGTTGAAAGTCAAGGGATAGCAGCAAAAATTACCCAACTCGGCGTGGATGAACTCCAAGGACATTATTTTGGCAAACCCCGGCTAGTCAGCGCTTCGCCAGCTCTTATTAAAGCCGCTTGATCTTGAAGAAATTTTCATATGCTCGATAAGTCCTCTACCCCACCAAAAGACTCTCGGTAATTTTGTTGAGGACCAGACGCCCCTTTGC
>CAZPTJ010000405.1:0-2301 GCA_964589085.1 uncultured Flavobacteriaceae bacterium | reverse complement strand
AAATTTCATAATAACCAAAAACAAAAATATTCATATCACCCAAATGGGTGATATTGAGTAATTTCTTACTTTTCAATTGCTTATTTAACTAAAGATCAATACCCTTGTTAGGATGAATTATTCAGAAAGGGCTGGTCGTAATGAATGAAGATGAATATCTTAGAGCTGCAGTAGATTATTTTCGAGAAAAGCTTTTTTATAAGCACATGAGTACGGTAAGTTTAAAGCATTCGAAGTTGAGTTCTTATAAAATTAACCCCATTGTTGTTCGATATTTATCTAATGTTCTAGAATCCAACTTCACTCCACTTGGTGTTGCGAAAGCATTGTATTACCCAAGGGTATTGGGCACGTCTATCAACACATCTTTTGGCACTAATATCCAAAAAATGTTTATTGATCTTGAGCTTGCAGAAGGCTCTTTGATAAAAGGTATGGACATCGAGTTTATTGATAAAGTAGATAAGCGTAAAAAATGGTGTCAACTAAAATCAGGGCCGAACACGATCAACTCAGAAGATGTTAACCCGTTACTTAAAAAATTTGAATCTGTTGCGAATTTGGCGAGAACAAATAGCACCAATCTAAGCAATTCAGATTTGATTGTTGGGGTTTTATATGGTTCCGTAGATCAAATTAGTCAGCATTATCAAAAGATAGACCGAATCTACCCAGTAATCGTAGGTGCCGAGTTTTGGCATCGAGTAACTGGTTACTCCAATTTCTACAGTAAGCTAGTTGCTATGTTGAATTCGGAAATTGATTCTATAGATACTACTCATTTTTTCGAACAAGGGTGCTATCAACTTGCTGATGAAATTAGAGCCTCAGAATTATTCGATTTTTCTTAGTTCAGTTAAGTTGTAGCTGCAATAGTTCTTTTTATTGTGTGCTCTGTAAAATGGAAAAGTAATACTCCATTGATAACCATGTATAAGGATGTATAATGTGGTTATGAAAGAAAAGTATTACTCAATTTCTGAATTTGCTAATCTAATTGGAAAAAACCCAGAGACACTTCGTCGTTGGGATAGAACAGGTAAGTTACAAGCTGTACGTGAGCCGGTTAGCAATTACAGGGTCTATAATGAGGATCAATTGAAACTATTCCCTGGCTACAAGGATGCAGAGAAAGTTAAATTAGACTCCAAACCAATCAACGATTATTCAGTGCTAGAGTTATTTGCTGGAGCCGGAGGGCTCGCCCTTGGTCTAGAAAAAGCTGGCCTTAAATGTGCTGCTTTAAATGAAATTGACAAATGGGCTTGTGAGACACTACGTACAAACCGACCAGATTGGAATGTTTTGGAAGGCGATATAAAGTCTTTCAACTATGAAACCTATAAAGACAAAATAGATGTGGTTACTGGAGGGTTTCCTTGTCAGGCTTTTAGTTATGCTGGGAAAAAACTTGGCCTAAAGGATGCGAGAGGAACATTGTTTTATGAGTTTGCTAAGGTTGTACAAACAGTTCGGCCTAAAATTTGTATTGGCGAGAATGTTAGAGGTTTGTTGAGTCATGACAGCGGTCGCACATTAGAAGGAATGATTGCGATCCTCGATGAAATTGGCTATCGAGTTGCATCACCGCAAGTATTGAAGGCAATTAACTTTAAAGTTCCTCAGAAAAGGGAGAGGCTTATTTTGGTTGGTGTAAGGAAAGATCTCGATCCAGATTTTGACTACCCAATTCCGGATAACAAAATCTACAATCTTGAAGATGCGCTCAAAAAAGGAGAGTTGTTTCCGACGGATGTTCCTAAATCAGAAGGTTCTAGATATCCACAGCATAAAGTTGAAGTGCTTGATTTAGTTCCTCCTAAGGGATATTGGCGAGACTTACCATTAAATATTCAAAAATCCTATATGCAGAAAAGTTTTTACTTGGGAGGAGGTAAAACTGGTATGGCAAGGAGAATAGGTTGGGATGAGCCGTGTCTCACTCTAACTTGTAGTCCTGCTCAGAAACAGACTGAACGGTGTCATCCGGATGAAACACGACCATTTACTGTTAGGGAGTACGCGAGAATTCAGACGTTCCCAGATGATTGGAGTTTTGCAGGCTCAGTATCTCAGCAGTATAAGCAGATTGGTAATGCTGTACCCGTTAATTTAGCTAAGGAGATAGGATATTCGATTGTTCGTTTTTTGAACAATGTTTATCTTTTAGATGCAGAAGAAGCCCATCAAGATACAGATTATGGCTAGAGGCCTCAATTGTCTTTTATATAAACTACGTCCGGCTATATGATCAACCGCCGTCGCTTTTTAAATTACCTTGGCCTATCAACATTAGGCTTG
>CAZPTJ010000404.1:0-2317 GCA_964589085.1 uncultured Flavobacteriaceae bacterium | reverse complement strand
TTAGATAATTTTCATATCCCGATAGTTATCGGGAATGATTATTCTCATAAAAGTAAGGTTTGAATTTTGTTTTATTGATATTTCATTAGGATTGTCGCAGTCTTATAATATCGGCAAAGAGTCCACTGGCGGTCACATCACCTCCGGCTCCGGCTCCTTTTATAATGAGGGGATAATCCGGATAACGTTGTGTATAGAACAGTACAATATTATCCTTCCCACCATTGATCTATTGGAATGCCACCTTCCCGAATACACATGATACTACTGTTGGAAATACGAGACAGCGTTATAGATAAGGTACATACCTCAAAGGAGTTGAAATACCTGAAGTAGTAGTATTAAAAACAGTAAATATGTTTTGTGGGTACTTCATCTCTATTGATTGGATAAATGTAGTATTTTTACCTTAGGCCGTAAGGGGATGATTTATTTTTATGATATTACTAAATCAACATGCAAAGAGTGGTCACATTTTGCGCATGTCTTTGTTTTTTATCCTTAAACCAACAAATAATTCAATAATATGATATTTTAGAAATAGGCCGTTGTGATTGAAATTTAAAAACAGCTATTATTTAATATATAAACAAGAAGACTGAGATGTTCGTTGGAGTTTATACTGAGCGATAGTCGAAGTACGAAAATAAAAATTACATGAAAATATTCAGTGCAAAACAAATCTATGAAGCCGATAAAGTTACGATTGAAAAGGAAGGTATTCCTTCCTATAATCTTATGGAGCGCGCAGGAGGTTATGTGTATGAGTGGATGCATTACCGTTTGCAGGGAGGACGAGTACCCATTAAAGTATTTTGCGGAATAGGCAATAATGGAGGAGATGGATTGGTCATTGCACGTTACTTAATTGAAAACAATTATAATGTCACTACCTATGTAGTGAATTGCAGTGATAAACGATCTCCGGATTTTATGAAGGCATTTAATGCCTTAAAAGATAAAACCTCCAAATGGCCTGAATTATTGAAGACGGAAGAGGATCTTCCTGAAATTCTACCTCAAGATATTGTCGTTGATGCAGTTTTTGGCATTGGATTAAACCGTTGTCCTGATGATTGGATTAAAGTACTGTTTGATCGTATCAATAAATCCCGGGCGTACATACTTTCTATTGATATTCCTTCTGGCATGTATTCAGATCGTGTTCCAGATAAGGAAGATGTGATCGTCACGCCAACTTATGTATTGAGTTTTCAAACACCAAAGCTGGTGTTTTTCCTTCCGCAAACAGGACAATATATCAATATGTGGGAAGCTATAGATATAGGGCTTGATCCCGAATATCTGGCAACAACTCCAACAGATGTCCAACTCATAGGAAAAAATGAAGTACTACAATTGTATCGTAGCAGACCGAAATACTCGCATAAAAACATGTTTGGACATAGTCTGATTATAGGTGGGAGTTATGGGAAGATGGGAGCTGTATCACTAGCTGCAAAAGCTGCAATGCGTATTGGGAGTGGCTTAGTAACAGCTTATGTACCACAAATAGGTGTCCCTGTTTTACAAACTGCTTTGCCTGAAATCATGGTGGAGACCGATAATTTTAACGGAAAAGTGTTTGAAGAGATTGACTTTGAAACAAAAGCTAATGCTATAGGAATTGGTCCGGGCATGGGAACTAAAGAGGAGACGGTTAAAGCATTTGGTGATTTCTTGCAAAAAGCAAAAGCACCCTTGGTTATTGATGCAGATGCCCTTAATATACTGGCGATGCATCCAGAGTTGAAGGAGTTTATCCCACCGATGTCTATTCTGACACCACATCCCGGAGAATTATATCGTTTGATAGGAGAGTGGAAAGATGATTTTGATAAGCTGGAAAAAACAGCGCAATTTGCAAAAAATCATAATATCATTGTGGTCATTAAAGGAGCCGATACGATAACGGTATATGACTATAAACTATATATTAATGATACGGGTAATCCCGGACTGGCGACAGCTGGCAGTGGTGATGTATTGACGGGTGTGATTACCGGATTATTGGCACAGGGCTATCATCCGGTAGAAGCGACCATGTTTGGCGTGTATCTCCATGGAACCGCTGCAGATATTGCTATTAATCAGTATAGTATGGAAGGCTTAATGGCAGGTGATGTTGTCGAGTTTTTAGGTCGTGCGTATATTGATTTATTCCAGAAACCAGAACAACAGCAGCAAAAAGAAGAGTGATGACATCTTCATTAAAATACGTTGAATAAACTAAGACAACTATTATGAAAAAAGTTATTATTCTATTACTTATTCCCTTTGCTTTCTTGGAACATGCCATTAATGCAGGAGGTAGATT
>CAZPTJ010000403.1:0-2320 GCA_964589085.1 uncultured Flavobacteriaceae bacterium | reverse complement strand
CCAACCGCTGTATCATCTCCACGGCGATCTGCGCCGCCTTCGAGTGTTCCGTCTGGTAATACCAGAATTCCATCTACTTTACCAATTACAGGAGAGCGATCCTGATTGATATTATAGCCTTTGGCAGTTAGACTTTCTAACAATTGTGTATCAAAACTATTGGGCTCAAATAGGATCACATCAGGTAACCACTGATGGTGAAAACGTGGTGCATTTACCGCTTCCTGCATACCCATATCAAACTCATGTACGTTTAATACCGTTTGCAACACAGAGGTTATAATTGTTGATCCTCCAGGTGTTCCTACCGTCATCCAGAACTTCCCATCTTTTTCGACCAGGGTAGGGGTCATACTAGAGAGCATACGTTTTCCAGGTTCAATTTTATTGGCTTCAGCACCTATAAGCCCAAACATATTAGGCACGCCTGGTTTGCTGGAGAAATCATCCATTTCATTATTTAAAAAGATCCCTAGCTCCTCTACAAAAAGTTTAGAACCATAGGCTCCATTAAGCGTTACGGTAACAGCAACCGCATTTCCGTATTGGTCTACTGCACTAAAATGGGTGGTTTCCATACTCTCATAACCCGGCAAAGTACTATGCGTCATATCGCTAGATTTAGTTGCTGTATCCCAGGAGAAGGATTCCATACGGTTTTTTGCATAGGCATCAGAAATAAGCGTATCAATAGGAATATTTACAAAATCTGGATCTCCCAGATAAAAACTACGATCTGCATAGGCACGACGTTCTGCTTCGGTAATAAGTTGAATGCTCTCTGTACTATTATGCCCATATTGTGAGATGTCATAGGGTTCGATCATTTGCATGATTTGCGATAAACAAACACCTCCAGAACTAGGTGGACTCATAGAGATCATTTTAAGGTTATCATACTCAAAGGACACAGGTTCGCGCCATTTGGCTTCATAATTGGCAAGGTCTTCCATCGTCATAATACCACCTTTAGATTGTAAGTAGTCTATCAGTTTTTGAGCAGATTCTCCTTTGTAGAATTCATCTTTACCGTTAATAGCAATGCGTTCCAGCATTTGAGCGAGCGCTTCATTCTTTATAATATCTGTTTTCACGAAACCGTCCGCCCGACCGCCTGGAACGTTTGCATACAGAATATCTTTTCCATTGAGTTCTACGAACTTTTCGCGTAAAGCGTTAAAACGACCGGCTTGCTTTTCGGTTACGGCATATCCATTACGAGCAAGATCAATCACGGGTTGTAAAATTGTAGGCATAGGTAATGAGCCTAATTTTTCATGAATAGCAAACATACCCGCGAGTCCACCAGGGACACCTACTGCGAGACTTCCTTCAGTACTCAATCCAGGAACGACATTGCCCGCTTCATCCAGATACATATCGTGAGTAGCAGCACCTGGTGCCATCTCACGGTAATCAATAGCTCCATACGTACCATCTTTAGTACGATACACCATAAAACCACCACCACCAAGGCTTCCTGCAAAAGGAAAAGCAACATTAAGGGCCAGATCTGTTGCGATCATGGCATCAAACACATTACCTCCTTGTTTCATAATATCTGATCCTATACGAGATGCTTCTTCTCGCGCAGAAACTACCATCGCTTTTTGAGTAATTAACCCGCGTTCTTTAATACGTTCCGGTTGTTTCTCAGGTTCTGTTTTACAACATAAAAGTGTAATACAAACTAGGAGGAGAAGGGTGAATGTGTATTTCATAGGGTTACTATTCTATTGGCTTGGAATCAAAGTTAATTAATTCTTGCAATTTTTTTCTTTATGCTACATAGTATATTAAGGCAGCTTCTAAATATTTTAGATTGTCCGTAAACACTCATAATTGTTTAAAAAGTTGTAAATTGAGTAAAAACAGGGTTATGAATATATTCAGTTTTACAGCTCATTTTGATAGTGAGACAGCCTGTCGAGAGCATTTTAAACAAGAGCGTGATAAAATAGGAGTTGTATGTCATAAATGTTCTTATACCGAGCATTATTGGATAAAAAGTCGTTGGAGCTATGAGTGTAAAAATTGTAGGTCTCGCACCTCTTTAAGAAGTGGAACGATTATGCAGAGTTCCAATCTTTCTTTTTTGATTTGGTATAAGGCAATATTCTTGATGAGTGCTACCAAGAAAGGTTTTTTGTAGAAACAGCTAGAACTAAAGCGTTATGAGCCTGTATGGGCTATGGTTCATAAACTACGTAAAGCTATGAGCGATAGAGATGCTCGATATACTCTGGAGGGAATGATAGAATTTGATGAAGGTTATTTTAGTATAGAAGCTTCGGAAGTAGAGAAAAGTAAAGGTGAAAGG
>CAZPTJ010000402.1:0-2357 GCA_964589085.1 uncultured Flavobacteriaceae bacterium | reverse complement strand
TCAACTTTTTCTTTTAAAATATCATATGCCATTTTATATCAATTTAGCTATATGACGGCAGGTGACCGTCGTAGTCCAGTAGTCTGCGCATTTTGATAACTCCTATCTTAGTCTTATACTTTGCCCTGTCGAATAAGCTTAAACATAAGCTAATGGTAGTGGCATCGAGCAGAAATATTTTCGACTTGATCTTGAAGTTGACAGGCCTACCACAACTGTGCTGTCCTAAACTTTTCAATAACTCATAGTAATAATCTCTAAAGAGAGTTAGTCCTTGTTCTGATAGCTCAGGATAGGTTTTGATGGTGCTTTAGAAACACCAAGATGGTTGAAATTGCCTGCGGCAGAGCGCAGTCCATTACTGATATCCCTGACCGACTGCCAGTTTGCAAACTGGCAAAAGAGCTCGAAACTAAGTGTGACCAACTAGTAAACCCTTTTTGATGCTTGTCCGTTGCGTGCTTCTTGACCAAAATGTTGAAAACAGAACGAACAAGCTTAGAGATAAACTATGAAAATAAAGCTACATTTACCATAAGGAATAAGGAGGTGGTTTGGTTGTGCAACTCAAATATCTTTGAGATACTTAACTCTTCCTCCTTATCCTTTTTAAACGTTTAGGACGCTATTGATTCCATATATCTAAAAAAATTCTTAGATAATTAATTTCACAGTTGATTTTACTATGGATTTTAATCTTTAGTATTTCCCAATCTAGAAAATTTTCTATCTAAAAAAGCATTTAATTTTGAATAATTAATTTTTTAGAAATCTCAATATTTTCATTAAAGAGCTTGACAATATAGATACCATTAGATAATTTATCTATAGCTACATTACTATTTTGCAATACTGATTTTTCTTCTAATACTAGCTTTCCTTGAATATCGTATATCTGTAAAAACATATCAGAAACATTGCTTGGTAATTCAAGAGTAAAGAAGTCATTTGCCGGGTTAGGAAAAAATTTAAAATCTGCTGCATCAAAGTCATCAATAGTCAGTGTTTCTATATCAAAACTTACTGTATCCAGGAGGTTCTGTGATATCACCCCACCATTACTTGTTATATTAAATCCAAAAAATACTGGATTATCATCTATTGCAGTATAAAGTACTTCTCCTTGTTCATATACTACATTATCTATAACTAAATCCTCCCATATAGGATCTACACTCATTGAAGCGGCAGTAGCTGCAGTTCCAACATGTAATGTCATAGGTTGTCCACCATTTGCTCCAGTTCTATAATAAAATGTGATTCTGTAATTGATACCTGATTCTAACTGTAGAGGCGGTGTAAAAAGCCATTCGTCTAGAGAAACTGATGGTATTCCTGGAACCAAAGCAAACCAATCTCCTTCTTGAGCTTGTCCAGCGGGATTATTGGTAACTACCCAACTAAGATTTGCAGCAGAACTTGTTCCATTACTTTCCACTGTCCAACCATTGGGAAAATTACTAGTCAGAGGATCCGTACTATCTTCAAAACTTTCTAAATAAGGAAAAACATCTACTGTTTGTGCTTGAAGCGATAGGCTAATTAATAAAATTAATGTTAGTGGTAATGTTATTTTTTTCATATTTATAGTATTATAATTAAAAAATGATATTTTAGATATTGAATCTATCAAAGGTCTCGTTCAAATATCAAAAACCTTTCTAGCAAATCAAGAGTCAAAATTACTGTTAATTTTTGTTAAAATGAATAAAAACATTCATAGAAGTGATTTTTTTTTGAGGCCAAAAAAATGAATTATTGATATTTGCGTTATCAAACGTAAATAAATCAAAAATAATCCATTACGTACACAGTACTAGACAAAGATACAATAGAAATGGAGATAGTTCCACTTATTCTTAAGACAAAGTGAAGTTTTCCTCCTACCGTACCGTATGTAGAAATAGTTAATGCTATACTTTACAAGTTAAAGACAGGAGTACAGTGGAATCAATTACCCGTTAAGGCATTGATCGAAGCAGAGTCGTTGACTTGGAATTCGATATACTACCATTATAGAAAATGGTGTCTATCAGATTTCTTAAAACAGAGTTGGATTGATTTTCTTAAAAATCACAAGAAAGATTTTGATCTTTCTTGTGTAGATTTGGACGGAAGTCATACACCAGTAGTTGTTACACAAGCCTTAAAAATTCATAGAAACGATACATTTTAAATCCTTCTAAAAGATTTTTTATATCCCTGATGCTATTTTATAACAAAACAAGTATGCAGATGCTGGTTTTGATTCAAAAAGCTTTAGAGACTCCTATAACAAGAAAGAAGTTCAAGCCAATGTGTGTTTTAACCCAGATTATGCATTAGAACTTTGTGATGAACCTTGAAAGTACGATAAA
>CAZPTJ010000401.1:0-2399 GCA_964589085.1 uncultured Flavobacteriaceae bacterium | reverse complement strand
ATCGAGGTTTGACTCGTTATGACGGAGTGACTTTTGAACAATTTGCCATCTCGGATGGACTTCCGGATAATGTCGTTTTCAATTTTTTTGAACAGAGCGATGGCACTATATGGTGTTCCACATCAAAACAACAGCTTTTTTATTTTAAAAATGCTTCAGAGGGTTTTCATGAATACCCTTTTAACGAAATTGTTAAAAAGAATATAGGTGAAACCTATTTGATAAATGATATCATTATTTCTACTGAAAATGAGATTTATATTACAAATAATGGCCTGATCGGATATCTGAAAATAGATGATTCAGGAGCATATGTAAATACCATTGATAAGACTATTACTCTTGATACAACCAGAGAATTATCAGCTAGGACAGTAAAAGACCTTCCTGAAGCTATTTTTCTCGCCTATTCAGATCTTCCGAAGGCTCCCGATACAGAACTGGAATGGAATTACAAAGAATGGCCTTATCAGGCATTTTCCAGAATGCTGGTATTTCCAGAACACGATACTCGTCTTGGTTTTTTAGGAAACACTTACCTTAAAATAAACAAGGATAACTCTATTAGTGAACAAATGCTGCCATATCCAAAAAAGCAAGAAATTATGGTGGGGAAATATGACGAACATACATTCTGGGTGGGTTATCAGTATGGAGGAGTTGCGTTTCTGGATTTAGAAGGAAAAATCAAATCGCATCTTCTAAAAGAGAATTCTGTAACTAAGGTTTTTACCGATCATGAAGGAGGGTTGTGGATCAGTACTTTGGATCAAGGTGTTTTTTATTGTCGTCAACCTCAGATCAATCATCGGGTATTTGAAAGCTATCCTATTGAATTGACTAAGAACAATAGAAAGGAATTGTTTATTGGCTTACATAACGGAGATGTTTTAAAAAAGAATACGATTGACAATAAATTATCAGAGATGCATATTTCCGAAACAAATTATAAAGCTCATGCCCAGTATAATGCCATAAAAGATACTACATATTTTGGCGACATAAGGAGTACACACGCTTTTACACTTGGAAGGAAAAATATAACAGGAATCTCAGATGATGAGTTTTTTCCGGTAGCCTATAGTCGAGGTGCAATTTATCTTCCAGATAGGGATACAATACAAATTAAGCATATGCCTAGTAATATATTTGATATCGCTAAAAAAGAAGATCATTTTCTTATAGGTACTGATGATGGTTTGTATCAATATAAAGATGATGAACTCAAATCCCTTTTCGAGAAGAGCCCTTACTTTTCCTATCGTATTTCAGATATAGATTATCGATTTGGTAAGCTTCAAATGAGTACTATGGGAAGTGGCTTTGTTATAGAAAAGAGAGATACTCTATTTGCCATTCGTGAAAAAGATGGCCTTCTGAGCGATATCTGTACTGAAGTTTTTGCGGAAGATAAGTATACTACCTGGGTTGGAACAAATAGAGGACTCAGTCGGGTGATACTATATGAAAATAACACGTATGAAATTAAAAACATTTCAGTAAATGAAGGACTCCCTTGCTCAGAAATAACTGATATTGAAATTATTGACGATATCCTTTGGGTTGCGGCTAAAGAAGGATTGTTTTCTTTTTCCAAAGATTTGCTAGAAGTTATTGATGAGCCCCAAGAAAAATGGTTGCATTTTAACGAGATTACAGTTAATGATACTGTGATAGATATTTCAGAACAATCACGATTTTCATATAAAGAAAATACAATGGATTTTTCATTTAAATCTATTTCTTTTAGTCAAGGAGATAATGCTTTGTATCGTTACAAACTTCAGAAGAAAGATTCTTTATGGCAATATACCAGAAATCAATCTGTACGATTAACTAATATATCGCCCGGGACTTATGACTTTATACTTCAGACCCAATTGGAAAACAAGACTTGGACACCTTCGATTCAATATTCTTATGTCATTTTGAACCCATTCTGGAAATCCTGGTGGTTTATAGGTTCCATTGTATTGAGTATTTTTTTACTTACCTATATTACCTTTAAATATCGCGTATTGATTTTTGATAGAAGATTAGCAAATCATATTGGTCAGGAGGTATTGGATAGATTGAAAATACGTAATGAAAAACCATTATTTGTTGCGATTAAACAAGATGGCAAAACGATACGATTATCTACTACAGAAATCGGTTATTTTAAATCAGCTAGAAACTATACTGAGATATTCACGGTCTCAAAAAAGTATCTTATTCGTAAAAAACTTAACGATTTTTACGAAGAACTCCCGGATAAGTCTGAGTATGTAAGACTACATAGATCGTATTATGTGCGAATAGATAAGGTAAAACAAAAAGGAGCCAGAGAAGTTGTGGTTATGGAAGAGACTATTCCAGTGAGTAAAACCTATTTTGAAAATCTGGATAAGATTATGTCT
>CAZPTJ010000400.1:0-2405 GCA_964589085.1 uncultured Flavobacteriaceae bacterium | reverse complement strand
CCAATTATCTCATCTTCTCATTACATTCATCATCGTACTCCTAAACCTCAAAGTATATTATTTTCAGTTACTGAAGTTTTGAAACCTTCACAATTTCAAGAGAAATATATTGTCAAACTTCATCAATTAAATTCGACTAAAACATCAGGGCGAATATTACTTAACGTTCAGCCAGATTCGCTGACTGCATCATTGCGAGTTGGGCATTGGTATATGGCTCGTTCGATACTCCAGGAGCTTCCGAAACCGAGATATCCATATCAATTTGATTATGGGAATTATTTAAAACAACAGCAGGTTTATGGTCAGATTAGTACCGATGCTGCATATATTCTATCTCATCAAAAAGTATCAAATACACCAAGGGTTTGGGCTGCTCGCTTTTGCGAAAGCACTATCAATGTTTTGGAGAATTATAAATTCTCCTCGACTCAGCTAAGCATCATTAAAGCACTTATCCTTGGACAACGTCAGGAGCTAGACGCAACGATAAAAGAGCAGTATGCAGCTGCAGGACTTATGCATATTCTAGCTGTTTCTGGACTTCATGTGGGACTAGTTTTACTTTTATTACGACTTTTAGTATCCCCATTAAAACAACGACAATTAAAAATTCCCAAATCTATAATCATCATTTTAGGTGTTTGGGCATTTGCTTTTATTACCGGACTATCTCCATCGGTACTACGAGCGGCTACTATGTTTACTTTTCTGGAAGTAGGCAGTATGAACGGGAATCGCAGAAATACGATAGACGCCGTCTTGGCTTCCGCTTTAATTTTATTATGTTTCGACCCTTTCTTACTTCATCAGGTTGGATTTCAATTGAGTTACCTGGCGGTCATCAGTATTTTATATATGCAACCATGGCTCGCTCAATTTTATAGACCACGTTATTTTATTGACAGGATTTATTGGGGTGTGGCAACAGTAACTATAGCCGCTCAATTAGGTGTTTTTCCTTTGAGTATCTATTACTTCCATCAATTTCCTGGATTGTTTTTTATATCTAACATCATCGTGCTTCCTTTTCTAGGAATCATATTGGGTCTGGGGATTTTTACGATTGCTCTTGCTCAATTATCTATTCTTCCTGATTTCCTTGTGTATACCTATGGGAAACTTATTGACCTGCTCAATGCCAGTATTGGATGGGTTGCACAACAGGAATCTTTTGTTTTTCAACACTTAAATCTATCGTTAGCTCTTATGCTTAGTTTGTATGGTTTTATTGTATTTGGGAGCTATTGGTTACATCGAAGAAATTTTAATCGTAGTATCTTAGCATTGATTGCAACTCTAGTGTTAGTTGCTGTATTGAGTTGGGAGAAACAGCATCCTCCGTCAACACAATTAACAATTTTCCAACAATCTCGGACAACATTGATCAGTATTTATGAAAATAACAGGTTACATCTATATCGTAAGGATTCCTTATTAGACCCTCAAAAAGATTATCGTATAAAAGCACATTTGGATGCATTACCTATTAAAAATGTCATACCGCAAAGTGTTCCTAATATCATAGGATATAAACAGCATAAAATCTTAGTTATTGACAGTAGCAGTATTTATTCGCTTCCTTCTCACACCCCAACATATATAGTTTTAAGAGAATCCCCCAATATCAATTTAGAACGAATATTGTGTTTATATCCAGAAATCGCCATTATTGCTGATGGTAGTAATTATAGAAGTGATATTGAACGATGGCGAAAAACATGTTTAAAAAATAAAGTCCCTTTTCATAGCACTTATGAAAAGGGAGCCTACACTATTTATTAAAACAGTTTATCCTTTAAAGGTACTCTTAAAATTTTCTTGATAATCAGCCCAAGCTTCTTGCGTTGTTAATCCTTTATAATCGTCATTAGCAATCATTTTTAAAAAGATTTCCAGTTGTTGCGCAGTTTTATAGCCTACTAGAGGTTGAATTAAATTTCCTTCTTCATCAAAGAAGATAATACTAGGATATCCCTGTATACGCATAGCCGACGCAAAATGATGTTGACTATTTCTTCTTCCTTTACGTGCTGGGTCATAACTTGGATTAGCATACGGTGTTCCCTTGTATATAATCTGCTCTGTACCCTCTGCATTAAACTTTACGGCATAGTAGTTTTTATTAACAAATGCCACAAGGTCTTTATTCTTAAATGTATTTCTATCTAATAATTTACAAGGACCACACCAATCTGTATAGGCATCCATAAAGATTTTTCGAGGTTCTTTTTCCTGTGCCGCAAGTGCCTCTTCCATGGACATCCAATTGATCTCCTGTGCATTTATAGCAACTGCAAAAAACATCAATAAGGAAAATATATAGTATTTTTTCATTGTATTCTTATTTCAAAAATCTCTGTCTCCGTTTATATGATAAACTTACGTACAAAAAACGTTCCATA
>CAZPTJ010000399.1:0-2415 GCA_964589085.1 uncultured Flavobacteriaceae bacterium | reverse complement strand
ACTTCTTTTAATTAATTGAATTTGATTATTTTTCACAAATGCGTGAAGATTTTTTGCATTATGTATGGAATTATAAAAAGTTTGCTCTTACTCAAATTCAAACCACCAGTGATGAGCCTATCGTCATTCGTGCTATAGGACAGCACAATCATCTGGCAGGGCCGGATTTTTTTAATGCACAATTAGAAATAGGAGGGCAACGATGGGCAGGTACTATTGAGATGCACCTTAAATCTTCTGACTGGTATGTACACGGTCATGAGACCGATATGGCCTATGATAATGTGATCCTGCACGTCGTCTGGGAACACGATATTGATATCTATCGTAAAAATGGCACAGCGGTCGCTACTCTGCAATTAAAGGATTATGTTAATCGAGACACCTTAGAAAACTATACCAAACTATTTACTACGGAGCGTCGTTCCTGGATTCCTTGTGAAAAGGAACTAAACCAGATTCCTCCATTGCAATATACCGCTTGGTTAGATCGATTGTATTTGGAACGTTTGGAAGCTAAAACTCAGGAGATACAACATATTCTTGATCGTGTAAATAACGATTGGGAAGCAACACTTTTTGTGATGCTTTCGCGAAATTTTGGAACTAAAATCAATGCCGAAGCTTTTCAATCTCTGGCAACAAAACTTACATTTCCTATCGTTCGTAAATGTACTCAGGAACCCTTTCAACTGGAAGCCTTACTATTTGGTTTAGGTGGTTTACTTCCTGAAAACAGTACAGACTCCTATGTACTGCAACTGGAGGGAGCGTATGAGTTTTTAATACATAAATTTGGACTTCAGTCGGAAGGTATATTACCTATACAGTTTTATAAGCTGCGTCCCCCCAATTTCCCTACGATTCGCTTATCACAATTGGCACGTTTATATACGACACATCCTCAGTTGTTTAGAAAAAGTATTGCGACGACGACTATAGAAGATTTCTATACCCTATTTAGGATACAGGCGTCACGGTATTGGGATACACATTATTCCTTTAGTAAGACTCATAAATCTCGAGTCAAGAAATTATCCAAGTCTTTTATAGACCTATTATTGATTAATACCATAATCCCTATAAAGTTTGCCTATGGTCGTTTTACAGGTCAGGAAGATCAGGAGACCTTATTTGCATTGATGCGGCAGCTTAAACCTGAGAAAAATACAATCATCTCCCGTTTTGATACGCTTGGAGCTCAGGCAGAACAAGCATTGGATACACAAGCCTTGTTACAACTCAAAAAATCCTATTGTGACCAACAACAGTGTTTAAAATGCGGGATAGGGAATTGGTTGATGGGAAAATAACCCTGCGCTACCTTTTTTTATTAAACTTCCTTATCGCCTCCTTCATATGTCTACAACGTGCTTTATAGGCCGCAGTTCCCTTTTCGTAGTTGGCTTCCATAATCATGGTCAATTCATCGTGAACCCAATCGTATTCCGTTCCCAGATGATATAAACAAGTCAGCGCATAAGCCTGAGGAGCCACTTTTTGATTGGTAATCAGCCAGTCAAAGCAATTTTCAATGATAAGCTCTTTATGTGATGGCTTTATATGCTTTCGCGAAAGCGGTAACTGTACCTTATAATACGACAAGGTCAGATATTCACAAATTTTGGCTACAGGTCGCACAGCAGCATCCAGATGTACGGTCTGGATATGAGGTAAAAAGGCATCCAGATGTGGAAGAATAACCCTTATATCTTCCCTGCAAACAAACTCTGCAATCCAAGCTGCACGGTGTGATCTGGGGTCATCTACCTGAAAAAGGATAGTTAAAACCTTAGGGAATAAATCAGGAGATCCAAGAACCAATTGAGCATAATAAGCACGTTTCTCACGGCTGTGATTGACATAATCCAAAGCGTTATAAAGTTCTTGTTGCGTCACTGTATTTTTGTAAATTGGAAGCATAAAAATACCGAAAAATGAAATGGATTAAACGCTTTTTTATTCTTGCATTAATCGCTCTTGTAGTCATACAATTTATCCGTCCTGATAAAAATAAGGGAGGCTATGATTCATTAGAAGCATTTTTAACAGAGACTAAACCTACTGAAGAAGTCCAGGCCATACTTAAGAGCAGTTGTTATGATTGTCATAGTAACGAAACTGTATATCCCTGGTACGCACAGATAGCACCGATATCATACTGGTTAGATGATCATATTAGACATGGTAAGAGGGAACTTAATTTTGCTAATTGGTCAACTTATTCCCCTAAACGTAAGGACCATAAACTAGAAGAAATTATTGAGATGATTGAAGATAAAGAGATGCCTCTGGACTCTTATACTTGGGTTCATAAAGATGCGATTCTGGAGAAAGTAGAAATTGAAGCAATAAAAAATTGGGTTATTTGGGCAAGAATAAAATATTTAGCACTTCATCGGGTGGAATAATAAA
>CAZPTJ010000398.1:0-2423 GCA_964589085.1 uncultured Flavobacteriaceae bacterium | reverse complement strand
TATGTCTGTCCTTGCAAGGAATGGTTATGTCTTTTAAAGATAAGGATTTAGCTTAAGACTAGAAATAGTAGTCTGCTGAAGGTTATTTTAAGTTTTTTGTTTCTTACAAAACAATACTGCCAATTGCCCATCCATGAGTGTGGTAAAGAACAAATAGAGATCTCCGCCTTCTTTAATTTGTAGCTGCTTGCGTAGTTGTGCAACAGTTAATTTAAAATTGCGGGTCGTAATATTGGCTTTTATGATCTTTAACTTTTTAATTCTTTTTGGCGAATAGGGGAGTATTTTTTCGATTTCAAAAACCCTCCCTGGGAAATTAATAACCCTGTCTGAAGTAAAAAGATGAGCGTGCTGGTGCAATTTATGGAGACTAAAATGATGTGCTATCCAATGAAAAGCACCTGATTTCATTAAAGCGGCATTCGGTTCATACAAATACTGCTTAGGAATACTAAGTACAAATTCCTGATCCGTATAAGCTTTATATAAAAATGTATGTGATTGTGACTTGTTTCCAATAATGTTAATAGTGCTGATTTTTGGAATATGATGTGTGTTAACTTGAGGTTCCAATTTCCATAGTAACTCCTTGACCTCATTTTTTACAGCAATGATATGGATTTCGGTAACTTGAAGTAACGCTTTTAAGCCTGCGGTAATATCCAGTAATGGAGCAGTCTTTACCCACAACGCATTGCAATGTGCCAGCAATTCGGTTTGATGAACTACAATATCGGGTTCACAATCTTCTAGGCGAAATACTTTTCCTTTATGTTTGTGTCGTCTTCCTGGATCAAGGTATATGGTATCATAACGCATATTAGCATTTAGAACACCACTTATACCATCTCCTTGATGACAATGAACATTATTTGCTTGAAGTGTTTTAAAATTTGCTTTCGCGAAAGCATAAACAAGAGCATCTTTCTCAAAATAATGTACTGTATCGACCTTTTGCGCAAAAAAATAGCTATCTACCCCCAAACCACCCGTAATATCGGCTAAAGTGCTGCCAATGATAATTGAAGCCTTGTATTGCGCAGTTGCTTGTGAAGAAGTTTGTCCCAGATTAAGTTGTGGAGGATATAAAATGCTGTGATGCTCGTACCATAAAGGTAATTTGTCTTTAGCCTTTTTCCTGCCTTCTAATTGTTGTGCGAGTTCCTGAATAGTGATAGTAGGGAAGGGGCTTCCTTTGAATAATAAACGATCTAAAGGAGTTTGTTCTTGCTCTTCTAAGAATTGGATAACCTCAGGCTTGCATAAATCGGGATTCATTATAAATTCCTCGTTAAATTCCTAACGATTTTAAAATCAGGAAAAGACGTTTTTGCAATAACTTTCAATGCCGTATATCCAGGAACAGCAACGATCATACCTACAACACCAAAAAGTAATCCTGCAATGATAATCACAAGGAAAATTTCCAAAGGATGAGATTTTACACTTTTACTAAAAATAATGGGTTGACTCAAAAAGTTATCCATTAATTGAGCGATAAGATATCCGATCATAACCTTAATAGTGGTTGGAAGGATAACGGTTTGAAAATCCGCCCCAATATTACTGGACATCGAAAGAAACAGCATTAAAACAGCACCTACTAATGGACCTACATATGGGATTAAATTTAATAGAGAACATAGAAATGCTATGACCAAAGCATTTTTGATTCCAAAAATGAGTAAAACTATGGTATACAATACAAAAAGAACAAATATTTGAAGTAATAGTCCAATGAAATATCGAGATAATAAGTCTTTGATTTTATTAAAAGTCTGTGTTGCACTATACTCCTTTTCGTCCTTCACAAAAGTCATAATACCGCGATGTAATAATGCACTATCCTTCATGAGGAAAAAAGTAATGAATATGACAGAAAACAGTCCAATACTTAAAGATCCCAAAGTTCCTAATACCGTATTCAGAAAATTGGGGATTGCATTAAAACTTACTGCTGAATTCCAATCAAAATCCCTTAAGGTTTTAAAAAGATCTATATCGTAGGAGGCGAGATAAGTATCTGCTTGCTCTATAAGTGTTTCTATATTATATCTAAGTCCATCTATATTCAATAAAGATAGATTCTGACCTTGCTCTGCAATTAATGGTACAAACATAGCCATAACACCCAGGATAGTTCCAAAAATCAGTACTATAGCGACTGCAACCGCAAGACCATTTCCGAACTTAAGCCTTCTACGCAATATACGTATGATAGGACGCCCGATTAGGGAAATAACCGCTGCAATAGTAATGTATACCAGCACACTACGGATACAATATAAAAAGTAACCAATTAAGATAATACCGGCTAATATGCCGATAGCTCTTAAAATACCATAGGTGATTGTATTAGCCTTCATCTGTTAAAGATACTATTTTAGACATTAGTATGCAGAAGATAGAAGATGTTACTGTTA
>CAZPTJ010000397.1:0-2427 GCA_964589085.1 uncultured Flavobacteriaceae bacterium | reverse complement strand
TATCATCAGTAGACAAGTTAAAACATATGCTATTGGAAGCTTCGAAATAGCTTAAAAAGGACTACTTAAAATCTTTGTTATATATCAAAACAAATTCCTTGTTGATGTTCGTCCTGATTTTACTATTTTAGAGATTTATCAATAAAACAAGATTATCATCTTAAACAATTATACGATGGCAAAATACCATACACTCTATTTCTTAATTTCCATATTTTTTGTAAGCATATTTCCTGCTAATGCGCAAACATCAGAAAAAGCCAAACCCAATTTTAAAGACGGACAAGCACAAATCGTCGATGCCTTCAATACCCCAGATGACTGGATACGCCATGATTTATGGGTTGAAACCACTTTTGACACCGATGGTGATGGAAAATTGGATCGTATGCATGTTGGGGTAACAAGACCCAAGCAAACCGATACCGAAGGCCTTAAACTTCCGATAATATATGTATCTAGCCCATATTTTGCGGGTGTTGCACAAGGAGGAAGAGAATTGTTTTGGAATGTACAGCATGAATTGGGTGAAAAAGTAGAAGGCCCTGTTCATCCTGAAGTTAAACGTATTGGGAAGCGCCCCATCATATCTAACTCCCATATTAAAAAATGGATTCCCAGAGGGTATATCGTAGTACATTCTTCATCTCCAGGAACTGGTTTATCACAAGGTGCTCCAACTATTGGTGGCGATAATGAATCATTGGCGCCCAAAGCAGTAATAGATTGGCTATGCGGACGCGTAAAAGGCTATACTGAACCTTACGGTATGGAAACTGTTGAGGCCTACTGGTCTACTGGAAAGGTAGGTATGACCGGAACATCGTATAACGGAACCATCCCTTTAGCGGCAGCTACTACAGGGGTTGAAGGTCTTGAAGCCATTATACCTATAGCGCCAAATACATCCTATTATCACTATTATAGATCCAATGGTTTAGTTCGATCTCCCGGAGGCTATTTAGGCGAAGACATTGATGTTCTATATGATTTTGTTCATAGTGGAGACGAGTCAAAAAGAGCGTATAACAATGCAAATGTGAGAGATACCGAATTGGCTAACGGTATGGATAGAATAACCGGAGATTATAATGATTTCTGGGCGGGACGTGATTATTTAAACGAAATGGCACCAATGAAAGCTGCACTATTAATGTCTCACGGCTTTAACGATTGGAACGTGATGCCTGAGCATAGTTATAGAATTTATAAAAAAGCCCAGGAAATGGGATTGCCAACACAAATATATTATCACCAATTTGGACATGGTGGCCCTCCTCCTATTACCTTAATGAATAGGTGGTTTACACGATATCTTCATGGTATTGACAATGGCGTTGAAAATGATGCAAAAGCTTGGATAGTTCGAGAAAACGATGCTATGAGTGAGCCAACAGCTTATGCTGATTACCCTAATCCAGATGCTTCTTCGACTACCTTAAACCTGACTTCTGGAGCACCAAATGCTGGCGGACTTACGATTTCCAAAACTGCTAGTCAAACTAAAGAAACTTTAGTTGATGATTATTCATTTTCTGGTGCGGATTTAGCTAAATCGGAAGATTCAAAACACCGCTTATTATACCTTACTCCTAAACTTAAAAACGATATTCATATTTCCGGAACTCCCAGAGTGACTATAAAACTAGCCAGTAGTAAACCTGCAGCCAATCTTTCAGTATGGCTGGTATCACTCCCTTGGAAAGATGGAAAAGTCAAAGCCACAGAAAACATAATTACCAGAGGTTGGGCGGATCCTCAGAATTATAAGTCATTAACAAAAAGTAAACCGTTAAAACCTGGTAAATTTTATAGTGTATCTTTTGACTTAATGCCTGATGATCAAATTATTAAAGCAGGACAACAAATAGGGCTTATGATCTTTTCTAGTGATAAAGAGTTCACACTACACCCACAACCAGGAACAGAACTAACCATTGACTTAGATGGTACAACGATCAATTTACCCATTGTTGGAGGTACTGAAGCCCTTCGTAATGCTTTAAAATAACATCCAAAAAATCAATAAATATTGAGTTAAATATGTAAGAGCAGGATGTCGACAAAACATTAGAATTATATTTAGAAGTCAGTTTTTATAAATGATCTTATTTTTATATTGAATTTTATTGAGTATTGCGCCTATTAAAAATCAACTATGACTTCTTACTCTAAATATCTCACAGTGATATTTTGCACCACTATATTTGGCATCACAAATATTTGTGGGCAAACAGAAACTGCTGTATTAAATTCTCATAGTTGCCATAGTGATTTATCAAGAACCAATAACGGAAACCAAATTTGGTCATGTTTCCTTAAAAATAAGAAGATAGATTCTCTCATAAACGCCTATACCCATAATTCTATTAAACCCAGATTATGCAGTAGAACTTCGCAATGAGGACTGAAAGCGCAATAAAAACA
>CAZPTJ010000396.1:0-2434 GCA_964589085.1 uncultured Flavobacteriaceae bacterium | reverse complement strand
TTTAATCAAATTTTAACGTCCTGAGCCTTATCTTTGCAAAAAAGAAAAATGCTCAAATCATTTCGACGTATCAGTATACTTGAAGGTATCTCTTTTCTATCCTTATTCTTTATTTCCATGCCATTAAAATATATCTGGGAAATTGGAGGGCCAAATAAAGTAATCGGTTATATACATGGAGGGCTTTTCATGCTTTATATCGTAATGGCGATAATGATCAAACCAGAACGTAATTGGGATAACAAAACTTTAGGGATAGTTCTATTATGCTCCGTAATTCCTTTCGGAACCTTCTGGATGGATCGAAAGTATTTACGTGAGGCTTAACTAAAGAATGAAATGCTTAACGGGTAATATGGAGGTTGATCATTACTTGCACGTACCGCATTAGTAATAGGTGCTATTAAAGCCAAAAGCCCTAAACCTATTAACATAAGTATACCTAACCCGAAGAGAAGAATACAAGGGATACTTAATATACAATAAAAAAAAAGACTTATTCTGAAGTTAAGAATAGCTTTTCCATGCACATCCATATGTAATACTCGATCTTTATTTACAAGCCATAAGATTAAGGGAACAATAAAGCCACCGATCCCTGTCACAAAATCCAACAATTGAGATAAATGTGTTAATACCAACAACTGTTTGTCTTCTCGTAAACTTAGGCCTTCATTAATAACTTCCATGATGTTTTATATTTTTGATTGATATTATACTACTTTATGATTGTGATTTCTTATCTTTTTTAAAGGTCAAAAAGAATAAAGAGCCTGCAAAAACAAAACAAGGCATCAATAACAAGTCGCGTACTGTACTTACCTTAATAATATCATATTGAAGGCAAACTATACTTAATAAGATAAGAAGGGATGTAAGAGCTAAACCTACTTTTAATTGAGACCTAATTTTCATAAAAAAATACTTTAATTTATATAATAAGTATTAGATTCTCATAAAATGTTACACGATTGTGTAGTTTTGTGCCCATGATTTCTTCAGAAACAATAGTAGCATTAGCAAGTCCGGCAGGAGCAGGTGCAATAGCAGTTATACGTGTTTCGGGCCCTGAGGCCATTACGATTTGTGCGCCTTTATTCCGTTCTATACACGGGAAAGATCTTAACAAACAGAAAACACACACCATTCATTTGGGCCATATTATAGATGGGGATCGTGTTCTGGATGAAGTACTGGTTTCTATTTTTAAAAATAACAGTTCCTATACAGGGGAATCTACTATTGAGATTTCCTGTCATGGTTCTCCATATATTCAACAGGAAATTATTCAATTGCTTACGCGAAAAGGTTGTCGTACAGCACAACCTGGAGAGTTTACCTTACGTGCCTTCATTAATGGAAAGATGGATCTGAGTCAGGCTGAAGCAGTGGCTGACCTTATCTCCAGTGATAATGCAGCAAGTCATCAACTGGCTATACAGCAGATGCGTGGTGGATTTTCTAATGAAATACAGGAGTTACGTGCTGAACTGATGAATTTTGCTTCGCTTATTGAATTGGAGTTAGATTTTGCTGAAGAAGATGTTGCCTTTGCCGATCGTGAACAGTTTAAAAATCTGCTGACCAAAATTGCGAGTGTCTTAAAACGCCTTATTGATTCGTTTGCAACAGGAAGTGTTATTAAAAATGGAATTCCTGTGGCGATTGTAGGAGAACCCAATGTTGGTAAATCCACCTTGCTCAATGCCTTTCTCAATGAAGAACGTGCTATTGTCTCCGATATCGCCGGAACGACAAGAGATACTATCGAAGATGAACTGACTATCAATGGTATAGGCTTTCGATTTATTGATACCGCCGGAATACGAGAGACTAAGGATGTTGTAGAGAGTATTGGAATACAAAAGACGTTTGAGAAGATTGAACAAGCACAGGTAATTATTTATCTATTGGATAGTGCTAGTTTGTTAGATCCTAAATATATGAATGATCATAAATCCATGATCACGACATTTTCTAATCAAACAAGGATCCAGCAATCTATTGTTGAAATTAACAAACTACGCAACAAATTCCCACAAACTCCGCTGGTCGTCGTTCCGAATAAAATTGATGGTGTACCTGTATCTCTTATAGAACAACTGACAATACAGTTACAAAAGATTGAAGGAGCGCAACTGATGCCTATTTCTGCAAAAAAGGGTACGGGCATCGATGAGTTAAAGGAATTACTCGTCTCCTTTATAAATACTGGTGTCCTCCGTAATAATGAAACTATCGTTACCAATACACGTCATTATGACGCTTTAATTAAAGCATTGGAAGAAATACAAAAAGTCCAGTATGGACTGCAAACCGGACTCTCGGGAGACTTAATGGCTATTGATATTCGACAGGCTTTATATCATTTTGGAGAAATCACAGGTGAAATCACTTCAGACGATTTACTCGGCAATATTTTTGCTAATTTTTG
>CAZPTJ010000395.1:0-2439 GCA_964589085.1 uncultured Flavobacteriaceae bacterium | reverse complement strand
TAAGGAAACAAAATGATTAGAAATCTATTAATTTAAAATAAGCTAAAAACTAAAAGCGTTGCAAGACTGCATAGCAATGATGCAATAAGCAAAGAATACCTGACTTTAATAATAAAGCACTTAGCTAACTAAACATACTCTTTTACTTCATTCTTATACTAGTTCAAAACCTTAACTCGAACAGCTTCAAGTTCTTTCTTCAACAATGTTTCTGGTAAATAGGTAACCCTAACAAGTTTACCAGACAAGTCCTTATTATCTTTTTTGCTCTTAATTTTGGTTTTAGGAGTAATCTTTAAATTTAATAACTCTCCTTTTGTTGTTTTTAATAAAAACAATCCCTTTTCCATCTTAACAAGATTACCTTTTACGGTTTTTGTCACTTCAAAAGATTTATTTTCTTCAGATCTTTCCCCAAAAGCAGAGGAAGGAGTCGAATTGAATGTGGGAGACTCTATCCTAGGAGGTCTTGTTCCTTCAACTTCTTGCACACCACTTTCAGTGGAGTAAGTAGATCCGCTACCTTGACTAAAAGCTGAGATAGAAAAGAAAAGACTAACGATCAATGTAAGAACAATGCGAAATGTATTTTTCATAATACGTGAATTTAATTTATGTTACTTTGGTTTCACCAATTCTAAAAAGGGTATGACTACTTTATCAGTTTTTCATTTTCAATATAATAGACGCGATCTTGTCTTAAACATAACAAGATTACCAAAAAAAATATACCAAATTCAATAGCCAAAACCCAGTTGAGCTCTACTCGATATATCATGATGTGAAATGCAAACAGCAACAAGAAAGAAAAAATAAACCAGTAATTCTGCCGGCTGATGACTGCAAAAGGTAATATCCAGCTTATGTACCAAGGCATCACTGTAGGACTAAGCACTAGAAATATGCCAAAGGTAAGTGTAGCTGCCTTGAAGAAATAGGTAGGAGAAGCATCGTCCTTAAAAAAGAGGATGCCTATCACACCCATAGTGAGCAACTTGGTGGTTATGCTTGCAACTGTGAATGTATCAGTTTGAAGAAAGAGCGCAATTAAATAATCTACTACCTGAAAAGGACCCGCATTAAATTGCCACTCCTCAGAAAAGGTTGACAAGCCGGTAAATAACTTCATTCCTGCATCTGAAAAAGGCAGATAGCCTGCAATAACAATAGCTATAGCCAATGTAATGCCATACCATTTAATTCGTTTAAACAGGAATGGAAGTAATAAGATAGGAATTAGTTTAATTAAAATGGCGGCAGCCCAACTCGTAATAATTATCCACTTTTTTTTCGATACTACTCCATAAGAGAGTATTCCAAAAAAACAAACCAAGAGTGCGTCCATATGCGCACTACCCGCTATAGTTTTTATAATAAGAGGGTTCCACGCATATAGTAAAATGAGATAAGGAGATAAATGAAGTTTTCTAAGAGTAAGAATAAGAAAAAAAATACCTATACACTCACACAGTATGAGTAACAACTTAATAATAGCAACGCTTCCGGGAGCAATCTGATAGGAAAGCCCAAAAAACCACTGAGAAAGAGGTGGATAGATGGTAGGTACATGTGGATAATTAACATTGTCTCGTATATCGTCCCACTGGTAATGGACATCTGTCGCTAGTTCTGTTAAATTATCCAGATACGGATCATTAGGCGCGTAAACATAAGGGTTTATTTCTTTATCTAAAACATGGCCGTCCCATAGGTACCTCCAAACATCAGAATCATATAACTGAAAGCGCTCAAAGGTGGTTTCCTTACCCGCTATATCTGCATACAATAAATCTGTTTTCTCTTGTAGTGTTGAGTCATTAGGCAGTCCGGCAGGAATCAAAGTAATTCGAAAAAGGAAAGAGGAGATAATAATGAGTAAAAGTGTGACTTTCTCGGTTCTTTGCGTTTTAATGATGAGGTATCCAAAAAAATACATTACAAAAGCAGTTGTCAATTCAATCCAGAAAGTCATCACTGATTTCCAGCCGTTGATGGCTTCAAGAGTAACTAATTTCAAGTAAACAAACTCTTGTCCAATAATTAATGCTCCAAAGAGTAATAAGTGATTTTCTTTTAACTTTTGCGACAGGTACTTTTTCAATGAAAGGGCGTTTACTTGCATATGATTTACGTCTAAGTACTCAAATAAAAAAAATTACACCTTACTTTAAGCAGTAATCAAGGAGAACATAAATTTTGTCAATTCCTCATTTACTATCATCAAGTTCAATCCCTCAACACAACGATTCTATGATCAGTAATGAGGCGTTTACAATAAGGTTTTCAGTACTCTTATTAGTTTTTAAAACGGAGTGTCTTGAAATATTCACTCGACTGTTGCTGCCAATATACTTCTACTTTTTAAACCTGAAGGACTACGAAGATAATGATCCAAAGGAAATAGAGAGAAAGCGTACTCTAACGGTAATGTAAAAAAAA
>CAZPTJ010000394.1:0-2446 GCA_964589085.1 uncultured Flavobacteriaceae bacterium | reverse complement strand
GAATCTGGAAGTCGTGCCTGGGGATTTGCCTCTCCAGACAGTGACTATGATGTACGCTTTCTGTATACAAAACCACTGGAATGGTATCTCTCCATTTCAGATAAAAGAGATACGATTGATATTCTGGAAGGCGATTTTGATGCCGTAGGTTGGGAATTGCGTAAGAGTTTGATCTTACTTAAAAAATCCAATGTTCCTGCAATTGAACACCTGTTTTCTCCGATCATATATTCTGGAGAAGATGAGATTGTAAACGAACTCAGAGCTATCGCTAGTGAATGTATCTCGCCTATCGCCTGTATGTATCATTACTTAAGTATGAGTAAGAAATATGCAGAAAAATTGAGTGGTGAGCATATCAAACTAAAAGACCTATTCTATGCCTTGCGTACGTCATTGGCCGGAACATGGATTCTGGAGCATAAGACTATGCCTCCAGTTATCTTTAGTGAAATGCTTTCGTTATTAACGGATGATCTTGCTGGAGAAATACGCGATTTAATAGTGTTGAAGTCTAGGCATAATGAAAGTTATATGCATTCGCGAAATGAAGACGTCATTCGTCTTGTTTCCGATACTATAGCTACCAATGATCGTTATGCAAAATCCCTGGCTTCCGGAAAACCAGATACCGAACGGATCAATGCATTATTATGTAAATGCATTACCGAAAACTAAAGCAATTGTCAGATTGAGCTTGTCGAAACATCAACACATCTTTCGGCGGGCTTATCTTTAGCGAAAAATGAACAAATAAGTTTGATATAAATTAATGATTTGTAATTAATTACGAAATGAAATACAAATACAGAAGAGCTTGTACATGTGGAAATGTTGATTTTATAGAAATTACTAAAATTGAGGCTGCATTCAACCTAAAAGAAAATGACATCCGAAGTAGTAGATGTTCAAAATGTGGCGGAAAAAATATTGCCTCTATTGGAATTGACTCTCCTGAAATCGACAAAGAACTGCTAGAAATATGGGCAGAAAATGCTGAATATTTCTTTTGTGAGCAAGATGAAGACCTTATGCTTGCTCAAAACATAAATAACATTGATTTGTATCTTGAATACATAGATAATGAATGTATTATGCTTGAAAAGAGAAATGTGTTGATTGAGACATTATGTGTTATGATTTACGATAGAGTAAAGAAATCAGACCGTGAAAATCAAAATATAATCAATCAAATAACATCCGAATTAAAAAAACGGGAACTATTAGTTTTAGATGCACAATATTGGATAATGGATTATATTAAAAGCGTTTCTTTTCCAATAATTGGGATAGCATAAAATAACTTTAGAATTAAAATAACTGAGGAAAACGTATATCGCATCAAGGCAGTATTCCCAGCCGCGAGCCATACACAAATCAATAAATCCAATGAAAATGAAAACCATAACCGATCTTAAAGCTTCCGGAACCATCATCTTTGAATGTGTAAGTGGTAGTCGTGCCTATGGATTGGCTACACCAACGTCAGACACTGATATTCGCGGTGTTTTTATTTTGCCCAAAGAGCATTTCTACGGACTGGAGTATGTTGGACAGATCAGTAATGAAACCAATGATATTGTGTATTACGAACTGCGAAAATTTATCGAACTGCTCGCAAAAAATAATCCCAATATCCTGGAGTTATTAAACGTACCTGAGGAATGTATACGTTATAAGCATCCCCTGTTTGATGACATCAAAATGGAGTATTTTCTATCAAAGCTATGTAAAAAAACCTTTGCTAATTATGCGTATACACAGATTAAAAAAGCAAGAGGACTCAATAAAAAGATTGTCAACCCTGTAGATAAAGAGCGAAAATCAGTACTTGATTTTTGTCACATTAGCGAAGGGAAAAACACCCTGCCATTAACCACTTTCCTTGAAATAAAGGGATTGCATGCAGTCCATTGTGGCCTGGTCAATATTGCGCATATGAAAGACTGTTATCAGCTCTATTATGGAGAAGACCAAGGGTATCAGGGTATCGCCAGAACAAATGCCAATGAAGTCTGTCTCAGTTCTGTACCCAAAGGAGCCCAACCCATTGCCCTACTCTACTTTAATGTAGACGGCTATTCTTCGTATTGCAAAAAGTACAAGGAGTACTGGGATTGGGTGGCCAAACGAAACAAAGCCCGTTATGAAAATAATGTGGCACATGGCAAGAATTACGATACCAAAAATATGATGCACACCTTCCGTTTACTGCATATGGCTAAAGAAATTGCTGAAGAAGGCCATATCCATGTACGAAGAACCGATCGGAAGTATCTACTGCAAGTCAAACACGGTGAATTTGACTATGATGTTTTGGTCGAAAAAGCCGAAACTTTAAAAGAAAGTTTGAAAAGCGCTTATGAGCAAGCCGATTTGATGGAAAGACCTGATTTGGAACAGGTGAATGAATTATTGATAACTATTAGAAATGAATTTTATACTT
>CAZPTJ010000393.1:0-2449 GCA_964589085.1 uncultured Flavobacteriaceae bacterium | reverse complement strand
ATATGAGCACCTAAATAGGCGCCTAATTTCTTTTTAAGATCAAAGGTTGATTTGATCTGACCTAAAGATTTTTGAAATAGAAAATTACTTAGGAATAGTACTCCTACCAACACTACAGGAACTATAAACTCCAATGGTTCCTGAGTAAAAGAAAAATCTATAGTTTCATTATTTATATAGAGTATAACTGCTCCAAGTATTAAAGGGGCTACTGCCATTTGAATGTGAAGCATTCTTGAGGATTTAAGAAAAGACGAAAAATTGGATGATCCTTTTTTAGTAGATGTCATGACTTTTTTTATTTAAAATCTTTTTATCCCATCATTAATCTCAATCCAATAGCCATCAGGATCTTGTATGTAAATCTGTTGAACGGTATCAGGGCGTATAGAGATAGCTCCTTCCTTACCAGGCCAATTAAAATAGGGGATTTTTATTTTTTCCAAATATGTAATAAAAGCTTTTAAATCTGCCGTAGTCAGTGCTAGATGAACACCTTTGGGAATTTGAAGTTTTAAATCTGAAACGCTAATAATATGTAATTCCTGACTATTCCCGAGACGGAACCAACGGATGTGATCAAGCTCGGTACCATCATAAATTTCTTCAAGTTGAAATACAGTTTGATAAAAATGTACGCTTTGATCAAGATCAACAACATTAATAGCGTAGTGGTCAATACCAAATTTCATTTTTAGTGTGGTTTGAGCTTTTAGTGTCGTAAAGCTTAAACAAAACAGGATTAGCGCGGTTATATATTTCACGAAAGTATAGGTATTATTTTTGATCAATTGGAGGAGGGCCATCAGGTACAATGGCCTTATATACGACATCTCCTTTGCGTTCTTTATATTCATCCTTTACGTCCTGCAACAGTTGTTTATCCTCAAACAAATCAAGCATGGTCATTCCCATTGCTTTACTAGCGTAAACCATTCCTTTATGACCGATAGACATACCACCACAGGCAACTACGGCCCAAGAATGCCAGGGAGTATCTTTAGGAGCTGTGGTAACTCCAAGGTTGATGTTAGGAACATTCCAACTTACGTCGCCTACATCGGTACTACCGCCACCAGGATGTTCTTTGGTGGCTTCTAGTGGATTGATATTACTGTCCATACCTACTTGAGGCTTGCCAGTAACTTCCTGTATTTTCTTTCCAAACGCTTCTTCTTGCGCAGTATATGTGATGGGGCCTAATAATTCTAAATTCTTTTGCATAGCTGCGCCACCAGCTCTATTGACCAATACTTCATAAATCCCAGATATCAAGGATACCTTATAATCTACATTAGCCATAATAGCTGCACCTTCTGCCATTTTTTGTACGCGTTCATAAACAGGCATCATACCTTCTCGTTTGGTATCACGTACGCGCATCCATAACCTGGAATAATCTGGAACAACATTAACAACTTGGCCACCATCTTGTATATGATAATGCATTCTAACGGTTGGTTTTACGTGCTCTCTATAATAATTAATACCCGTTGTATAAATTTCTAAAGCATCAGATGCGCTACGTCCATTCCAGGGGTCGGCGCTGGCATGTGCAGCTTGACCAAAGAATTCTATTTTAAAGTCTACGAGTGCAAGGGAGCTTTGTACATCTGCTTTAGTAGAAGCCGATGGATGCCAGGATACGTTTGCATCTACACCATCCCAAATACCTTCACGTACCATCCATATTTTTCCAAAGAATTTTTCTTCACTAGGAGTTCCCATAAATTTTACGGTGCCCTTTATTTTACCGGCTTCAATAAGCTCTTTTACAGCAATGGCCGCACCGAGACTTCCAGCACCAAAAAGGTTATGACCACAACCGTGACCTGATCCTCCATCTACTAAAGGATCCTTTGTTGGTTGCGCCTTTTGAGAGATACCAGGTAAAGCATCAAACTCTCCTAAAACACTGATCACCGGACTTCCTGAACCATAAGTAGCTACAAAAGCCGTTGGCATTCCGGCAACACCACGTTCTACGGTAAAACCTTGGGACTCCGCATAGTCTGATAATACTTTGCTAGATTGATGTTCATCAAAAGCGGTTTCTGCCAGTGCCCAAATCTCATCGGAGATTTCGATCAATTTTTGTTCGTGTTTTTCAACAGAGGCGATAATGGCTTTTTTATTACTACTTAATTTCTGAGCATTAAGTACAACTCCAAAACTGCAAAGAAGAAGAAAGAGGGATAACTTTTTCATGATGGTGGTTTGATTTAAAGAAACACTAAGATAATAAACCTGACTGTTTTGTGCTTTGGGCATTAATTTTTAGAAGTTTTATACTATTGCGGATGTATCTGATTTTACGAGTCTGGTTGAAGATGAAATATCATGAAACCCTCTTTCTGTTCCAAAAAGTTAAGAGAAAGCATCGATGGGGATTAAACGTAAGCTACTTCTCATTCCCAGCTGTAAGACACTCGCTTTTGTGCCATTTTTA
>CAZPTJ010000392.1:0-2460 GCA_964589085.1 uncultured Flavobacteriaceae bacterium | reverse complement strand
GAAACAAACAACGAATTATATCTTAAACTTCATCCGGTTCAAAGGTACAATAAATTAGTTTAGGGTGGTTGTAGGGTGTATTTCATAAACTGTGTGAACCTATGTAACTACAGTAAAATATTTCTTGGTCGGTCCCTAGTAAATCGAGGGGATCAATGAAGAAAGATCACCTTCAGCACTAAATTTTAGTTCAAGACGTATTTTATCATTATAGGATACAGATAATTGACTTAATACACGATTTCAATTGTGCATAGGTCTTTTCCATTTAGCGGTGATGTCTTTTTGCACTAGGTAAAGTAATTTCATTGAGGCATCATCAGGAGTAAATGCCCCTTTGGTCTTAGTTACTTTTCTGGTTGCCGATAAAATCCTTCTATCATATTACTGGTGTAGATGACCTTATGGATCATAGGTTTGTACTGGAAGAATAGGGTCAAATAATCCTAATTTCGCTCTTAGATTTCTTTAACCATTGGGTATAACTTACCTCATTTCTGCTTCAGTCGATTGAGGTTGTGCTGTGCCTTTTCAGCATTAGCGGCCTTGTAAACTGTTTTCATCATTCATAAACTCCTTAGCGTCTTTGTACGACAGATACTTCTTGGAGTTCTTAATCTGATGAATGACGCATAACTGAATATCTGTTTTGGCATAAATGCTTAGAAATACATCAACAAAGCCAGATAGATTATCTACACAGGCAATCAGGATGTCTTCTAATCCTCTGGTTTGTAGGTCTGTCAGTACTTGCATCAAATACTTGGCCTTCTAATTCCCCTTTTATGGCCTCCTCCAATAAGCTCTTGATAAGTGAGATTAAAGCCCCTTGGGTTCCATGAAGCCCTTGGCCTGCTTTGATCTGCTCTAGCGCTTCTTTCCTAAAAGCTTCAAAATCGAATTTTTCTGTTTCCATTGTCAATGTTATTGTTTTAATTGTTAATAACCATTGACACAGTTTTTGAAACACTCTCAAAACTACCTATTTGGTGGTTCCCGCTCTACTCGACTTCTTTAGTTCTTCGATGCCTTCATCTATTGAAATCGCATTTTTGTATTTTAATTCTTTTCTTGCTTTCGTATCTGAAACTGAAAATTCCTTTCCCATCAATCTAATCATTAAAGGAGCAACTGGAGGTCTCGACTTTACATTAAATGTTTTCCAAATTAACTCAATTGAATTAGCTGCAATTGATGCTATCCATAAAGGCAAGACTTTGTCACCAGGATTCAATCCTTGCGCTTCTAATACGCCCTTAAAAAACGATTTCATTGATCTTCTTTCTCCATCTGTTACAAAAAATGCTTTACCCCCAATATCTGAATTGAATGAGGCTAGAATTGCATTTCCTAAGTTCTTTACATGTATTGTAGAAAGTATCTGATTGCCACCTCCAATCCATCTCCATTTTCCATTTTGTACATTTTCTAAGAGATCATCATAGTGATGATTATTGGGCCCCCAAATAGCAGGGGGGCGCAATGAAATAGTCTGGAATGTTTTGTCATTGGCATTCAATACTTCTTGTTCTCCAATAGCTTTTGTTTTAGGATAAAGCGCTTTTGGTAATCCTTTTCCTGCTTGTTCTTCTGTTAGATTTATAATGGGAGAGCCCGGTACAACTGGGGCAGCACTTATATAAATGAATTTTTCGATTTTGGCTTCTCTTGATAGTTTCAATAGTTTTTGAGTTGCAATAACATTCAAGTCGTAGAATGGCTTGGGATCATAGGTGAAATCCATAAGAGCTGCCGAATGCAAAACGTAATCACATTGCTTAAGAGATTCTTTAGTTGATCTGGACAAATCATATAGATCATCTTTTATTGGCTTAGCTCCTAGTTTAGAAACTATTTTCAATGACTTATTACTTCTTGCTAATGCTTCAACTTCGTAGCCATTATCTATTAAAATTGGTATAATGTTTTGACCTACAAAACCGGATCCACCTGTTACAAATATTTTTTTCATCTGCTTGAATTTATTTTAAAAATCTAAAATTAAATTCAATGGCGAAGCTGTTGTTAGCCATAGAAGACGAAGGACTTCCCCTTAAAGACGTTTATGAAAATTCTGAAGGCACCTCGCCAAAATAATTTTTGAAAGCTCTTGTGAATTTTGACGGATGAGCATACCCTAATTCATAGGCAATTTCTGATGATGTTTTACGTTTTTGAACTATTGAACTCATAGCATACTCCATTCTTATTTTATGATGATATTGCATGGGAGGAAGGGAAAATATTTGTTTGAAGCTATTTTTAAATTTAGTTTTTCCCATATTGGCTATTTTTGATAAGCCTTCGATTGTCGGAACTTGTTTTGGAGTGGGATTTCTTAAAACAGCTGCAGCCATAAACAATTGTTTAATATCGGTTGGATGTATACTTTCATATTTGATGTTCTTTTCTCTATTTCTTATTTTGTTTATGAAAATGGAAAGAAAGGTCAATAGATGA
>CAZPTJ010000391.1:0-2509 GCA_964589085.1 uncultured Flavobacteriaceae bacterium | reverse complement strand
AACTATCTTTGTCTGATAATTTTCTGTAGATAGTTGTTTAACAATATATCAAACGCCGGGTAAGTCGGGGGGATTACTCCCCCTTTCTCCCCTCAGAACCGTGCTTGCGACTTTCACCGCACACGGCTCAAACATACTTAACGCTTTGGTCGAGCGCAGCAGCTACTACATTATTTTGATGGACTTGAATATGGCAAACTGGATGTAACATTACTAAATTATCAGCCCTCCATTTTCCTCCTAAGTACATTGGTTCTATATGGTGAATATTCCATCCTGTTTCCAGCGTTATTTTCTGATTGCAGATTGGACAGTTACCTTTTTGACGATTATAGAGAAAACGGTGCATCTTGCGCCCAGAAAACTTATTCATTACTAATTTTTCTTTCCTAAGCTCAAAGTACGTTTCATCTTCTGAATCAAAAGGATTAGCATTCATTCTAATTTTTATATGTCTTTGAATGCTAACATTTCCAGCTTGAAATAAACTTAACACTTCTCCATCTTTATTCTTTGCAAAGAATACTGCATTCCTTTGTTTTATTCGTGTTAAATATTTCTTACCTATCCATGCTCTACTTTTGTTTGGATGACGACGACGAGCCCATTTCCATATCATCTGCCAGATTTTATTGTCTATTGCATTGAATGTTTTCTTTGCGGAAATATGGCGATGATACATTGTCCAGCCTCTTATCATAGGATTGAGTTTTTGTATCAGTCCTATGGCTGGAGCAGCTCTACGTTCTTTGATTGCAGTTTGCACTTTTGCCAGAAAAGTTTTGATGCTTTTCTTTGAGGGTGTGGTAAGGAATTTACCCTTGTACTTCCTTATCGTTTGTCCTAGAAAGTCAAAACCTTGGTCGATATGAGTAATCAGCGTTTTTTCTGGAGATAATTCTAATCCTCTTTTTGCTAAGAATGCTTCTATAGCTGGTTTAACCTTTAATTCCAAAATAGATTTATCAGTGCAAGTAATGACAAAATCATCTGCATATCGTATCAGATGAATCTTGTATGGATTAGGGTAGCGAGTGACCGTTTTCTTGCCTCTTTTTCGTATTTGGCAAGCCGTATCTATTGCTTCCTGTAATCCGTCTAGCACCATATTGGCCATAGTAGGTGAGATTATTGAGCCTTGCGGTGAACCACTATCTGTTGGAAATAACTTTCCTTTTTCCATATATCCCGCTTTCAACCATTTCCTTAATATTCCTTTGTCAATGGGTATATTGTCTATTAACCATTGGTGAGAAATATTGTCGAAACAACCACGAATATCGCCCTCCAGAATATAGCTTGGACTGTTCTTTTTTGCTAATACTATAAAACATTGCTCAATAGCATCTGCACAACAGCGATGTGGTCGAAATCCATAAGAGTGAACGTCTGCTAAGGTCTCACTAATAGGTTCAAGCCCTATGAGCAACAAACCTTGCATAGTTCGGTCACGCATGGTTGGTATTCCTAATGGACGAAGTTTGCCATTCTTTTTCAGAATTTTGATTCGTCGAACTGCTAATGGTTCGTATCCTCTAATCGCTAATTGACTAATTGCTTCATACTTTCTTTTTGGAGTATTCCATAAATGTCCATCGATTCCAGCGGTTCTTTTACCACTGTTTTCTGTAGTTCTTCTGATTGCCAGAAGTTTCGCGGCGTAGGAACGATTCAAGATGCCTTGCAGCACTTTAACCTTATTCCATCTGCCTGCTTTAACTGCTTTTACGATACGTGATTGCATGGATTTAACCTGATGGATGACTTTATCCCAGCGAATAAATTGCCATGCCATTGATTCAGTCATGGATGCACTATGACCAATTATCGAGTAGATAGCTGGTAAACAATTCGTCATATCTTCTGCTTTCCCATGTGAAAAATTTAATGCGATTTTCTCGTAATAGTACATCAAACGGAAGTCTGCTCTCTTTCGAGTGCGGCAAATTTTGAACCGCTATTTGTGCCATTACAGCACAACTTTCGCTTACTCCGTTTTCCTTTACCTGCATCATCTTCAATTGGTTTTACAACCGCTTTACTTGGTGTTCCACAAGAATGATACAGGCTTAACAGGTTCCTCTTCAAATACTTGTGTAGTTTGCACTACTGATGACTTAGCGTCCGTCTGTCCTCCGAGGGAATTATCAATTGCGTGCTGTCAGAAGCCATAACAGCATCCTTACCCTTTACCTTTTGGTCCAAGTGCGTCAATGCCTTTTCACTTGTTACGACTTACGAAGGTTACAACGATTCAAGTATTTTACGCATATCATCTGTTCCTCACTCCTTCTTTGCATGGCATTTGCAATTTTGAACCAGTTCTCACAATCTGGTTTTTGTAAGGTCGTTTTGTCTTGGGAGCTTTAAACCCCATTGTTGCCAATGACGCATATCCCAATAGGAAACTGATAGCAATATATCAGGTTAAATCAACTGATTTAGTGTGATAACTATTTATAATCAGACGTTTAACAATATTTGAAGCGGCTTCACTGCCGCAAGACTT
>CAZPTJ010000390.1:0-2517 GCA_964589085.1 uncultured Flavobacteriaceae bacterium | reverse complement strand
ATTCAGTTTTTTATTCAAAATAGGAGTGTTATTTTATATCAATTTAGCTATAGTAAATGCAACGTCTTACTAGCCGAATGCATTATTAATCTAGGAAAGAAGAAAATGGATAAGGATGATCCTTGAGATCTCCATAGGGCAAATTACATTTCTTCAAAGTCTGATGAATCCCCTAATTTGTGGTTAAAATTTGTTCATTGCCATTGTCAATTAATTTCTCCTTTTTAATCTTGGATTGAAATAACAAATAATTGATTGTTGAAACAAATGTTCTAAGCGTATTTTTCGAAAAATGAGGCAACACAATTCTTTTTAAAATTCTTAAAATCAATATATTGAAGTATTTATCTTTAATGATTTGCCTACGGGTTTGGAAAAGTAAAGAAAACGCGGAACCTACAAAGTTTTACCAATATAAGAAAAAGAATATGTTAATTAATTTTTAGTAAAGTACAGTTTCTTTTTTTTTTTGGAAATTTAGGCTTATACACTTCCATCAAATGAGCCGAATTACACTCGTTGCATTGTTTCTACTTGTTTTACCATTAACACAAGGTTTTACTCAAACTAATTTTAGTGAATTTCAACAGTCTTTGGAGGCGATGGATAATTGTGAAGTAATTTTTTTCATTGAAGAAAATGGATTAAATAATACTGAGTATGAAGTTGTAAAAAAATACATTTTAAAGAAAATATCCAGTTTGTCTGAAGATTATAGAAAAAAGGCTTTATACTACAATACACTCCGAATAATAGCACAAATTCGTTCTAACTATAATGATGCAATGACATATGCATCGTCTTTAAAATATTATGCCGATTTAAGTGGGTCCAAAACACTTAGTATAGGAGCTGTTATTAATATGGCATTTATATATCAGGAACAAGGATTATATGATTTAGCAATTGATCATCATTTCCAGGCAATGGAATTGTCCAAAAAATATAGCAATATAGCTATGATGAGGGCTACGCAGGCTAATATTGGAGTTTTAAAAATATCATTAGGTCAACTGGATGAAGGAATAGCGATTTATGAAAAACATAGAGAAAGTATTTTTACCGAGAATATTGAGTTTTTAAAATCTTTTCTACCAGAAACGTATAATGACCTTTGTTGGGCATACACCCTAAAAAGAAAATATCAAAAAGCTACAGAATATTGTGATCTATGTGAAGATGAAATGGATAAAAAAAATATATATTTTATAGAGCTTGATTATTTGCAAAATTTAGCAAATCTGGAAATACATAAAGGAGATTATCAAAAGGCACAAGATTTATTACTTCTTAGTGATAAAAAAGTAATCGCCGGAAATGTTTTAGGACGAAAGTCCTACCAGCAGCTATATCAGGGAAAATTGTTTTATTATATAGGTCGTTATCAAGATGCAATTCAGGAATTGTTGAAGATTTTTAATGATATAGATAATAAAAAGATGAATTATTTTAATGAAAAAGAAGCCTATCTTTTGTTAGCTAAGTCCTACTCAAAATTAGGAGATATGGAAAAAACACAGGTATATTATGATAAGGTCACACTGGTCGATACACTTAATCAAAAACAAAAAACGAATATAATTACCCAAATAGCGAGTAAAGAAGAATTACTCGAACTTGAAGATACCTTGAATATCTTAAAATTGAAAAATCAAAATCAAGGAAGATTCATAGGATTACTCATTATAACATTTTTAATCTTAGGTAGCTTAGGAATTATCCTTCACAATACTGCCAAACGAAAAAACACCAAACAATTTAATGCCCTTGTTTCCCAATTATCAATACAAAATATAACAACTGAAATTGAGAAACCTACACTTAAAAATATACAAAATAAAGCAGTTTATGAAGAAAAATTTTCGAGAATCTTAAACGATTTACAGGTGCTTGAAAAAACGAATTTCTTCTTGAGACAAGATTGCAATACCTATACAACAGCAAAAAAGTTGAATACTAATATTAACTATTTGTCCAAAGCAATCAAGGCCAGATATGATTGTGATTTTAACTATTACGTGAATAAACAACGAATAGATTATACCATTAAAAGATTGAAGGATGACCTTATGTTTCGATCTTATTCCATAAAAGCGATTTCACAAGATGTAGGGTATAAAAGCGCGAACACCTTTGTAAAACACTTTAAAACACATACCAAATTGTTACCATCTTATTATATCAAAAAATTAAATTCATAGTCAGAAGATCTTTATTTAATTAAATTGCTACTGAATTACTTTTGAAAAATGCCCTGGATAAAAACTATAGATTACACTGAAGCTGATAAACAATTACGCCGTATTTATGATCGTGTAAAAGGCCCTGACAATAATGTAGATAATGTATTACTCATTCATAGTTTGCGTCCGCATACCTTGACGGGACATATGATGCTGTATAAAAGTGTATTACATAATTCAAATAATACCTTGCCCAAATGGTACCTGGAAGCCATAGGAGTATACGTGAGTTATTTAAATCAATGCGACTATTGTGTGCAACATCATTTTGCCG
>CAZPTJ010000389.1:0-2524 GCA_964589085.1 uncultured Flavobacteriaceae bacterium | reverse complement strand
CTTCGCGAAAATGAAATTATGAAAAACAGAGTTACTGGAATAGGTGGGATGTTCTTTAAAAGTGAAGATCCTGATGCGCAAAAAACTTGGTATAAAAAACACTTAGGTATTCCTACCGATCAATATGGATGGACCTTCTGGTGGCACGATGAAAACGGAAACAAATGTTCTACACAATGGAGTCCTATGAATGCCGATACCAAATATTTTAACCCCAGCAAGAAGCAGTTTATGTTTAACTTCCGGGTAGAGAATCTCCACGAACTTCTTAAAGTACTTAAAGATGAAGGAGTAACTATCGTAGGAGAAGTAGAGGAATATGATTATGGAAAATTTGGTTGGATTCTGGATCCTGAAGGAAATAAAATCGAATTATGGGAACCTATAGATAGCGCATTTTTATAACTATCAACAAGATACCATTATGGAATTATCAGCAATCGTAAACATTGAAAAGCCCCTGAAAGACGTATGGAATGCGATCATTGATTTTGAAAACTGTTCAAATTATATAGAAAGTATTATCAAACTGGAAATTCTTGATCAACCTCAGGACACACTTGTTGGTTTTAAATGGAAAGAAACCAGAGTAATGTTTGGAAAGGAAGCCACAGAAACTATGTGGATTACCGAGTATACGGAAAATGAGTATTATCAAACCAGAGCAGAAAGTCACGGTTCCATCTACATATCAAGACTGTCCATAGTACCTAAAGGAGAACATACACAATTAACCATGTCTTTTTCTGCAAAGGCTCAAACATTTGTCGCCAAACTACTGTCCTCTATTATGGGTTTTATGGTTAAGGGTTCAATGAAAAAAGCGGTGCTTAAAGATTTAAATGATATTAAAGCTCATCTGGAGGCTCAATAAATCTAATACCTTTATTTTTTACTTAGCTTTTATGTAGCAGTACACAAAAAGATATTATATCGTAATATTGCAATATTAAAATTATTTAATATCTTTACACTTGTAAATATTAAGACTATGGGTGTAACTAAACGACATATTCATTCCATGCGAGCTAATCAAATGGCCGATCTCGCAAAAGTACTTTCAAACCCTGCACGCGTAGCGATACTGGAATATATAGGCGATTGTGATGGCTGTCTTTGTCAGGATATTTCAGAGAAAATAAGACTATCTCAACCTACGACTTCTCAGCATCTCTCCGTTATAAAAAAAGCAGGAATTCTTAAGAGCCAGTTTAAGGGTAAAGCACAATACTATAGTATTGATCTCAGAAAGTGGGAACAATTACAGCAGTTATTCCATGATTTTTTTGAAATCACCCGCCAAAAATGTTGCTAGTCCATGAGTACACCTCTACTACATAAAGCTTATGATAGTGCGCTATTTCAGGAAGAAGGCGAGCAATTGATCACGCTGTTATCAAAGCATTTGCATACCGTAGTATCCGGAACATCTGATAAAGTGACGCAATGGAGACTCCCGAATGATGAATTGGAGTTCTGGAGAGCAGTTTTAAAAGAACCTACGAGTACATCGATGCTATTTCAAACTGTACTTGAGCGTTCCATTCACGTACATCATCCTAAGTTCGTTGGTCATCAAATTGCCCCCACCGTTCCTGTCTCAGCTTTGGCAACGCTGGTAAGTGCTTTATTAAATAATGGAATGACCGTTTATGAAATGGGTCAAGCCAGTGCACCTATGGAGAAAGTGGTTATCGAATGGTTTGCCCAGGTTATTGGTTATGAAAATGGTGACGGTTTTTTAACTTCCGGCGGAACACTTGCTAATCTTACGGCGATGCTTGCGGCGCGCAAGGCAAAAGCCATCGATGATATTTGGAATGAAGGATCATCAGCACCTCTGGCTATTATGGTTTCTGAAGAAGCACATTATTGCATCGATCGTGCAGCTCGTATTATGGGTTTAGGGGCTCAGGGCATTATCAAAATTCCGGTAAATGAGCAATACGCAATTCGCACTGATGTATTAGATGAATATTACAATAAAGCCGTATCACAAGGACGTACTGTAATTGCTATTGTAGGAAGCGCACCGTCTACGAGTACTGGCGTTTATGATGATCTTGAAGCTTTAAGCGCTTTCGCGAAAGCGCACAACCTATGGTTTCATATCGACGGAGCACACGGTGGAGCAGCCATATTTTCATCATCATACAAGCACTTACTTAAGGGCATAAATCAGGCAGATTCTGTTATTATCGATGGCCACAAAATGATGGCAACCTCATCCATTACTACTGCTGTTTTGTTTAAAAATAGTCAGGACAGCTACGCCACATTTAGTCAAAAAGCCCAATACTTATGGGAAAAAAATGATGATGCAGAATGGTATAACATTGGCAAACGCACATTTGAGTGTACGAAGAGTATGATGAGTCTTCGGTTTTATGCCATTATTAATAGTTATGGGACTGCATTTTTTGATGACTTTGTCACCTCGCTATATGATTTGGGTAAAACGATGGGAACACTGGTTGAAACCGATGAATCCTTTGAGTTGTTTTTAAAACCTCAGAGTAACATC
>CAZPTJ010000388.1:0-2531 GCA_964589085.1 uncultured Flavobacteriaceae bacterium | reverse complement strand
TATACGTCAACCAGGACTCAACGGAAAATATATGAAATGAGCATAAACAAATTTAATTTGTTGTTTACCAATCAAACCCATTAAATTTTTTGTGCGAAAGCGCAGCGATTGATCTAAACATAAAATTTTTATTTGTTTCATTTCAAATGAAATAAAAATTTTAAAATAGATGAAATTTATAGTATCAAGCTCGTATCTTCTTAAACAGCTACAGGTGTTAGGAGGAGTAATTAATAATAGTAATACCCTTCCTATTCTCGATAATTTTCTTTTTGAATTATCAGGTAATACATTAAAGGTCTCTGCATCAGATTTGGAAACCACGATGATGGCGACGCTGGAAGTTGATTCTGAAGACGAAGGAAGTATAGCGCTTCCTGCGCGTTTACTTCTAGATACTTTAAAAACCTTTCCGGAACAGCCACTTACATTTGTTCAGGAAGCAAATCATACGATAGAAATAAGTTCCAGTCATGGAAAATATGCACTAGCTTATGCTGATGGCGCAGAATTCCCTAACGCTGTGGCTCCGGATGATCCAAGTACCGTACAGATTCCGGGACACATTCTAGCAACCGCTATTACTAATACACTTTTTGCCACAGGTAATGATGATTTACGACCTGTGATGAGTGGTATATTCTTTCAATTTGCTTCAGATGGTTTAACCTTTGTAGCCACAGATGCGCATAAGCTGGTAAAATATGGGCGTACTGATGTTACGGCCTCCCAAACGGCAGAGTTTATCATGCCTAAAAAACCGTTGAACTTATTGAAGAGCATTCTTGGTGCTGTTGAAGATGATATCCAGGTGGATTACAATCAGGCTAATGCCAAATTTACCTTTAATAATATCGAATTAGTTTGTCGTCTTATTGATGGGAAATATCCTAATTATGAAGCCGTTATTCCAAAGGAGAATCCTAATAGACTTACGATTGATCGCAATCAATTTTTGAATTCTGTACGTCGGGTTTCTATTTTCTCTAATAAGACCACACATCAGATCCGTTTAAAAATTGCTGGAGCCGAATTAAATATCTCTGCAGAAGACATTGATTATAGTAATAAGGCCGAAGAGCGTCTGACTTGTGATTACCAAGGAGATGATATGCAGATTGGGTTTAATTCTCGTTTCCTAACCGAAATGCTAAACAATCTTAATGCTAATGAAGTGTCTCTGGAAATGTCTTTACCTAATCGTGCGGGCATCTTAACTCCAGTAGATGGTTCTGATGAAGGAGAACGTATTACGATGCTGGTAATGCCTGTGATGCTTAACAGTTAATCTTTTCTTAAAATCATATTGATTATCAAATAATTAGCTTCTCTCATGGAGAAGTCATCATTCCCATCTTCATATTTTAAGTACATTAGCTAAGTCAAAAAACTAAGACATGTCACAAAAGATAAGCTACTGTATTTTAAGCATATTATTTCTGGTTTCGTGCAAGCAAACACAACAAACTACACAACAATCACCGAAGTCGGAATTTATAGATTTAACGTCTCTAGAAGGTGATGGAGATAAAGTGATGCCAAAATATATGAATACTATCACTACAAATGAATTACAGGATTTGTTATATACCTATGCTAGTGATGAAATGGAGGGTCGTAACACAGGTGAGCCTGGGCAGAAAAAAGCGGTAGCATTCTTAAGAGAACAATATCAGGCGAATAATATCCCATCAGGTACCAAGGACAATACTTATTTTCAAATCGTACCAGAAACTTATTTTAGAAAAAATAGCGGAATTAAAGCTTCAGAAAATGTATTGGCATTTATTCAAGGATCTGAGAAGCCAGATGAAGTTTTGGTGATTTCATCGCATCTCGATCACATAGGTGTAAATAAGGATGGCGAGGTTTATAATGGTGCTGATGATGACGGTTCAGGAACTGTAGCATTAATAGAAATGGCAGAAGCTTTTAAACAAGCTGTAGATGATGGTTATGGACCAAAACGTTCCATTTTATTTTTACATGTAACGGGAGAAGAAAAAGGACTTTATGGATCACGTTATTATACAGAAAACCCAGTATATCCTTTAGAAAATACAATTGCCAATTTAAATATCGATATGATTGGTCGTAATGATAAAGACCATAAGCAGGATAATAATTATGTCTATCTAATAGGTTCTGACAAATTAAGTACAGAATTACATAATGTCTCTGCGGCAATCAATAAGAAGTATCTCGATATGAATCTGGATTATCGCTATAATGATGAGAATGATCCTAATCGTTTCTATTACCGCTCTGATCATTATAATTTTGCAAAGAATAATGTACCGGTTATCTTTTATTTTAATGGTGTCCATGAAGATTATCATAAGATTACAGATACACCAGATAAAATCAACTATCCCTTATTGACTAAACGTACGCACTTGATTTTTGCCACGGCCTGGGAATTGGCCAATCGTGCGGAACGTCCGGTTGTTGATAAAACACAGCCTTAATAAGAAAAAATAAAACAATTATCATTGGTTTTTCTGGCTAATGTACTTGTGCATCGATATGGT
>CAZPTJ010000387.1:0-2532 GCA_964589085.1 uncultured Flavobacteriaceae bacterium | reverse complement strand
CCATTACAGTTCCAGTAACGTGTGCAGAGTGAGAGTTAAGTGTTAATCCTTCACTAGCAATATCTTGTACTGAGTAACGATTTATCCCTCCTGCACCATCATATTCTTGGTGAGATGCTCTTGCATGACCACCATCCCATACATGAGCAGTCATATTTTGACCCATTAGGTTTAGACCTAATGACCCTCCATTGTTAAGATGGTTTGTTCTAGTAGATAATGCAGCACTTGCATTAAATGTACGGTAGTACAAAGGTGTCCCGTCGGGAAGTATACGTTGCAATTCTGCAAAACCGCCATCATCCAATATAAGCTCTGTGGCGAGACCTCTTCTTGTAGCTTCTTGTTGGGCTAGTTCACGTTGTTGTATACTAATTTGTAATAGCTCCTGCTCTATTTGAGCAAGTCGCGTTTGGTTATTCTCTTTTGTGATTTGTGTGACTTGAGCCGGTGTTTGTGCAAACATTTCCATGCTTACGCATAACATTAGACTAAGAGATAGACCTCTCAGATAGTTTAGTTTCATGAGTTATTGACCTTTTAATTATTATAATTTGGGTTTAAGTAATTGCAAATTAATGCTCTTACTTGAGCGGCGAAAATGTGTTAAATTTTTCAGTTCATAAAAACTTTTCGATCAACTACACAAAAATGCCTTTATACGTAATTTAACACTTTATTTTACCCACGAAATACCATAAATAAATCTGTATTTTTGAGAATTATGTCACAAGAAACTATTCTTTCTGTTAAAAAACTTACCATTTCTTTTTACAAAAATGGTACCCTGAGGTCTGTTGTTCAGGATGCTTCATTTAAGCTACAGAAGAATGAAATTCTAGCTATTGTGGGGGAATCTGGTTCTGGGAAATCAGTAAGTTCATTAGCAATTATGGGACTACTCCCTACCAATACGGCACAGGTAAAGGGATCTATTCTGTTTAACGAAACAGATCTCAACCAATTGTCTGAGAGGGATCTTCGAAAAATAAGAGGAAATCATATTTCTATGATTTTCCAGGAGCCTATGAGTTCTCTAAATCCGGCTTTGCGGTGCGGATATCAAGTGGCAGAAATACTAAAACAACATACGGATTGCTCTTCCAGTGAAGCAAAAGTAGAAGTGCTTCGGCTTTTTGAACGTGTAAAATTACCAAGGCCTGATGTGCTGTTTGATTCCTATCCACATCAATTAAGTGGAGGACAAAAACAGCGGGTTATGATTGCCATGGCTATTGCTTGTAAGCCTCAAATTCTTATTGCAGACGAACCTACAACCGCACTTGATGTTACAGTACAAGAAGAAATTTTGACATTGTTAAAAGAACTTCAGGCAGATACGGACATGAGCGTTATTTTTATTTCTCACGATCTTTCCTTAGTGGGATCGTTGGCCGATCGTGTTTTGGTCATGTATCAGGGAAGTATTGTTGAGGACGCTTCCGCGAAAGCTATATTTGAAAATCCGCAACATGAATATACTAAGGCGCTCCTCCATGCACGACCATCGATGACTAATCGACTGGCTGTACTTCCAACGATACAAGACTATCTTGCAGGCAATCCTCCATCAACCATTATTTCTGCTGCAGAACGGCAGGAACATCATGAAACTTTATATAATCAACCTCCGCTTTTAAGTGTAAAGGATGTTGAGAAAACATACTGGACACCTAAAGGCTTTTTTGGAAAAGCACAAGCAGTCAAAGCCGTAAATGGTGTGTCCTTTGATTTGTTTGAGGGAGAAACTTTAGGCCTTGTTGGAGAATCGGGTTGTGGAAAATCAACTCTGGGTAATGCCATATTACAATTAGATCCTGTAAGTTCCGGTATGATTTTCTATCGAGGAGTGGATATTACAAAGCTAGATCGTACATCATTGCGTAAACTCCGTAAGGAAATACAAATTATCTTTCAGGATCCTTTTGCTTCATTAAACCCTCGACTAACTGTAGGAGAAGCTATTACAGAACCCATGAAGGTTCATAAACTATATGTTTCCAGAAAGGAGCGTAGGGAAAAAGCACTATCCTTACTTACACAAGTAGGGCTATCTGATGAACATTTTAATCGTTATCCTCACGAGTTTAGCGGTGGGCAGCGTCAACGAATAGGAATTGCACGAACAATAGCTGTTAATCCTAAACTAATTATTTGCGACGAGTCTGTAAGTGCATTGGATATTTCTGTTCAGGCCCAGGTCTTGAACCTTCTTAACGATTTAAAAGATCATTTTGGATTTACCTACATATTTATTTCTCATGATCTAGCGGTTGTAAAATATATGGCTGATCAACTTATTGTGATGAATGCTGGTAAAATTGAAGAAATAGGAGAAGCGGACCAAATATATGCTTCTCCCAAAAGCGCATATACAAAAAAACTTATCTCAGCTATTCCTAAAGGGCATTAAAACATAAATAGAAAAACCTTCTTCGCTAGATATAAGCAATTTCCTACGAAGTTAAAAACCTCTCTAAGGGTAAATAATGTTTGATTAAAAAGATTTGTTTTAGTTTCCACGAGTTTTAA
>CAZPTJ010000386.1:0-2548 GCA_964589085.1 uncultured Flavobacteriaceae bacterium | reverse complement strand
TTTGCAGCACTTTCAAGTTGTAATAGATTTTCTAATGCATAATCTGGGTTAAATGTACAAAATAGCAAAGAAGTTACTAGAAATACAAACGCCAGCATACCGCTGGCGTTTAATGTATATACTATTGTTTTATTCTTTATTTACGCCAAACATTATTATCTGGATCGACATCTGCCATAAGTTTTGAAGGATCAATCTCCAGCTTATTTATTTTGCTTAACGGCATATCGATAAGGAATTCATAGGTAGGATATGCCCATGGCCAATCCTCGATCTGCGTTCTTTTAACATCTGCCATAGGGTTTTCTTTTTCTCCACGCATAATACGCAATGGAATATAATAGGAAGATTCTTTTCCGCTATTTGTAGTAACGTAGAGGTCTATAGGCATTGGCATTAATCCAATACGTTTTAGTGTGACTTTCGTTTTATTTCCTTCTGCTTCAACAGCTTCAATGGCATAATCAATCTTATTTGTCGTTTGTGTCCAGTCTGTTAAATACCAATCCAATTCGATTCCAGAAACTTTTTCGGCGGTACGTTTGATATCGTTAGGAGTAGGATGCTTAAAAGCAAAATCATCAAAATATTTTTTTAACGTCTTATCCAGATTTTCTTTACCAATAATATATCCTAGTTGTCCTAAAAACACCGAACCTTTATTGTAAGCAGAAGCACTATAAGCCCTATTGTGATTATAACGGTCTGCGTGGGTCGATTGCGGTTGCTCCAGTCCACTGTTTGCCAGCCTGAAGTATCCTCCATAACTACCTTGTAATGGATTTTCCTTGTTTTGATCCATAACTTCATTCATGGCAAGTGCCGAAATGTAGGAGGTAAATCCTTCATCCATCCACTCGTGCTTAGCCTCATTGGTAGCCAATAAGAATTGAAACCAGGTATGAGCAAATTCGTGAGCAGTAACACCTACCAGGCTATTGAAATTGCGCTCCCCCGTAATAAGAGTACACATGGCATACTCCATACCACCATCGCCTCCTTGTATTACAGAATACTGCTTGTACGGATATGTTCCTACATGTTTGTTTAGAAAAGAAAGAATTGCAGCTGTTTTAGGCTGTAGATTTTTCCAGTTTTCTATAATCTCAGGATTGTTTTTATAGAGAAAATGAAGCTCTACTCCATTTTCAGCAATGATTTTATCATGAATATAATCTGGATCTGCCGCCCAGGTAAAATCATGAACTTTAGGTGCTTTAAAATGCCAGGTGTATTTCCCTCTGTTTGTCTTAGGTTCAGATATTCCGGCATCCTGATACCCATGACCTACTTGATTTGGGTTTTGAAGATATCCTGTGCCTCCAATAGTAAAATCGGCATCAATCGTAATTTTTACATCAAAATCACCCCATACCCCATGAAATTCACGACCGATATAAGGATCGGCATGCCATCCTTCGAAATCATATTCTGCAAGTTTGGGATACCATTGTGTCATTGAGAGCGCAACTCCTTCTTTGTTATTACGACCGCTGCGACGTATTTGCACAGGAACCTGGCCTAAAAAATCCATGGTAAAAGTTGTTTTCCCTCCCGGAGGAATGGGTTTAGCCAACTGAACTTCCAGTACAGTTCCGGCAACGCTATAGGACAATGAAGTTCCGTCTTGTTCGAGACTATTCACCTTAATAAAACCAATCTCGTCCGGTCCTAGTTTACTGATACGGTCTCTTACACGAGAATCCGGATCGGCTATAGACCGAGAGCGAACATCCATTTCACTACCTGGTTGAAAGGCATTAAAATATAGATGATAGTATACTCTATCTAGTGTTTCTGGAGAATTGTTGGTATAGGTCAATGTTTGTTTACCATCATATTGGTAATTATTAACATTCATGTCGATTTCCATTGTATAATCAACATGTTGTTGCCAATAGGAAGTGTTATTTTGAGCGATAATCCCTGTTTTCGCGAAAGCGAAAATAAAAGCAAGAATCGCGGTGTTTATTAATTTAGGCATAGTTTACTTATTTATTTCGGCGAGTTTAAATGCATTGTACATATTCACCATTTTACCTGATTTACTTAATGCATTAAAAGATTTATTTCCTGCATCGTTAGGCACAACGACACTGGTTCCTGTGGTTAAACCGCTTGTCATTAGGATTTCTTTGACACGACTTGCTTTCATTTTTGGGTAATAACTGCGGAGCATTGCTGCAACACCAGCCGTTGCTGGAGATGCCATAGAAGTTCCTTGTAGGAATTCATAGGTATTATTAGGTGTTGTAGAATAGATACGTACGCCTGGAGCAAAAACATCAACATTGGATTTACCATAATTGGAGAAGGAGGCCACCATTTCGCTTCCGTATGTCATATCCAGTGCACCTACTGTTAAGAAGGTATCTGAGAATTCAGAAAGATTGTCCAGTTGATCATTAGGATACGATATATTTTTTAGGTTGTCGAGATCTAGACCATCATTACCCGCAGCGTTTACGATAAGCACATCATTTTTTGCGGCATACTTAATCGCATCATACACCCATTCCGGATTTTGTGAATAGCCTTTTCCAAAACT
>CAZPTJ010000385.1:0-2556 GCA_964589085.1 uncultured Flavobacteriaceae bacterium | reverse complement strand
GGTGTGAGAGGCGCACTCTGCTCAATCTTGGGCAGAGCCGTCTACTCGATTAGCATCTATTTTTATTGTTTTATTAGCACTTTCGAGATATTTTTCCTTTCATACCAATGTTGAAAAATTGTGACTGTATCAATTGGTGATTCATTAGCATAGTAGCTCAAAATACTTGTCAAATATATTTTATCATTCGTTAAACTGTCAATCTGAGAATTTTGAAGCCGAGTCGAAACTTTATATTTATCCTCAATTCTAATCAAATATTGCTCTTTAAACCAATTGTTAAATCCATCATCTTCTCTATGCTCATAGAATTTCATCCGTTGACCTTTTACATTAATTTCAATAGTATCAACTGCTTGTCCTCCAAATGATGTTTTTCCAAAGTCAATATGACAGTATTTTCCGATTAAAGTACTATCAAGTTTATTCGTCTCATAATATCTGATATTTGAGCCATTAAGTAAGACAAAAAGAAGGTTCCAATTACAGTTAATACAAATTTTCTTTTCATTTAATTCTCATTAATGTTATAGCATCAGTTAGTTGAAGTATTAATTGCTGAAATACTTTAATTGAGCTCCAGCAATTAGCCCGTCAATTTGATTTTGAGTTAGGATATGACAAGGGGTATAATTAAATTCAGATATTTCCAACTTTTCAGGTGTACCCATTAGTGAACCTCGGCCTTTACCGAACTCATAAATAATTTTGCTTTTCAACATCGAGGGTACTTTTCCATAATAAATAGTTCTAAAAAAAGAAATATCCAGAATATGTCCTCCTAATTCTATCCAACAATGTCCGTCCCAATATTCCCCTTCCTTACTTTGAGTAGAATCGGGAATGGGCCTAGAACAAGTAAAAATTCTTTGTCCAGCATAATCTAAATGTCCAGTTATTACAGTAACAGGTATCTGAGAATCATCAAAAATCTTAGCCCCTAATATAGCACTTAACATAGCACAATTAAATGCATCGTTTGGAATATATGTCAATGTGTTCCGAATATTTTCTTTTAAAAATTGCAAGTCAGATTCGTTTAATTGATAACTAAAAAATAGATCCGTTTGTTCAGCCGATAATTCAGTGAGTAAGATGTTTTTCAATATTGATTCTCTATTTGTCAATAGTATTACGTTCTTTTTAATTGATGCTAAAATTGTGTATAGTTACTCCTAGTAACTATATTTCTTTTATAAAAGTACTTAATAGATTACAAATGTATTGTACGTAATTAGTTTGTCTATTACAATACTATAAAGAAGGAGTGATTTAGCCTTTCAACTATAGTTGAAGGGATGATTAGGTATTTGACGGGTTTCACTCTATGCACTTCGACAGGCTCAATGTGACATTGTGAAAGGAATCGGACTGTCACAATATGGGATCAGATCCTATTCAAAATCTCCGCCGCTTTTTCCAAAGTTTCATCCGTCTTGGCAAAGCAAAAACGGAGCATTTTAAAATCTTCCTGATCCAGATTAAATACGGAAGTCGGAATGGAAGCAATGCCTTTTTCTGTAATCAAATGCTCTGCAAAAGTAGTATCTGCTTCCGTACTAATAGGACTATAATCCAATAGTTGAAAATAGGTACCAGAGGTAGGTGTCATTGTAAAACGAGAATCTTTAATAAGGTCTAAAAACAAATCTCTCTTTTGCTGATAGAAATCACCTAATGCAAGATAATGCTCTGGTGTTTTAAGATAGGTAGCAAAGGCTTTTTGCATAGGATGACTGACGCAAAAAACGGTGTACTGGTGTACTTTGTGAAATTCTTTCATTAGTGTAGCAGGACCTGCGATATATCCCATCTTCCAACCTGTCGTATGGAAGGTTTTTCCAAAGGATGCTGTGATCAATGAACGTTCGGCAAGTTTAGGGAAACGAGCCACACTTTGATGTGCTTTCCCATCAAAAATGATATGTTCGTAAACCTCGTCGCTCAACAGGATAATATCAGTGCCTTCTAATAGGCTTTGTAATTGTAGCAAGTCACTTTCTTCCAGTACAGTACCTGTAGGATTATGTGGCGTATTGATCAGCAGCATTTTGGTCTTGGGAGAGATGGCTTGTTGCACCTGATTCCAATCGACTTTATAATCGGGAGCTTTAAGTTGTATGGGGACGACGGTACCTCCGTTAACTTCAACCGCAGGCTCATAACAGTCATACGCGGGTTTAAGAATAATAACTTCATCTCCAGGGTGTACAAAAGTAGATAGTGCCGTATAGATGGCTTGTGTTGCTCCAGAGGTAATGGTAATTTCTTTTTCCGGATGATAGTTGCTTCCATAAGCGGTATTCAATTTTTCGGCTATTCTTTCGCGTAAGCTATAAATGCCAGCCATCGGTGCGTATTGATTATAACCTTCCTGCATAGCATCTGAAACCAATGCATGAAGTTTTGGATCAATGTCGAAACCGGGAAAGCCTTGTGATAAATTAATAGCTTGATGATCGACAGCCATTTTTCCCATTTTAGAGAAGATAGATACTGTTGTATGTGGAAGTTTGGAAGATGTTTGCATTATCCGAGATGTTCTTTAGCGATGTT
>CAZPTJ010000384.1:0-2563 GCA_964589085.1 uncultured Flavobacteriaceae bacterium | reverse complement strand
TATCCATCCATAGATCGAGAGTATACTATGGAGGAGAAGGATAGTTTCTTTGAGGCCTATGAAGACGCTTACGGAGAGAGTCCAGGAGAATACGCTATAAGAGGTTATGATATTACACTGGATACGATCCTTCGCCTTGCGTATGCAGGAAATCTATTTGATGCCGCACGTACGGGAATTGAGACAAACTATGTTGAAAACAAGTTTCGCTATGTGCGTCATGCTGGAGGAGGTTATCATAACGAAGCTGTATACCTTATGAAATATGGACCTAATCTTTCGTTGGAAGAAGTAATCATTGAAGACAATACTTCAGAAGGAACAGATTAATTTTGGAATAATAGTTTTGCAAAAAACTATTTGATTATTGGAACTGTATCATTCATAATTCTGAATTCGTAATTCAAAATTTGTATAGAATATTATAGACCACCGTTTGCCTGTAAATCCTGAATACATAAGGGATCAAAATCAGGAATATCTTCAATGTTACTGGTATTAAATATGTTGGTCATTGTTGAAGCTTGCATCAAACATCCCTCTACAATACAATGTCTGCTATCATTAGGATCCTCATGATCAGATTGTAAAGGTGTACCGCTGTTTACCAAACCAAACAGGTGCCCAAATTCATGGCGCAAGGTAGAAGTTTCCAATAAGGTACGATTTACACCTACAGAAGAATTATTTCCAATATCGAGAAAGGTCTGCTCATAAAGTACCATAGACGTATTGCGATAGGCTGTACCCAAAATCACATTATTTCCTTGATCATTGGCAGAATTACCATCGGAGAAGAAAATATAAACACCTAATTCATCACCATTATTAAAAACAGTACGATTGGCATCTTCAATATCTACGATTTCATTAATATCATAAGGAGGGGTTTCTTCTGGAGTGATGACACTTTCGACCAAGGTAATTCCTCCCGGTTTATTTAATCGTTCCTGTAAAAATGGAACCATTAAATTTATAGTCTGTTGGGTCGGGCGTAAACCTTCTGGATACGCAAGTTCCACACGCATTCTTGTAAACTCATTATCTGACAAAAATTCGTTTGCAGAAGAACCTAAAGGTTGTTGATTATCAACATTGAGATTAGGATTAGGGTTGTCATCATCGCCCCCGTTATCGTCATTTTGACAACTTACAACGATAATTAGTATCAAAAGAGCAATAAATTTGAGTGTTGAATTAGGGATTTTCATCTTCTTTTCTAACTTTGTTTACTAATTATATCGTAAAGATGATGAAAAAATTACTTATTGCCTTAGTTTTTATTAGTAGTTTGTCCGCCTTTGGACAAGAATCCAGCTATCGACAGGTCGTATTAGAGTATCTAAATACTAATGGAACTACCCAACAATATCAATTTGCAATAGACCAACTTTTTGATCTACTAAAACAGCAATATAAGGATCAGGATGTTCAGGAATCGCATTGGACAGAGCTGAGAGAGAATGCTCAACCTGCGTTGCAACAGATTAAGGCAATGTTAGTTTCTGCCTATAGAGGTTCTTTTGAACAGGCAGAAATTCAGGAAATGCTTGATTTTTATAAAACGAGTACTGGTAAGCAATTGCTTCTTGATCAAACAACACTTACAGAGAATCAAAAACAGGAAGCCGCTAGGTTTTATAATACAGCAACAGGACAAAAGATTATATCCTCTCAGCAAGAAATCTCCAAGAGAGTCAGTGAAGTCTCAGAAATATGGAGTCGTGATTTGTATCGTACTATGATTGATAAACTGGCAGAAAAAGGATTTATTCTGCAACAGTAAGCTTTGCAAGATATCCATAGTGGTCATCTTCATAAAGTAATGTGCATTGAAGATCAACAGTAGCGGCATAGCTATTTAAACTGGAGTAATCAAGATATAACCAGTTAAAGGACGATCCTTCTTGTCCCTTATACGACAGGTGGTACTGCATTTCTCCATAATATGATTTAGATGCATCTACCCAAAATCCACCATCCTCAGCTTCGTACAGATAACGGAGATCTGAACTGTCGATGAGTACCTGTCCTCCAGGCCGTAATATGCTTTTTAAATGTAATAAGTACTGTGGCAATTGTTCGATATTTTCAAAAATACCCGTACCATTCATAAGTAAGATAATCGTATCATAAGATTCGTGATGCTTAAGGAAAGAGGTATGCTGCGTTTTTTTAAGACCGCGCCTCTGCGAAACCTGAATCGCACCTGCAGAACGATCAATTCCGGTAACATTGAAACCTTTTTTCTGTAGATACAAACTATGACTACCCGCACAACATCCTATATCCAGAATACTTCCAAAACATTGATCCAGAGCAAATTGTTCTAGAGGAGGCATTTCGTCATAAGATCGAAATAAATAGGGAACAGGAATATGATCATCATCCAGGATGGGAGAATGTACGATAATATCTTCGGTATATCTCTTATTGATATAATCAATAAGGGCTAAACCAAAAATATCATTGTCAGAATGCATAGACCAAAGATACTGCTTAAGAAAATTAATCCCAGATTATGCATTAGAACTTTGTGATGAACCTTGAAAGTACCATAAAA
>CAZPTJ010000383.1:0-2564 GCA_964589085.1 uncultured Flavobacteriaceae bacterium | reverse complement strand
ATTCAATAAATAAACCCTCTTCAACTTTAATTGAAGAGGGTTCATTTATTCTAAAATTGATTATAAGAACTAGTCTTTAATCGTTTTGTTTTTCGGATTTAAGAGGATTGGTGTTCCAAAGCCTAGTTGCTCTAACTTTGACATCTGTGTTTGTGAATCCCCAACAACAAGATAGATCATTTTATTAGGATCCAGATATTTTTGAGATAAAGCCTTTATATCTTCTACTGTAATCTCCTGAACAGTTTTTTCGCGTTGCTTAGCATAGTCATAGGGCATGTTAAACTCACCAATATTAGAAAGCATATTGAGCTTTGCTCCTGTTGTTTCAAATGCTCGGGCACCACTCTTTATTAAGAAACTTTTGGTGACATCAAGATCCTGCGTATTATAATCTTTTCCATAACTATTTAAAATGTCTTTAACTAGTGCTGTTGATTCATAAGTGACATTAGATCGAACTCCACTGGAAATTGTAAATGCTCCAGGAATAGTGGAACCACTAAAACCAGAACGTATACCATAGGTATATCCTTTGCCTTCACGTAGTTGTTGAGTGAGCTGAGAGGCAAAACCACCACCACCTAAACGATAATTCATAATTGTTGCCTTATAGTAATCTGGATCAGTTAAGGCAAGTGCAGGATACCCAAAACGAAGTACTGATTGTTTCGCCCCAGGGACATCATAGAAATATACAGTAGATTGTTCAGGGGCTTTTGGAATTGTTATTTCAGGAATCGCCACTTCTTTTGCTTGCCAATTTGTATTGAGACCATTTAATCCACTAATTGCGTTACTTTTTGAAATAGCACCAACGATATACATTTTGGAAATGGAAGGAGAAAGATTGGCAGTATAATAAGTCTTTAGATCATCGATGGTAATTGCTTCTACCGTTTCTGGAGTGCCTAAATTATTTTTAGATAAAATGTGATCATCTCCATAAATGAGTTTTGCATACTCATTGGAAGCAATACTGTTTGGGTTTGCTAATTGTTGCTGTAGTTGGCTTTTTACCCGTTGCTTAATAAGCATATATTCTTCTGCGTCCCATCTTGGGTGTAACAACATTTCTTCAGCAAGGGCTAATGTTTCGGTATAGTTTTTTGCAAGAGTAGTTCCGGAAACTATGATACTTTCATCTCTCGAAAAAATATTTATAGATGCGCCCAGACTAGCAATAGCATTTTCAAGCTCAGCCGTTGTTTTGGTTGCTGTACCTTTTTCCATAAGTTGAGTCATAAGATTAGAAACCCCCACTTTTTCCGGGTTTTCCAATAATAATCCTCCCTGGATACTTAGACTAAATTGAACCAGAGGGACTTCATCATTTTCAATACCATAAACTTTAAGGCCTGATGACAATGCTTCTTCCCATAACTCTGGAATCGTAATATCAGGACTTTCTCCATAAGGTGGTTCTACGGAACGATCGAAAGATGAAGGTGTATTTTCATAAGTCGCTATTGCAGAAGCATCAAAAGTTTCTTCTGCTCCATCAATGATTTTTTCTTCAACGACCTCTGCTAATGCTGAGCCCTCCAGGATAAGATCGGTTTGACCAATGGGGACAAAACTAGTGGCGATGTGATGCTTGCTTTTAATGTATTTTTCATAAACACGTTTTACATCTTCTTGGGTAACTGCTAGAATATTCTGAACATCCTTATTGATAAATCCAGGATCTCCGGCAAATATTTCGTATTGGGCTAGTTGAAACCCTTTTCCTAACACACTTGAAAGTCCTTGGTAAAAATTGGTTTCCTGACCTGCCTTAATACGCTCAAGATCCTCCAAAGGGATACCTGTTGCTTCAAATTTCGCGAAAGCGTCCTGAATACTTTGGGCAACTTCGTTTAGATTTTTGCCATTAAAAGCATTGACAATCAATCGAAATTGTCCCGCCAGTTCTGAACCAAAATTAAACATAGTAACATTGGAAGTAAGTTGCTTATTAGCTATTAATACCTGATTAAATGGAGCTTCTTTGCCGTCTGATAAATAAGAAGCCAGTACTTCCAAAGCATAAGAATCGGGATGGTAAACAGGGACACTTGGCCAGGTCATTGAAAGTTGTGGAAGTCGTGCAAAATTATCTTCATAGTATAATTTTTTTGTGCTTTCCAATACTACGGGTTGTTTTTCAAGTGTTGGGACTTCTTCGCCACGTTTAATCTCATCAAAATATTTATGTACCCAGGTTTTTGCCTGTGCAGTATCAAAATCACCTGTGATGGTAAGTGTCGTATTGTTTGGTGTATACCATCGATTATAAAAATCTTTGACATCTTGTAAAGTGGCATTTTGTAAATCTTCCAAAGAGCCTATTACCTGCCAATTATATGGATGCTCTTTAGGATACATATTTTTATCAATCACATAATTTACGTGACCGTAAGGCCGATTGTCAACGGCTTGTCGTTTCTCATTTTTGACAACTTGTTTTTCTTTAGCCAAAACAGGATCGGTTACTGTATTGATAAAATAACCAAGTTTATCGGCTTCAGCCCATATCATTTTCTCCAGTGCATCCTTAGGAACTGTTTGAAAATAATTGGTGC
>CAZPTJ010000382.1:0-2585 GCA_964589085.1 uncultured Flavobacteriaceae bacterium | reverse complement strand
CTATTCCTTATCTTTTTATTTCTTCAGTAGCGCAACAAGGATTGCAAGAGCTTAAGGATAAGTTGTGGAAGATGTTGAATTAACAAATACATTTTATCGATTTTCTCTGTATTTATTGACCTTGTCTTAAATATTTTACTTTCTTTGAATTTTTAACTAATAATTTATCGATTATGAAAAAGGTTATCGTAGGGGTGTGCCTAGTATTCGTTTCATTGAGCGGAATAAGTCAATGTCCTGATACTCCCATTACTTTAAGTTCTCAAGCAGAGGTAGATGCTTTTGCAATTAATTTTCCAAATTGTACGGAGATTACGAATGGATTAACTATTTCTGGGGATGATGTAATGGATTTGTCTGGCATAAGTCAAATAAATAGCATTAATGGTTCTCTTGTTATTGAAAGTAATGGTATGCTTTCTAGTTTAAATGGACTTGAAAGCATTTCTTTTCAAGGACCCAATCAAAATATTAATATCACTAATAATTCTACATTGTCATCATTAGAAGGATTGTCTGGTATTATAGCTGATCCAAATTCAACAATACCTATTTCAATTGATATTAGTAATAATGCTAATCTAATAAATCTTGAAGGATTGGAAACAGTCACTTCTGTATCATGTTTAAATATTGCAAATAATGATAACTTAAGTGATTTATCTGGATTACAAGGTCTTGATACAATACTATTTGCCTGTGTAATAGAGGCTAATGATGTATTGCAAAACGTGGATCCTCTTATAAATGTGACTGGGAATATAAGTCAAATATGGATAGGAGGAAATGATCAACTTCTTAACATTAATGGATTTAATAATGTGGAAACCGTTGATTTTGATATTGCAATAGGTGGTAATAATTCTTTGACAAGTCTTAATGGTCTGGATAATATAAATTTCTTAGGTCAGGTTTTTCTATCTATTAATGCAAATAATAGCTTAACAGATATCTCTGCTATTGAGAACTTGGTTTTAGAACCCTCTGATATATTAGAAATTATAGGAAACTCACAACTCTCTATTTGTAGCTTTCCAAATATTTGCAACTTTATTGAATCAGGAGAGGGACAGATTTTTATTGAAAACAATGCTTTAGGATGTAGTTCACAACAAGAGATTTTAGACACTTGTGGAGCTATGTTAAATACAATTTCGGGCACTGTGTTTTTTGATCAAAACAATAACGGATGTGATGAGCAAGATATCCCTGTTAATAATATTCAAATTGATCTAATTAATGAGAACATTGATATTACAATGATTTCAAATGAATTTGGAGAGTATACATTTTTTGTAGAAGAAGGAACATTCACTCTTTCTATAGTAGATGAATCTATTCCTGATTTTTTTGAAGTCTTGCTGCAATCTCAAGATGTTGTTTTTGGGATGTCTAATGGAGAAGAAGAAACTGTTGACTTTTGTATTACTGCCACAGAAACTATTAATGATGTGGATGTTGTTTTACTTCCTCTACAATTACCTCGTCCTGGATTTGAAGCTACTTATGTAATTACCTATTCAAACATAGGAACGACTGTAATAGATGGTCAACTAGATTTTTCATTTGATAATGAACTTATCGAGTTTGTAGAAGCAGATATTGACCCTTTAAATATTAACACTGATAACATTATCTGGGGATATGAGCAATTACTTCCTTTTGAAACTCGAACAATTACAGCTACTTTTCAAGTTTTTGAACCACCAGTTGTTATTGGTGGTGAAGAATTAATAACTAGTATTGAAAACTCAATAGAAGGAATAGTAGATGATTTTTCTGAGAATAATACCTTTGTTTTAGAAGAAATTGTTGTGAATTCTTTTGATCCCAATGATAAACAAGTATTGCAGGGAGAAGGGATTTTGGAAGAAGAAGTAGGGGATTTTCTGGATTACATCGTACGTTTCCAAAATACAGGCACTGCAGATGCCATCACTGTGGAAATTACAGATGAATTGAGTAATAACCTTAATACAAATACACTAAGAGTACTTGCTTCCAGTCATGACTTTACAGTAAACATTACTGACGAAAATCAAATTTCCTTTTTGTTTGAGAATATCAACTTACCTCCAGAAGAGGTCGACGAAGAAGGAAGTAACGGCTATATTGCTTTTCAGGTGCGCACTAATGATGATCTCGTTTTAGGCGATACCGTTGAAAACACAGCAAATATTTTCTTTGATTTTAACGAACCTATAATCACCAATACAGTAGTAACCACAGTAGTTGAACCTTTAAGTGTAGATGATCAAAGTATTGAAAATACAATACGTATGTTTCCTAATCCAACCTCAATAATGTTAAACATTGATATTAGATCAGGAGTTGAGTTACAAAAAGTAGATATATATTCCCTTCTTGGTGAAAAAGTAAAAACTACTGTAAATAATCAAATTAATGTAAGCAATCTTTCTACAGGGATTTACCTCGCAAAAGTGTTTACTGACAAAGGAACACTTACTCGTAAAATTGTTAAAGAATAAGTAAATAGTATTCAACAGTTTACTTTTTGTTTAATTTTATTGAAAAAGAGATGAAGCTTTTTAAATTTCTTATACCACTTGTGTTTATAGGTTGTG
>CAZPTJ010000381.1:0-2588 GCA_964589085.1 uncultured Flavobacteriaceae bacterium | reverse complement strand
CCACAAAGTTCTAATGCATAATCTGGGTCAAAGATCAGAGGAGTTTTATAGATACATTTCAACAAAAAAACCAATTAATTACCTAAAAACCATTCCTTAACAGTCTCTTCAGTCGCTTTATTATTTGGTGTAAATGCACTATTTTCAACACCTTTATATTCCAGGTAACTAGGGAATTTCCACCAGAGAATACCTTGACACCAGGGCTCATCTTTAATTCCTTCAAAAATCACCTTATAGCATCGCTGTTGATGCTCTGCATTAAAACTATTGTCACCATCGGCATGAGGGTTTTTCCAGGGCATATCAATACTACGAAATCCTATCTCCGTGAATACTATGGGTTTTTGATATTTATTATAAACGGTAGTAATTTTTTCTTTTACTTTATCAAAACTTGCCTTTAAATCTTCATCTGTGGGATTATCTTCTTTGCTTAAGGGGTAATACGAATTTAATCCTATAAAGTCCAGCTCATCCCAAAAATCAACTTGTTCAAACTCTTCGCCCCAATTTGCGGCATAAGTCAGTTGACCTTGATAGAGTCCACGTACCTTCTTAAACATTGTTCTCCATTGATCTTCATGAGTTAATGTTGCAATAGAAAACTCTACACCCATACACAAAGCATCGATTTGATGGATTTCTGCCAGAAATGCATAATGTCGTATCCAACGATAGTAATAATCAAAAAAGGCTTCCCAATCCTCAGCTGTTTCATAATCTAAAGCACCTGGCCAACTACTCCCAAAAAAAACTTGTGGTTTTAACAACGTACGTATTCCTAATTGTTTAGCCTCATAGGCAGAATGTATTACACCCTGATCATTTTCAGAACCAGCCCTGCTGCCTATATTCATGTAGGTAGGTTTTGATTCCGAACGGATATAACTATAGGGTACAACGGCCATAGCATTGCTTCCTAGGGCTTTCTGTTTTCCAATGGCAGCTGTCGCCTTACGAGATAAATAACCATTATAAATACTATAACCTTCGTGAGCAAAGTTAAACCCTTTAAGGTAGCTTAGTTTTGGTTTTTGACGTTTGACGAGTGTGGTTTTGGAGGTGTGCTTAGAAAGCCATTCCTTCCAATCCCGTTCCATACTCTTTAATTCCTTTTGAGAAGGAGTCCAATTATGGTATCGTTCCAAAAAAACTGTTCTCCCCCATTGCTCTATAAAAAATTGCACGGCCATTGCCGAAAAACAATCTACCATCAATGGGGATTCTTTTTCAATCAACTCATTGTCAAAAAGTTCATTAAGAGACAGTGAATTCCCAGATGTATTCAAATGAGCGGCCCAATAACGATAGCCTTCTCGTTGCCATTGTGTGGTAAAATAAACAGAGAGGCCACGTTGAAATACTTTCGCTTTAGCTACTCCTAGCATTTGATCTACAATAAGTGCTAACTCTTTTTGAACAAAATTACCCTTGTATTTATCATTAATAATTGTGTGTATCGCCAGGTTTTCTGCATCTATATGTGCCTGTGCCGTATTACCCAACATCAGTCCCTTATCTTCGGCTGTCTTATAGATATGATACGAAAGTTTAGGAATGTCAGAACTTCCGATAAATTCCATCAAAGCCTGAGTCTTAGCTTCAACTTGAGGCACCAACTTCTTGAGCTGCACTTCGTTTATAGCTTGTTGATGCGAAATAAAACTATAATGCTCCGATTGATATACAAGATCATTTCCGGTAGCATAATTGAAATAGACTTTAGGATCTGGTTGCCATTGTGCATCAAAGTTTCCCATAAGAACACGTTTGCCCTCATGTCTAACTTCATAGTCCATACTTTGCCAGCGAAAAAAGGAGTTTATGTTGGTCTTTTCAAAAAAATCATAAACTGCTTGTTCATCATTTCCTACTACAAAACTAAAAGGCAATTGCGTATTTTCTGGATTAGGGTAAAAAGCTACGGATACTATATCTTCTGTTGTTTTAAAATGATTATTATTAAAACTAAGGTTTCCATCAGAAAGCGTAAGTGGTAATTTTTGTGTCAGTTGTTTAATCAGAGGGTTGGTCGCCGGTGTTCCAATAAGAAATAAGATGTGATTCCTAATGTCTTCTTCTTTAATAGCGTCTATGGACTTAAACTGAACATCAGTACTACGTCTTCTATTGGTTTTTGCCTGTTCAGCCAGCTTGTTGAGTAAGTTTTCATACTTCGTTTTAAGTGCGTTATCACTAGCTCCATAAACGACGAGAATTTCTCTTTTTTCAAAATAACTTCTACGCAATTGATTTCGCGTAGGCAACGAATCGTTTGCTAACAATAAGGTTGTATTTGCAATAGGTTGCGAGGGGGTCTCATTATTCCTCCCTTTAAAACTATAAATAAGAACGATGAGAAGAAGAGCTCCCAACAAACTTAATAGATACTTCATTGTCTATGATTACAATTATTAAATAGAAACCAAAAAAATACGCTTTACTTCATAAAAGTAAAGCGTACCAAGAAATATTTAAGTAAATATTATGATATCTACTAAATAACGTGAGTTCGATATAACTGCATTGCCAAATAGAGTTGTTTAGTATCGACAAAATTTCGTTTTAAAGACGGTTTTTTCTCT
>CAZPTJ010000380.1:0-2593 GCA_964589085.1 uncultured Flavobacteriaceae bacterium | reverse complement strand
TGCATAATCTGGGTTAAATGCCTTTACATTAAAGGTATCATCTCCTATCTTAAATAGCTTAATGGTATTGCGATTCCCATTATCGAGTCGTTCTCCCTTAGATTTGAACGCTGTAATTAAAGCTTCTATTTCAGACTGTAATGGTTGATATGTTGCGGAGAAGATTTTTTCTCGATGCAAAGCTACATGATCTTTAAGAATACCTAACATCTTAAATGAAGATAAAACTTCCATTCTAATGATAGTGTTCTTTACGATTTAGGTGGTCATTTCTTCTGATGGTTGTATTTTTGTTTTCTTTTTACAATTATGGATCATTTATATGAGGAGGTAAATAAGGCTTATGATGCCTTAAAGCGTGGAGGGCTTATACTCTACCCTACAGATACTGTCTGGGGAATAGGATGTGATGCGACGAATGCAGCAGCTATTGATAAGATATATGCTCTTAAAGAACGTGAGACACAAAAAGCATTGATTTGTCTGGTGGCTGATTTTAAAATGCTGCAACAATATGTAGAAACCGTTCCCGAAGTGGCTTATGATATTTTAAAATACGCTACAAAACCCACGACTATCATTTATGATGATCCCATACGTATTGCTGATAATCTGGTTGCCGATGATAATACGCTAGGCATTCGCGTAGTCAGGGAAACTTTTTGTAATCGCTTATTGCGAAAATTCAAGAAACCAATCGTTTCTACTTCGGCAAATTTAAGTGGTGTACAGACACCTAAGAGTTTTAAAGAAATCGCGACACCTATTATAGAAGGTGTAGATTATATTGTAGATTTAAATAAGGATCGAAAAGCTGCTAAACCATCCACTATTATTAAGTTAAGTACTGATGGGGCAGTAAAAATCATACGTAAATAAGCTATTTTGAGTACCTATCTTAATGCCATAGATAAACCTATTTTTAAGGTCATTGCAGAAGCTGCTTCAGCGCTCGACATCGAGGTATATGTCATAGGTGGTTATGTGCGTGACTATATCTTAAAAAGAGGACAGGCAAAAGACATTGACATTGTAGCCGTAGGTAATGGTATTACACTTGCTCAAAAAGTTGCTCAATTGCTTCCTCATCGTCCCAAAGTTCAGGTTTTTAAGACCTATGGGACTGCCATGCTCAAGGATATTGATATTGAAATAGAGTTTGTCGGTGCACGAAAAGAATCATACACCGAAAACAGTCGTAATCCTATTGTAGCTGCAGGAACTCTTGAAGATGATCAAAATCGAAGAGATTTTACCATTAATGCCCTCGCTATAAGCCTAAATAAAGATACCTACGGATTATTGCTTGATCCTTTTAATGGATTTGAAGATCTGGAAAATGGACTTATACGCACACCTCTAGATCCAGACATCACCTATAGTGATGATCCGTTGCGAATGCTACGCGCTATCCGTTTTGCAACCCAACTCAATTTTACGATATCACCGGTTTCGCTGAAAGCTATTACAACAAACAAAGAGCGTATTCAGATTATTACTAAGGAACGTATTGTTACCGAGCTTCATAAAATATTAGCCTCCTCAACACCATCAACAGGATTTCTATTGTTGGAAAAAACAGGTTTGCTACCTTATATTCTTCCAGAGCTTATGGCCTTAAAAGGTATTGACGAAAAGGAAGGGCAGCGTCATAAAGATAATTTTTATCATACACTGGAGGTTGTAGACAATATTTCTAAATATACTGATAATCTTTGGTTACGATGGGCAGCCTTATTACACGATGTAGGTAAAGCACCTACTAAACGTTTTCATAAAAAAATAGGATGGACATTCCACGGTCATGAGTTTGTGGGGTCTAAAATGGTGTATACGCTATTCAAACGTCTAAAAATGCCATTAAATGATAAAATGAAGTTCGTTCAGAAAATGGTTCTTATGAGCTCAAGACCCATCGTAATCTCTGAAGATCATGTGACTGACAGTGCCGTACGTAGACTCGTTTTTGACGCAGGAGATTATATTGAAGATCTGATGACTCTTTGTGAAGCTGATATTACGACCAAAAACCCAAAACGATTTAAAAAATATCACCAGAACTTTAAAGTTGTTCGTCAGAAAATAAAGGAAGTTGAGGAACGCGACCGTATACGTAATTTTCAACCTCCCGTTACAGGAGAAGAAATCATGAATACCTTCAATCTTAAACCTTCCCGAGAAATAGGCATACTCAAAGAAGCCATCAAAGAAGCTATTCTTGAAGGGATTATTCCTAATGAATACGAAGCAGCCAGGAACTTTATGCTCGAAAAAGGGAAGTCAATAGGCTTAACTCCTGCTACCTAACCATTGTGTGATCCATCACAATATGGAGGATTCTTTGTCTCTTTACAGGTACATAAATAAAAGGTATCTGTCTTTGTTGCTTCAAAACGTAAATTGGGTGTGCTTTCAGCTGCGCGATGTGAACCATCACAAAAAGGTTGCCCCTCACTATGCCCACAGGTACACCAGGCATATTTTTTTCCTTCTTCTAATTCACATGCGATAGGTGCATCTCCACCTCTTTTTTTGTTATTTTCCATAGTCTTACATTTCCGTGAAGACGGAAATCTTTTAAATTAATTATACA
>CAZPTJ010000379.1:0-2623 GCA_964589085.1 uncultured Flavobacteriaceae bacterium | reverse complement strand
CTTTCAAGGTTCATCACAAAGTTCTAATGCATAATCTGGGTTTAAATAATTTTTCTATATACGCTTTCGCGAAAGCATATATTTTAATTGTATGTCCCTTTATTTATGCTTGGTAACGCAAATACCAACAACCCATTTTTTACAATCTTAAAAAGTTTAAATCACTTCAGTGTATAAATAATCTTCCCAATAATGAACCTATTTGTAATTGTATCGTCTATACTATAGAAAGTGATATGAAGTCATCAAAAAAAATAGAGGATTCTTGGTTAGTAACTCAATATTGTAATGGGCATAAAAAAGCCATGACTGTATTGGTAAAAAGATGGCATAGGAAGTTTTGTAAACAAGCTTATATATATTCTAATGATTTGGATATCGCAAAAGATATTGCACAAGATGCCTGGATTACTATACTTAAGAATATTCATACTATAGAAAACCCTAATAAATTTGGTTCTTGGGGGTTATCTATTGTAACCAAAAAAGCAATTGACTGGTATCGGAAAAGTAAAAGGATACAAGAAAAAAAACAAGAAATCAGTTCAAAAGAACGGGAGTTTACTTTAGAAGAAAAAAGCACATCAAAAAATGAATTGATAAAAGATAAACTCAAGCAAGCAATAGCATCACTTTCAGAACAACAACAAAACGTGCTAAAGTTATTTTATATAGAATCGTACGGCATCATTGAAATAAGTGAGATTCTTAATATTTCAAAAGGTACTGTAAAGTCAAGACTGTTTTACGCACGGGAAAAATTAAAAACGATAATTAAAAATTAGAAATTATGAGAAAAGAATTCGAAGAAATTGATCAGTTAATAAAGGAAGCATTGACAGAAGAAGAAGCAAAATTCTATGATAATTTAGGAGAACAAAACGTTTTTCAGATGCTGGGAGGTATGTTTGATGGAAAGAACAAATGGATTATAATTTTAATGAATGTAGTTAGTTTTATTGCATTTGGTTTTTTTGTATACTGCATTGTTCAATTTTTTAGTACTGATGTAACTAATGAACTCATTAAATGGTCTATTGCTGGAATACTATGTATACTTATGATTTCTATGCTTAAAATATTTATATGGATGCAGATGGACAAAAACAGTATTATACGGGAATTAAAAAGATTGGAATTACAAGTTTCTACGCTTTCTTCAAAATCACCTTAAAAATTTAAACCACTTCAACATTTAAATTTTTATTAAATTGCGTACACTAAGGATGATTTCTCTCCTACGCTGAATTTTCGGACTTTCGAAAGAATAAAGGTACAGCAGGAATTGCATTTTTTTAATTTTTAATTTTTTTAGATTATGGCAACAGTTGATCAACTTACGTCACAAGAGGCAATTGCATTAGAAGACAAATATGGAGCACACAATTACCATCCACTTCCGGTAGTGTTGAGTAGAGGAGAAGGAGTATATGTTTGGGATGTCGAAGGAAAACGTTACTACGACTTTTTATCTGCGTATTCTGCGGTAAATCAAGGGCATTGTCACCCGCGTATTGTAAATGCAATGAACCGACAAGCTCAGACCTTGACCTTGACATCAAGGGCATTTTATAATGACGTTTTGGGACGATATGAAGAGTATGCTACCACTTACTTTGGGTTTGATAAGTTACTTCCCATGAATACGGGTGCAGAAGCCGTAGAAACTGCTATTAAACTGGCTCGTAAATGGGCATATGAAAAGAAGGGAATAGAAGAAAATGAAGCCGAAATTATAGTTTGTGCAAATAACTTCCATGGAAGAACGACAACTATTATTTCATTTAGTAATGATCCTGTAGCTCGCGAGAATTTTGGCCCATATACCGATGGTTTTATAAAGATAGAATATGATAATCTATCGGCTCTTAAAAGTGCGCTGGAAAATAATACTAATGTTGCTGCATTTTTAGTAGAACCTATACAAGGTGAGGCTGGAGTTTATGTCCCCTCAGAAAATTATTTGAGTGAAGCAAAAGCATTATGTGAAGCACATAATGTCCTTTTTATTGCAGATGAAGTCCAAACGGGTATTGCTCGTACAGGAGAACTTTTGGCCGTAGACCATGAAAATGTGAAACCAGATATTTTAATTCTTGGAAAAGCCTTAAGTGGCGGTATGTATCCAGTATCTGCTGTTTTGGCTAATGACGCTATTATGAGTGTAATTACACCAGGATCGCACGGATCGACATTTGGAGGTAACCCTATAGCCGCTGTTGTGGCTATGGCGGCACTGGATGTAGTTAAGGATGAAAAACTTGCCGAAAATGCGAGTCGTTTGGGAGAGCTCTTTAGAAAAGAATTACATTCTTATATTGAAACGAGCACTATTTGTAAATTAGTAAGAGGTAAAGGATTGCTTAATGCCATCGTAATTAATGATACGGAAGATAGTTCTACAGCCTGGGATATATGTCTAGCACTGCGGGATAATGGACTACTGGCAAAGCCAACCCACGGAAATATTATCCGTTTTGCACCTCCTTTGGTAATGAATGAAGAACAATTGTTAGATTGTGTATCGATTATTACAAATACTCTAAAGGGTTTTGAATAAAAAATACATATATTAATATATATAAGAAAAGCGCCTATTCCAAGGCGCTTTCTGCTTTATAAG
>CAZPTJ010000378.1:0-2631 GCA_964589085.1 uncultured Flavobacteriaceae bacterium | reverse complement strand
TAAAGATATAATAGAAGGTCATCATCGAACCGATAGTTCCGGTATTCGGCAAATAACGCAATACATTTTCTGCTTTAAATGTTTTATCATCTGGTTTAACAATGTCCGTTTTTTGTAGACAGGGCGGATAATTAGCTACAAAAGACAAGCCGGATCCTAAAGATCGCATCTGTCGGGAATTTCCATGCGCAACTACTCTATAGATGATACTGGTTAATACTTCTTTTAGTTCTTTTTTACCACTCATCACCGGCAAACCTCTGATATTTCCTTCTTCCGGATTGGAGGAAGCAGTAATCCAGTTTTGTAATTGGGTATCTTCAAAGACCGCTTTATCATCAGCATAGGTTGTGTCCACAAATACTACAGCCATATCTTTGGCCGCCTGCCAAAAATAGAGCAAGTGTTTGGCTATAGGGTATCGATCCCAGTCTTCCTTATCTGAAAAATCTTCTTTATGAATTCCAAATTTGGCCAAGGTTACTTCCGGATCATCATCAAAAAATTCTCTTCCTTCTGCAAAGGTATTGATCAATTCCAAAAAGGAATCTGCCGTTGAAAAAGAGGTTGGCGGACCAATACGCTTCCAAAGCAATAGGAGCGCATCATTAAATCCTATAAGGGATTTGGATTGCGGATCTAATAGTTTTCTAAGATTATGGGATTCATCTACATTATTAAATAGAGTCATTTGCATGGCTGCTGAGACGATATGCCAGTGATATACATGACCTAACCATATACCATATACGGTAACGGCCGTCCGTGCTGCCGACAAGGCAAAAATCCAGGTAGCATCTGTCGTATTTTTCCGAGTATATATTTGAGTCGCATCTGCATCTTTTTTAGAGATTTGAACCCCTACAGGTTGCGTTTTCTTACTGTCTTTATCCTGCTCTAACAATATAAACGCTCCGGGCGTCCAACGATCAAAACCATCAACCTGACTGGCATCCCAATGGTTAAAAATAGTAAGATCAATAGCATATAGCAATCCTTTTTCCTGAAGAGGTTTAAAACGTTTATCCCAATCTTTCTGAAAAATGGTTTTTGCCTTTTCCAGGCAAGCTCCTTTAACTTTTTGAAGGATTAGCAAATTATACGCCAGGCCATTTTCTGAGATCATCGACCAGAACTGTTTCGTCGCTTCATCTGGGTCTTTAAGAATAGCGGCATATTCTTCATCCCGTATTCCAACATTATCTTGATATACATTATAATAGGTAGTCCAGGATAAACTAAAGTGTTTTGGGTTGTCCAGAAATAAATCTGTAAATGTTTTACCTGCTTTTTTAGGTGATGAAAAGGCTCCTTTTGTCAGATGATGATCGAGAACCGATTGATTTAAAAAATCTTTTTCCTTAATCTTATCCAGGCGATGCAGTAAGGCTTTTCTATCTTCTTCTCCATCATTTAAGGGAGCATCATCATACATAAACGTATAGGCGCTTTGTGTTTCTCCTTGTATGGTATACTCCGTACTCAATCCAGCTTTTGCCATTTTGAATTCTTCCCCTCGTAAGCCCAGCTTTACAATCGTTTCTACAGTTTGGCTTAATATAAAGGGAACAGCTGGCATTGCAGTTAGACCTTTTTCTCTAAGTGGTAAATGATGTATTTTGGCAACTTCTTTAATAAGTTTTTTAATAAGATAGTAGATCCCTGCAATTACGGCAATAACCCCTATGGCAATTAAAATATATTCCCAGATTTTCATAATGGCTAGTTATTAGTTTGAGATATCTAAGTTAATTAATATATCAGGTTGTGAAACAGGGATATATACCTGTTTTATCCCAGCCACCCTTCTCTATCCAAACTTCTATATTGAATAGCTTCACTAATATGCGTTTCGTTTATGGTTTTCGCTCTGTCCAAATCAGCAATGGTGCGGGCAACTTTTAAAATACGATCATAAGCTCTTGCCGAAAGATTTAAACGCTCCATAGCCGTTTTGAGTAGTGCTAATGACGCTTCATCCAATGCACAATACTTTCGAATCTGTTTGACTGTCATCTGTGCATTATAGTTGGTGTTTATGCTTTCGCGAAAGCGTTCTACCTGTATCTCTCTGGCTGCGGTCACTCGTTTACGTATGGCTATACTGGATTCTGCTTTTTGTTCACTGCTTAGCTTTTCAAAGGGTACAGGTGTGACTTCAATATGAATATCTATGCGATCCAATAACGGACCGGATATTTTACTCAGATAACGTTGCATTTCTGCCGGACTACTGGTGACAGGAGCGTCAGGATCATTAAAATAACCTCCGGGACTGGGATTCATACTAGCAACCAACATAAAACTTGAAGGATAAGTCACCGTAAATTTGGCACGAGAAATGGTTACCTCTCGATCTTCCAAGGGTTGGCGCATAACTTCCAGCACAGAACGCTTAAACTCAGGTAATTCATCCAGAAAGAGCACTCCATTATGAGAAAGAGAAATCTCTCCCGGCATAGGGTATTGTCCGCCACCAACTAAGGCAACATCAGAGATAGTATGATGTGGAGATCGAAAGGGTCGTTCTGCAATTAATCCCTGATGAGAATTAACCCGACCTGCAACACTATGAATTTTTGTGGTTTCTAATGCTTCACGAAGAGACATCGGAGGAAGGATACTGGGAAG
>CAZPTJ010000377.1:0-2646 GCA_964589085.1 uncultured Flavobacteriaceae bacterium | reverse complement strand
GCACTTCGTCTTCAAAATGTTCAAAAGGATAACCATCATGCCATACCCACCAGTCATGAGCATCGCCTTCGTACTGATATCGTTGATCTCCTCGACCATACTTAGGCGAACTCTCCCAATAGGAAATAGACGGTTGTAAACTATCAACGACTTTAGGTAAGATATCGTTAAATACTTTTTGATAATTCCCCCATATTTCAGCTTTCTGTGCTTCCGTTTTTCCTGCCTGCCAACCCCAGCGATGCCAGCCTTCACTATTCTCATTATTACCGCACCAGAGTGCAATACTAGGATGTTGTCGTAAACGCTTTACATTATCAATCGCTTCTTGCTTTACATTATCCAAAAATGCTTGATCCCCTGGATACATGGCGCAAGCAAACATAAAGTCCTGCCAGAGTAATATCCCTTTTTCATCACATAGCTCATAAAATGCATCTTCTTCATAAACTCCTCCACCCCAAACACGCAGCATATTCATATGTGCATCGACAGCATCGTTCAATAATTGTTCTCTATCTGCTTCTGTGACTTCGGGTAAAAAGATATGTTGAGGGATATAATTGGCACCCTTCATATACACCGGCTTGCCATTCAATTCAAAATAAAAACCTTCTCCTTTATCATCTTTTTCAGTGACTAATTGAATCGTACGTAATCCCACCCTTTTTGTTTGACGATCAATAACCGTATTTCCCTTTTTAAGAACAATCGTATAATCATATAGAAAAGGATCTCCCAGATTATGGGTCCACCACAATTTAGGATTTTCAATCTTTAAGGGTATTTCTACGACCTGCTTTCCAGCATTTACGTTAAGCTTTTTAGACGTTCGAACACGAGTAGTTTCATTAGTTACTTCAACAGTAATATCGTCTTCATGGAGTATCTCCAACTCAATCTTTGCCAGAAGTTGTGCCACATCATCTTCTATAGTTTCTGTTTGAAGAAAAACATCTGTCATCCGTGCTTCTGAAAAGGAAGAGAGTTTAACGTTTCTCCAGATTCCCATGGTTTTTATGGTCGGCCCCCAATCCCAACCATACTGAAATTGCGGTTTACGGGTGAACACTCTTGGTGCTTCCGGCAATTCATAATCTAGTAATGTTGCAGCTTTAACTTCTTTTGGCTCTACAGGAAAGAGTTTTACTTTTACTATATTTTCTCCTTTTAAAAGGGCACTCACATCGACTTCCCATGGTCGGAAAGCATTATCGGTTTCCAAAATAAGACTGTCATTTAAAAATACTTGAGTATATGTATCCAAGCCCTCAAAATGTAAGATATGTCGTAGGTGTTTTAATTGTTCGCTAGGAACTTGAAATTCCTTCTTGTACATCCAAACCTTATCTGAAACCCATTGTACGGAGTCCTCATTACTCCATATAAAGGGATCAGGTATTTTGTTCAATCGTAACAGGTCAGTTTGAACTGTTCCAGGTACTTGCGCAAAATTCCAGTGTTGTTGTCCTTCAGCGACAGCTGTCTCTTGTGCAAACTGCCAGTCACCATCCAGTGACAAGCTGGTATTAGATTTTGGACTACAGGAAAACAGGAATATTCCGACAATACAAAGAAAGACTGATCTCATCCGACTAAAGTAGGAAAATTTAAAGCTGCTTAATCCTAACCTCATCAAATTATCTCTAGTTTTGATCCTATGAAACTATCGTGCTTTTATATCCTTATCTTCCTGATCATTTTAAGTTTTACCTCCTGTGCCCGATTACAATGGCGTGATGCCGATACTGAAATTTATGATGCTTTCGCGAAAGCAAATATTCCAACCACTATTGATTACTTCGAAGTTGATACTTTAGATTTAAAAATACGTGTTCAACATATTGAAGAGGCTGACACTCAAATTAATCTGGTCTTTTTCCACGGGTCTCCCAGTTCGCTTTCTGCCTGGAACGGGTATTTGAAGGATTCAACACTACTTCCGATGGCCAATCTTCATGCTATTGATCGTCCCGGTTATGGCTATTCCAATTTTGGCAAGGCGCTTCCTGAAATCCAACCACAAGCCGAAATTATGAGTGCACTATTAGATCACTATAATTTAAAAAATGTAATCACCATAGGTTCTTCGTATGGCGGTCCCTTGGCCGCTCGTGTGGCTATACTGAATGATCGGGTCAAAGGAGTCATTATGATTTCTCCTGCCATAGATCCCGATCAGGAACAGCAAATATGGGCATCAAGACTTACCCAATGGTGGACGACACGCTGGCTTATCCCACGAGGATATCGCGTCGCTGGAGATGAAAAAACAGTTCACGCTCAAGAAATGGCTAAAATTGATGGGGATTGGCATAAACTCATTATTCCAGTCATGCATATCCATGGGGATACAGATGATCTGGTGCCGTATACGAATGTGGAGTATACACAAGAGAAATTCAGAAATATTGAGATTATTACAACACCTGACACGGGTCATGAAATTGCCTGGGCGCGACCTGATTTGATTCAGCCCTATATTCTGCAAATGATTGAACGGGTACAGGCGCGGGATTAATCATACCGCCGCAACACCCCAATCCCAATAGCTATCGGGACAAAAGGGATTCCAATTAGATTATTTTCATAATGGTAGTTAGAAGTATAAAATCGGTCTTTACTCATACCACCGCAACACGCCAA
>CAZPTJ010000376.1:0-2664 GCA_964589085.1 uncultured Flavobacteriaceae bacterium | reverse complement strand
TTTCTTTGTTGTCATAAGGATTCGATTTGAAATAAAAAGATATATACCGAAATCTTGATTTTAACCCAGATTATGCATTAGAAAATCTATTACAACTTGAAAGTGCTGCAAAATATACCGTTACACTACATTTTTGAGTTTAACCGTAGCGGTGCTATGCTAAAACTCATAAAATGTCATATTTTATGGTACTTTCAAGGTTCATCACAAAGTTCTAATGCATAATCTGGGTTTAATAAATACTGTATCTTAAATTTTCAATTAAAAAATTTGTAATGTCTGGCCCTTCTTTTCATCTTGGAGAATTAGATCATGTTGCTATTCGTGTTAAGGATATTGACCGCTCTATCATCTGGTATAAACATGTATTAGGTTTAAGAGCCGTTCGAGCCAAAAAATGGGGAAATTTTCCTATTTTCTTACTCTCTGGGAAAACCGGTATTGCTTTATTTCCAGAAAAAGAAAGCGGTCATGAAGAACGCTCAAGATCTGATATTGATCATTTCGCCTTCGTTGTTACTAATCATGCTTTTAATGAAGCAAGAGCGCATTATGAAGCTATAGGAATACCATATGTCTTTAAAGACCATCACTACTTCCACTCTATCTATACGGATGATCCGGACGGACATACTGTCGAACTCACCACATTAATCAGAGATGGAGAAGTATTTTACGGAGCAGAAAACCTATGAGAGATATTGAAACTAGAAAGGATATAGAGCAATTGATTGATACTTTTTATTCTCAATTATTAAAAGATGAGATTATCGGTCATTTCTTCACACAAGTTGTTAGCCTCAATTGGGAAATACATATTCCATTATTATATAATTTTTGGGAAAGTATGCTTTTTGATAAGGACACCTATGTAGGTAATCCTATGTTAAGGCATATTGAATTACATCAAAAACATCCTTTAAATCCAGAACATTTTGATCGTTGGCTTTATTTATGGGAAACTACCATTCTTCAAAACTATCAAGGTATAAAAGCAGAGCTTGCTATAGAAAAAGCAAAGCAAATAGGTGGTTTAATGTTGTTTAAAATACAACAACAGAAAAGATGATCATCTATTTGTAAAACAATAATAAATTATAGTTTAATCATATGTTAACTGTGGTTTTGATGTTATTATAAAATAAAAGCCAGCTTTAGGTAGGGAAAAATTAAGTCAAGTTGTTATATAATTAGTAAGACATTATTTTATTGGTTTAGGTATTTCTTGCTTGGACAATTGCATAACTGTGCTGTCCTCATTAGGTTTAGATGATTAATAGACTATAATTACTTAGTAAGAGTACTATCTATTTACTACTTAGTCGAAAAGGCATCCCAATGGGATGCCTTTTTCAATAAACTGTATATCTTTCTGTTTATTTTTCCTTAGCCTCTACCGTCATGACTTTCATAAAAGCCTTGAGCTTTTCAGATTCAATTTCAGCAGGTGTTTTTCCTTCCAGTGTAGCCAGATATCCACTATAAATATGACTTAAATATAAAGGAGATCGTATAACATCACTACCGGTATCCGGTGCAGCTCGATGACAATTGAAACAATTTACCAGATTGGAAGCGTCTATATTAGCAGGATCTGTCTGATAGGTTTGGGTAAACGTTTCCATTGTTATATTAGCAGAACTTAGTGATCCTCTGGCCATAGAACCTGGAGTAGCATCCTTAATATGTCTATACAAGGCAACAAGAGTATCTGCTTGCTGTGTAGGTGTTAACTTATCCATATTGAGCCAGATAGCTCCATCATATTGATAATTTTTCCATACATCAGTAAGGCCTGATTGAACACAAGTATTAAGGTTGGCAATATTATTATAATTACTCTTAGGTTCGTTGGATTGACTCGTTTCCATATACACATTTGTTGCCGTTATCGGCACACCGTATTTATAGAGTCCAAAAGCTTTATCTGCCGTTACGGCTGCTCCATTTTTCCATCGTATCCCATTAAGATCAGAGACACTACCAGCAGCAAAAATGAGTGTTCCACTTTTAGAACTTGCTGTTTTAGAATCCCAATCAAAAATAGGAGTTAATGAGTTATGTTCAAAAGTCGCCCAAATAAATTCTGGATGATTAATCACTACACCTACCACATGCATTCCTAATAAGGCTACTTCTACAGGAGTAGTAGATCCATCAAGTGTTGCCATAGTTGTATAATAATCACTTGATGCACCCGAAGGTAAAGCCGTTGTAGGCACCCAGGACACTTTGGTTTCCAATGATCCTACAGGGAAAGTTTCGCTATTACTTTTATCCAGCGTTCCATCTTGGATCATAGCGCCATATTTCTTAATAGCCGTCTCTAGCGTATCATTAATATGAATTGAATAATACACCGTTTCAGATGTCCCCCCCGCACTATAGGCGGGAATCGTCTTTAAAACTCCATCTAAACCAGCCTGATTGGTACTTGATAAAGCAACAGTAGCTCCTGTCGGAATCGTAACTGGTGCCATTTGATTAGTCACTTGTTTTAGGGTATTCAAGAATAAGGGTTTTCCGTTGTCAGGTCTTGTGAGCCACAAAAATTTTTGTACCGACCAGTGCTGGAACATACAGTTTGTGGTACTACCAGTAACACCGACATCAAAAGGGCTTCCTTCTCCATCTGCCGGATTTGGGGTTGTTGAGTGTGGAAAC
>CAZPTJ010000375.1:0-2671 GCA_964589085.1 uncultured Flavobacteriaceae bacterium | reverse complement strand
TATTCCTGAATTATCATCGATGATCAATCTTCACAAATAGAAACAGGTCTTATGAAAAGTTGTCTAAAGCGTAGACCGAAGATAATCATTTGTTTAAAGAACTTTTGTCATCAATAGACCTAAACTTCCATAGAAACCCCAGTAGCTTCAACACTACGATCAATTTTACGCATAAGCCCTTGTAATACTTTTCCTGGACCTACCTCTGTAAAATGAGTAGCACCATCTGCAATCATTTGTTGTATACTTTGTGTCCATTTAACAGGTGCTGTTAACTGCGCTATCAGGTTTTCTTTAATCTGTTCGGCATCTGTTACAGCAGTGGTTGATACATTTTGATAGATAGGACAAGTAGGCGTGTGAAACGTAGTGTTTGCAATAGCCGCAGCCAGTTCCTCACGTGCCGGTTCCATAAGCGGGGAGTGAAACGCTCCTCCAACAGGAAGGACTAAAGCGCGTCTTGCGCCGGCTTCTTTCAGAGCTTCGCAAGCTTGATTTATAGCTGCCACCTCTCCTGAAATTACAAGTTGTCCCGGGCAATTATAATTTGCTGCAATCACAACTCCAGGTGTTTGTTGACATATAGATTCAACGACCTCATCTTCCAAGCCCAATACTGCAGCCATGGTAGATTCCTGTAGTTCACAAGCTTTTTGCATCGCCAAAGCTCGTTGGGAAACAAGGGTTAAACCATCTTCAAAATTTAAGCTGCCATTAGCTACCAAAGCAGAAAGTTCTCCTAAAGAATGTCCCGCAACCATATCCGGTTGAAATTGTTCTCCCATTACTTTACTCAATATTACAGAGTGTAGGAAGATTGCGGGTTGTGTTACTTTAGTTTCTTTTAATGCTTCTGGCGTACCTTCAAACATGACATCAGTAATATGAAATCCTAAAATGTCATTTGCCTGTTCAAAAAGTTCTTGTGCTTCTGGAGATCCTTCATAAAGATCCAATCCCATTCCGGAAAATTGGGCGCCTTGCCCTGGAAATACATATGCGTTCATGATGCAGTTGGTTATGCTTTTATCCCGATTGTTTGTCAGACGGGAAGGCAAAAATACACAAAACTATTGGCTTAGGGAATTGCTGTTATAGTGATTGATAATGGATTGCGCTTGCGCGAAATAGATACTACTAAATAAATGCATTCCTCATACGCAACTAACATTACTTAATTGTATCTATTTTAAAAAAGAAAGGATGAAAAAGGAATATCTTATCTTACTATTATTGTTTGTCGTTACATCTATTAATTGTAGCTGTAGTACAGAAGATGAAGGTTCTAATTGTAATGATACTGGAGATTGTATTCCTGATGGCCTTTCTGCTATAGGCTTACTTTCGTTAACATTTGAATCCCTAGAAACAGGAGAAGACGTTTTTCTCAACGAAACGTTTAATCTCAATGAATTTCAAATAAGAGATGCAAATACAGCAGAAGAAGTTGAATTTTCTTTCGGTAATTTTGTGGATTTAAATGAAAATGGAATAGTTGATAATGGAGAATTTGTTGGAAACTCTGATCAATTACGAATTAGACTCCCTTTTAATCCTGAAATAAATGATTTTATGTATGAGATTGTTTTATCGGAGAATCAAATAATATCCCTTGACTTTACAGCGGTAATAGTAGAAGAAGATGATATTGATATTACCAATATCTCTTTTGGAGATACCTTGTTTGAAACAATATCAACAGGGTTTTACAATATATTGGTAAACTAAAATGTTATTTTCTGTAGTGATCAAAAAATCATCTATGACTTAAATCAGTCTTAATCACGAAATGAATCTGGAGTAATATTTACCATTTTTAGTTTAAAATCACTATTATCTTTAAGGAATAATGTATCATTTATAATGTGATAGTTTAAGGTCATATTTGAAAAAGGTGGTGTCTTGTAAATCGAATCGTAATACGTTTTTACCTGATCGCGTATTTCCTTTTTGTTATTTTTATTGAGTGATCTTTTTTGCAAACTATCCTGAATCATAAAATATTGTGGTTCTGAATAATGTTGTGCATTAATTGTAATAGTATTGAGCGAATCGTCAATAGTTAGTTTTCCATAATACTCGCTGTTGGAGAAGTCTCTTATTTTAATACTATTCCTATAATCGAAGAATATTTTGTACATCCGACTATCTCCATTAGAAGAATTAGTATTCCGCCATACTCCAAACACTTCATTTTTTGAAAAATACTTCTTTTTTATATTATAAATATAGTTGAAGTCATAAAAGATCATACTTAATATTAATATATATTTTAAGAAATGTATTTTTTTGAATTCTTTTGGAAGTGTAATATTATGATAATAAGTATTTGACGGTATTTTTATAAAGTAACCTTTAAATCCTTTCCAGTCAGAAAATAATAGAAAAAAGCCCATAATAGTTAATCTAATGGCCATTGATTTAGCACCGTCTATTTCATAAAAGAAATCAATGAAAAGAATATTTATCATAAAAGACAGCAGCAGTATCGTGCCTAAACGCTCTGTCCTTCTAAATAAAAGAAGTAATGCTGCGATTATCTGAGATATCGCTATGACAAGACCATATCCCCTCGAAAATCCAAAATAAGTCCAAGTTAAAGCAAATCCATTAAAATTACTTATATTTTGATCTAAGGCAGATTCAAGCCCTAAGTTAAATTGTGTTTTAA
>CAZPTJ010000374.1:0-2675 GCA_964589085.1 uncultured Flavobacteriaceae bacterium | reverse complement strand
GAAACAATAAAAGATAGTATTGAATAAATATTATTCTACACGAAACTCAAAAGCTTCATAGCCTAATAACCCATTGCTACCTATGCCTTCAAATTCTCCAATAAATGTAGAGCCAATATCGGAGGTATAAAAACTAATAGTGATCTCTCCTTTTTCATTTGGAATCAGATTAGGTTCCCACAATAATGTTTTTCTATAGTCTGGAAAAACAGCATCTTCTCTTTTATCATAGTTTGGACTATAAAATTCTTTATTGGGGTAGTATCCTTTTATACTTCCGAATTTTTCATTCCGTTCCTTTTCATTTATTTCTGGTGGTGCTTTGTATCGAACTCGTCTTCCATTATTTAAACTATAGACCTGACCATCATTAGGTATCACTCCAGACCGATGATTGATACAGTTTAAAATACCAAATTGAACGCAGACATAATCACCAATACTTCCGGCATGCGAAAATTGTGTTTCAAAAATATTGTGCCTTTTGTGTTTTGTATGACCCGTTAACTCTACTTCTTCTAAAAAATTCATTCCATCAAAACTAAAATCACTATTAAATTTTGTTTTCCTTGTATTATTTATTGTGATCTCCCGAGGTCCCACAGGAAAGGTTCTTGAGTCCATTACTTTGTTTATATGATCAAAATGAGATGTCATTTTTAAAATGAGATTATCGCCACTAGGTTTCATCAATAGATTTTGTCCTTTAAGTAATTTAAAGTATTGTTTGGACAAATTAATAGTTCCAAAAGCGTCACTTTTAATCGTTTTAATTGTTTGGGAAGAAATAATATGAACTTCTGTTTCTCCCGTTTCTTTCAACAATCCTTTTTCGTCCTGCATATAGATTCTCCCACTAATATCTTCACTCATTTTATTCTGGACAGCTATCCTGGCATTTTTTCGAAGATTACTTTCATTCCATTGATAATTTCTCCAACCTTGAGTTAATAATAATACATCCAGAGACTCCAATCTATTCTTATTTTTTTCATTAAAATAAAATCCAGGGTTGTGAATTTTTCCCTTCAATACTCCGGATAAGTAATGGTATGTTTGGATAGTTTTAGCATAAGCTTCATCTTTATAAAGATGGCTATATACACTCAAGCCCAAATTAGATTTAACAGGTTGTCCTTTTTGATCAGTAATCTTATAACTTAAACTTACCTTTTTCTTTTTACCGTAAACTTTTGATATCTCGGTTAATCGTTCGATATATAATTTTTGTTCTGGATTGGCATATATCAGTCGTTCCGCAATAGGCTTATGCGTATTATCAAATACCGTTACTTCCATAATTCCCTGAGGAATCTTGTCCAGTGGCATTTTAAAATAGGTTTCTTCTGAAGACAACATTCCTCTTGCCACCCAATAGGTTATGCCACGTAATTGTGCTCTTATATATATATTTTCTCCTTTCCGTCCAGTGGTATTATTCAGTTTGAATGTAATATGTTCTTTGCCATAGTTTTCCAATTGCAGTACGATACCCTGAGGTATAATCTTTGGCAGGCTAAAAATGCTATCTATTTTGGGTTTGGTAATCTTTATATGGTAGTTGTGTTCTAATGATGGCGAAAAATTAAATTTTCCCATTCCCTGGTGCATGCTTTCAAAATGTAAGACTTCTTTATTGTTCTCATATAAAGTACCGCTAACTACCTGTGGATTTCCAAGACGATCTACTGCTTTAAAAGCAATATTGTTATTAATATGAGCAATTAGTTCTCCACCTTCAGGATATAATCCAAATTGAATGTCTCCGGAAGTAAGGGTGGGTATCGCATAAATACTGGATGTTGTTTTCGCTTTATGACTTACATTAATTTCAACCGTATTTACTTTTTTTGAATCTTTAGGTAAAAAACTGATTTCCGCCTCACCTTCTTCATCTGATGTCGTCCGAACTTTAGCAATCTTCTTCTTATGTATGTCAAATAAAGTTGCTTTTATCGTTGCTCCCTCCAAAGCAGTTCTGCTAGGAGAATAAAGGCTCAACGAAAGATTAATGTTATCCCCTTTATTGTAATTTTTTTTATCAAACTCTACGTCTGCAATAATTACTGGAATTACGCTTTCCTTAATTTGAATAGGTTTTAATGATTGTATTTCCCGAGCTCCGTCCAATATTGAATTTACAGTATGTCCTACCAGAAAATAGTGGCCTTCTTTAAGTGTATTGGGTAAGTAGAGATGTCCTTGAGCAATACCATTGATAATTTCATACTTTTCTTCTAAAACTACTTCTTTTCCTTCTTCTCTAATCAGTTGTAAAAATAATATTTCAGAGGCGTCGGATAAGGTGAGAAGTTGATTGTCCAATACATAGGACTTAAACCAGATATCCTGATCATTTTCGTAAATATCCCGATCGGTCTGAAGATAAATATTTTCTGCAGCTCTTGTTTCAGAAACTGCATTTAGTGTTTCTACCAATCGAAAATTAGAAATAGAATCTAATTGAGCTACAGCATTTGATGAACAACATAAAAATAAGATCCCTGAAATTTGTAGTTTCCATAGCCGCATGATAAATTTTTTTAAAAATCATTAGGCAATAAATCTAGTAAGTAAAAACTTGAGAAAGATTATCTCCGATCGAATTTTACTATTAATTTAATGTTTATTGTTGCTATAGTTAATTGTTTGGGTATAATAGTTTTATTATAAGG
>CAZPTJ010000373.1:0-2679 GCA_964589085.1 uncultured Flavobacteriaceae bacterium | reverse complement strand
GTATCACTTTAAACCGTGCCAGTCATATCGCTCCAAAGGGTGCCAGAGCAGTTGCGTTCAGGAAGGGTTTTAAAAGTAAAATAAAAAATAGTTTTATTTCCGTTTTTTCCTTAAAGATTCGCCAGTAAGGGTAATAATGTGTGCATTATGGACAAGTCTATCCAAAATGGCATCAGCAATAGTACTTTGTCCAATCACTTCATGCCAATGTTTGATGGGCATTTGAGTAGTAATAATGGTGGATTGTTTTTGATGCCGGTCTTCAATAATTTCCATAAGTGCCATTCTAGCAATGGCATCCATTGGTTTTAAACCAAAGTCATCGAGTAGTAAAAGTTGCTGTTTTTCAATACGTTTAACAAGGTTCTGATAAGAGCCATCGGCTTTTGCTTTTTTGAGATTTCCGAAGAGTTTATAAGTGTTGGCATAAAAGGTTTTAAAGCCTTGCAAACAGGCTTGATGCCCAATGGCAGAAGCGATGAAAGATTTGCCTACCCCAGTAGGACCGACGAGTATAATATTCTGGGCTTTATTAATAAACTCGCAAGTTGATAAACGTAACATTAAACCTTTGTCTAAATCACGTGGATGGGTATAATCTATCTGAGCTAGATTCGCATTATACCTAAAACGAGCCGCCTTTAGAAGTCGTTTAATTCGTCGATTATCTCGGTCCTCCCATTCGGCTTGGACCAGATGGGCCATTAATTCTTCACGAGTAAAGTTCTTAAGTGTAGCCCCTTTAAGCATTCCGTCAAAAGTATCAAGCATACCGAAAAGCCGTAGCTGGCGTAATTTGTCTAAAGTAGCAGTTGTCATAATTTTAATAGTTTTAAATAAATGAATCGTAGGTTAGCCTAAACTAGATGTAGCCCACCCGCATTTTTTCTTTTTTTTCAAAAAGCCCCCCTCTTTCTGAGGGGCTTTTTGAAAAAAGAAAAAAATTATTTCCCTCCTTGTTCGTAATAAGCGGCACCACGCACATTATGGTGGTCATTAGGTAAGGGGTTTATCTCAGGTTGTTCTTCTAGTTGGTCTAAACCTTTGGCTAAAATTCTATCAATGGTTCGGTAGGAATATTTTTCATATTGTAAACCACGACTACAAGCTTTTTCTAAGCGTTCTGGCGTATATTTCTTGGCTAATTGGAGGATACCCATACAAGACTTATAGGCTTGTTCTGGATAATTGGTGGTGTCTAATACTTTTTCTACATATTGTCCAACAGAAGTTCCTATTTTCTTTGCCCAGCGAATAAATTTTTCTGCACTCCAATCCATAACAAACTGATGAGCAGAGGGCATATGTTCCTTAATCGTCGTATAAGTCCAAGGCTGAAAGGAGCGTTGATGCAGGGCTATGCGTTCCAAATCATAGTATACTTCTACGTTACGATTATTATAATGGAGCTGAACTTGCTTGCCAATGTAGCTATGCGGAACACTATAATGATGTTTTTCCAACCATACGTGACAATTTTTCTGCACTTTTGCCTTCTTAACTAGTTTAACTTCAAAACGATTAGGGGGTAAAGCCATTAATAAACTTTTCTCATGAGTTTCAAACTGTTCTGTCCGACTGATTTGTTGCTGGTATAATGGACGGTTATTGTATTCCTTGAGTAGCAACCAGATTTGCTCATTTAGGGCAGATAAAGAGAAAAAAGTCTGTTTGCTTAAATGGTAGAACATTCGCTGATACACCAATTTTACTGCACCTTCTACCAAAGCTTTATCTTTTGGCTTTACCGCTCTGGTAGGATAAACCACCGTATTATAGTGTAGGGCTAAAGCTTGATATTGTCGGTTAATCGTTGCTTCATATTTACTCGCTTTAATAACCGCTGACTTTAAATTATCTGGTACAAGAGCTTGAGGAACACCTCCAAAATACTCCATACAATTTACCGTACAATTAAAAAAATCTTCCATCCCCTGTGATTCACAGGCTTCTACATAAGTATAGCTACTCCCTCCTAATACACCAATAAATACTTGCATTTGTAGAACTTCTCCTGTTTGGCTATTGACTACGGGTAGTTTCTTACCTGTATAATCTATAAATAATTTGTCGCCATATTTATGGCTCATCGGTAGGCTATAATCTGTTTGCTTAGTAAAGGTTTTTAGGTACTTTTTAAACTGAGTATAGCCATAACCCTTAGGAAAACTCCTTCGATAGTCAGCCCAGATTGTCTGATAAGTCGCTCCTGGTCGTTTTAAATGATTTAGGTAAACTTGTTGATGTTTTAATAGGTCCGAATAGCGGTCAGACTTGAGTACATTCGGATCCCCTTTTTGAGCATTAATTAGCCCTAACAATTCCTTGCTATCTAGTAGACTTAATTGTACTAGCGTTTCTGGACGATTTTTGAATAACTTCACATAGTCATTAATCGTATTGCGGGACCGTCCTAATATCTGGCTAATCTCTCGATTACTTTTTCCAGTTATTTTTAATAATAATAGTTGCTTTAAATCCATGATTTCTAATCTTTTATTTGCCATATTTTTGTGTTTTTATTTAACACAAAATTTAGCGATTATAATCCTGATTTTCGCAACTGCCCAACAATATTTAGTGGCACACTTTCAAGCGATATAGCTGGCACTATTTAAAACGATATAAGTGGCACGGTTTGGAGTGATATGGCTGGCATGGTTTGAGTGATATATCTAA
>CAZPTJ010000372.1:0-2706 GCA_964589085.1 uncultured Flavobacteriaceae bacterium | reverse complement strand
TATGACTTTTCGTCTACAAACTTTGCGCTCTTAATGATTGCTTCTAGCTCAAACATATTGTCTCTTTTTTCAAGAGATGGAGAAAATATAAATCCTTCAATAACGAGATAACGTCCTTTGGCTTCATCACGAATGGCGTAGTTTACAAAAGGGCCCGCCATACGTTGTCCATCTACTTCCCAAGTTCCCTTGGTAAGCCAGGCAAACTTTCCATCAATTTTTGTTTCAAAAACAGATGGAGCATAGGCGCGTTCTGTAATAAAACGTCCTTCATCTACTGGTATTTGGCGACCTCCAATGGAATCACGCATTCTAACTAATCGCGCTACCGTATTGGTATCCTGATCAATAACTCTTAATGGGACTTCATAAACTAAAATATTCATATCCCCATTGGTCAAAGGTTTACGCATCCAGAAAAATCCATCTTTTTCTTTAGCATAGCGATATGCTGTCTGAAACTTTAAGCTTATTCCCAATTGTTTTCTAAGCGCTTGATCGGATTTTAATGATTTAGAAATACGTCGTTGGTCTGCTTTTAATTCTTGTGTTTTTAATGCTTTAATAATGTCTTCGGCGCGTCGCTCAATTAATTCTGAAATCTCATTTTCTGATGTTCCAGATATAATGACCGCTGTTTGTGGTCTTGCATATACATTATGGGTTATCATTACGCCAGCACTATCTGTTTCTTGAATTTTTATAAACGTGCGATTCTCTCTAGCAAAACCTTTAAAGGCTTCTTTAGGAATCTGTTTAAGTGTAAACAAAGGTTCTTCCTGGGGTAATCCATCTACTGGCGAAGCAAGAACTTCGCGTAAAACATCTCCTATCTGCCCTTGCCATTGTTCTTTACTAAGTACTACATTTACGTGATTAATTCTTCCAGAAGATAAGGTTAAGGACTTCTTTTTTGGTGTTTTATCACAGGATAGTATAAAAAGGGCACTTGCCAGAATGAGAATTAATTTTTTCACGACTTGATTGTTTTTAGCGTATTAAATATATATCAAAAGTAAATAGGTCTAGCAGACTTTCCCATCATCTGAATGAAATAAAAAGCTAATTAATTATAGAAGCTCCTTTAATACTACTTAGAGATGATGAGTTCAACACCAGGTTTTAATCGTGTGCTGCTAATATCGTTCCAAACTTTAAGGTTTTCAACAGAAACTCCTGGAAGCTTGTTTGCTATTTTCCATAGAGAATCCCCGGCTTTAACGGTATAGGTTTGTTTCCCTCGGGTATCAGGTGCTTTTTTTACCGGGGTTGTGGCCACTGGATTTCTAGGGTATATGGTTAGTCGCTGCCCTATTTTAAGATTGTTAGAGCGTAATCCATTCCATCGCTTAATCTGGCTCACACGCACGCCATAACGTTGTGCTATTTTTCCTAAATAATCTCCATTTTTTACACGATAACGTATTTGAGAATCTGCATTGAATAGCTGAGGTAATGGTTTTTCTCTCTTGTCTAATTCAGCTTTCGCGAAAGCATAAATAGCCACTTCATTATTTACAAACTTCCCACTCACCTCAACTGGCAATCTTAAGTAGTAGGGTTTATCCTTAATCTTAGGAATAATATCCAGTTTATATGCAGGGTTCAAAAATTGTACTTCCTCCATAGGAAGTCCCGTAATTTCTGCTACTTGATCCAAGGTAATCGTTTCCTTCACCTGAATAGTATCTGTAGCAAAGTAGTTAACGGGGGGTTTATTGGGTTGATATCCATGGGCGTCTGCATATTCAAAGAGATACATCGTAGCTAAGAATGCAGGAACATATCCCGCTGTTTCTCTAGGTAAATGACTTCTAATATTCCAATAATTTTGATACCCGCCACTGCGGCGTATGGCTTTTGAAACATTTCCAGGGCCAGAATTGTAGGAGGCCAACGCCAAATCCCAATCTCCAAAAGATTCATAGAGCTTTGCCAGATATTGACAAGCCGCTTCTGTAGCTTTTATGGGATCCATACGATCATCTACATAAGAATTTACATCCAGTCCATATAGCTTTCCCGTACTGAACATAAACTGCCAAAGTCCAGTTGCTCCCACTCTTGACTTTGCTTTTGGACGCAATGCAGATTCTACGATCGCTAGATATTTCATCTCCAATGGGATATCATAACGATCAAGAATTTCTTCGAACATAGGGAAGTAAAATTCACTGAGCGCCATTAAGCGCTCCATTGTGGGTTTGTGCCGTTTTAAATAACGTTTTATAACCCGTTCCAATGAGGGATTATATTCAACATTAAAAGGAGTTTTTGCATTAATCTCTGCAAGTCGTTTCTTTAACGTATCAGTGGGTAGGACAATATTAACTTCTTCTATATAATGTGTTTCCCGCACCATTTGCTGGATAGAATCATAAAGATCGTAGCGATATAATTCCTTCCGCCATACAGAATCCAGACGAGCGGCAAGAGGATCATCTGGTAAACGGTAAACAACGGAATCCTTAATCGCCGTATTAACAACCGTTTCAGGAAATTCGCTGGTCAATCTTGTTACAGTAATCGTGTCGACTATAGATATCGTATCACGTTCTAGTGTCTTAACTGGTGGAATTTCTTTGCCTTTTTGAGGTGTAATCAGTGTGTCTTGAGCATATACCTGTGGTACTCCTATGAAAACAAGGAAGTAAAAAGCTAAAAAAAATAAACGATGTTTACGCTGCATATAACACAAAACGAAAG
>CAZPTJ010000371.1:0-2708 GCA_964589085.1 uncultured Flavobacteriaceae bacterium | reverse complement strand
AAATCTAATGCATGTAAGCAATTTTAACATTGAGCGTCTAAACCGCATATCAACTAAAAAACTAAACACAAATGAAAATTTTAAATCTAATACTAAGACTTGCATTGGGTCTTTTGTTACTTGTCTTTGGAGTAAACAAATTTGTAGAATTCCTACCTCCATTCGATTTTAAACAAGATGTTGACGCCGCAGCCCTATTTCAAGCATTCTTTGATAGTGGATACATATTACCTGGACTTGTTGGAGGCCTTGAGATCGTAGTTGGATTGTTACTAGTTACCAAAAAATGGGTTCCTTTTGCGCTTGTAGCGCTCGTGCCGATCTCTGTTAATATTGTATTATTTCATGCAGTACTCAACCCCGCAAACATTGGCCCTGCATTAGGAGTAGCCATTATTAATGTATATCTAATTAGTAAAAACTGGAATCATTACAAACCGATGTTTTCTTAAACGTTAGCTTAAAGCACTCTATACCATCTGGCCCACTTTATGTGGGCTTTTTTTGGCTTTTGCAAAAGCGTTTAATGTCTTATCTTACTACACCTAAAAATGAATCTCACTATGAAGACAAGTATACTGGTGATTTTTGGTATTCTACTATGTACAGCATGTCAAAATGACACAAAACCCGTTGAACCGCAAATGGCCGCAAATTATATTCAAACTAAAAAAGTTGATACTGTTGACACGTATTTTGGAACAGAAGTTCCTGACCCATATCGATGGTTGGAAGATGATCGAAGCCCTGAAACAGAGGCTTGGGTCAAGGAACAAAACGAAGTTACTTTTGGTTATTTAGAAAAAATACCTTTTCGCCAACAGCTTAAAGAACGTTTAGAAAAATTATGGAACTATGAAAAAATAGGAGCTCCATTTAAAGAAGGGGACTATACTTATTTTGTAAAAAATGACGGTCTGCAAAACCAATCTGTTTGGTATCGTTATAAAACTGATACTGATCCCGAAACTGCAGAAGTATTTCTTGACCCTAACACCTTTGCAGAAGATGGTACAATTTCTCTGGGAGGCGCAAGCTTTTCTAAAAATGGAAAAATACTAGCTTATAGTATTTCAGAAGGAGGAAGTGACTGGCGTAAAATATTGGTCCTTGATGCAGAAACCAAAAAAATTACAGAAGACACACTCATTGATATTAAGTTTAGTGGTATGTCCTGGTATAAAAACGAAGGCTTCTACTATTCCAGTTATGATAAACCAGAAGGGAGTGAATTATCAGCAAAAACTGATCAACATAAGGTGTACTATCATAAATTAGGTACAAAACAGTCTGAAGATCAACTCATCTTTGGCGGGACCCCAGAAGAAAAGCATCGCTATATTGGAGCTGGGGTTAGTGAAGATGACCATTATCTAATCATTTCGGCTAGTGTGTCTACTTCAGGAAATAAATTGTTTATTAAAGATCTTACTAATGACAATGCGCCATTGATTACTATTCTGGATGATACCGATAGTGATACCAATATTATAGATAATGTAGGCAGTACCTTGTATTTAAGCACCAATCGCAATGCTCCAAATCGTAAAATAGTGACCGTTGATGCTTCCAATCCAACATCAGATAACTGGGTTGACTTTATTCCAGAAACAGAACAGGTATTGCGCCCATCAACTGGCGGAGGTTATTTCTTTGCCAATTATATGGTTGATGCTATTTCAAAGATAAAGCAGTATGATTATGATGGTAAGCTTGTACGCGAAGTAGATCTTCCTGGTGTAGGAAGTGCTGGTGGTTTTGGAGCTAAAAAGGAAGAATCAAGCTTATATTACAATTTTACCAATTACAAAACTCCAGGAAGTATATACAAGTATAATATTGAGAATGGAACTTCAGATCTTTTCAGAAAACCTGATATTGATTTTAATCCAGACCATTTTGAGAGTAAACAAGTCTTTTTTACATCCAAAGACGGTACTAAAGTCCCCATGATTATTACTCACAAAAAAGGACTAGAACTCAATGGTAAGAATCCTACCATTCTCTATGGATATGGCGGTTTTAATATAAGTCTCACCCCAAGTTTCAGTATATCAAATGCCGTATGGATGGAACAAGGAGGAATCTACGCTGTTCCTAACCTAAGAGGTGGTGGAGAATATGGAAAAGCCTGGCATGTGGCGGGAACAAAATTGCAGAAACAGAATGTTTTTGATGACTTTATCGCTGCTGCAGAATATCTTATCTCCGAAAATTATACCTCTAGTGATTATCTCGCTATTCGAGGAGGGTCTAATGGTGGTTTGCTTGTAGGTGCTACAATGACACAACGACCAGATCTGATGAAGGTTGCTTTACCCGCTGTTGGTGTTATGGATATGCTTCGCTATCATACTTTTACCGCAGGAGCTGGATGGGCTTACGATTATGGAACAGCTGAAGATAATCCAGAAATGTTTGAATACCTCAAAGGATACTCTCCAGTACACAATGTTAAAGCTGGTGTTTCTTATCCTGCCACTCTGGTTACTACAGGAGATCATGATGATCGCGTGGTTCCAGCACATTCATTTAAATATGCTGCTGAACTACAGGAAAAACAAGCTGGAAGTGCTCCTACATTGATTCGTATAGAGACAGATGCGGGACATGGAGCAGGAACACCGGTAAGTAAAACTATTGAGCAAGCTGCAGATATTTTTGGGTTTACTCTTTATAATATGGGATATGAAGCACTTCCTGGAAAA
>CAZPTJ010000370.1:0-2719 GCA_964589085.1 uncultured Flavobacteriaceae bacterium | reverse complement strand
TAAAATATTGAAAAAGCGGGCGTGGTGGAATTGGTAGACACGCCAGACTTAGGATCTGGTGCCGCGAGGTGTGGGAGTTCGAGTCTCCCCGCCCGCACTTTTTCAACTACAAATTTGTAATCATAAAACCTCTCAGAAATGAGAGGTTTTTTTGTTTGGGTACAACATTTTGCTGTTTTTCCTCGACCTATTAATATTATGTCAATCCAGATAATTGGTTGAATAGGTGTCTTTAAAAATTTTGGTTTTACAAGACTCGATCTATGTACTTTATAATAACTTCAAAAAGTCTTGTCTTACACCTTCGCATAATGTAATGTCATTATGAGTGCTATTTTCTAACCTAATGGGATCAAAATTGGTTATTTTGATATTTGTATCCTTAAACTCTTTGGACAGTAAAACTGTAAGCATTTCTAGAGCGGCCTTTGTGGTAGAATAGCCGATCATCTTGTAATCTACATAACAGAAATCATCGTCTTTCATCTTATCAGTTTGCCCTAAAGCACTCGTTATGTTTACTATGCTTGCATTCTTGCTTTTAAGTAGTAAGGGATGTAGTATTTGCGTTGTGCTAATGACAGCAAAGAAGTTCTCTTCATATAATTGTTTTATTTCCTCAATTTTTAGCTGATCGATTTTTTGCCCAAAGCCATTTGCTATCTCGGCATTGTTGATGAGTACGTCCAGCTTACCATACGTGTTTTTGATATGTGTCTTAAGAAATTCCAAGCCTTCCGCACTGGTAAGGTCTACCTCTATAAGGTTTATCCCCTTTAATTGCATTTTTGCTAGTTGTGCATAACTAGCTCCTTTAGCGGTCAGTATTACATCAAACCCTTCATTTCCAAGAATTGAGGCAAACTTAGTGCCCAGGCCATTTTCTGCTTCTGTGACCAACGCTAATTTTCTCTCTTTCATTAATTCTGTATTATTTCATGTTAAAGCTCTTGATAAAAAAGGAGAAGAAATAACCATTTTTTAATGCAAAATGACACAAATGACGTTATAGGACACGATGAAGTTTTCTAAAAAGGCACGTTACCCTTACCGGTTTTCATGTTCATTACCTCCATCCCATTTCTCTCCATTGCTATAGATACTACTTTACATACTTATCATAAAATTCGGCGTATGAGTCATACGTAAACGTAACGGCGTCTTTTGAGATTTGGGCTTTGGGAACAAAGACATCGAAGCCATGAAAACACCCTTCATATATCCTGAACTTTATATCCACACCTTCTTTTTTTAAGGCCTCCACATAGGCAATGGTTTCATCTTTAAACGGTTCCAGATTTCCAACGAAAGTAATGGTAGGAGGGAAGCCTGTATAATCTTCGTTCCTTGCAGGGGCGGCATAGGTAGGCGTTTCTCGACCTTTGGCCCTGACATCTTTTAAATAGGTGTCCCATCCCTTTTTATTTGATTTTGTATTCCAGGCCGGAACCGAGGTCATTTCCATTGCCGATCGGGTGTTTTGACGGTCGTCGAGCATCGGGTATATCGGCATTTGAAAAGCGATATTGACATCTCCGGTATCGCGTGCTTTTAAGGTAATAGCAGCTGTAAGCCCTCCACCGGCACTGTGACCGGCCACGATAAAATTGTGATCATAAATTCCTAGTTCGTTGGCATTTTCCTTGGCCCATAATAGGGTATCGTAACAATCATCAAAGGCAGCGGGATATGGTGCGTCCAAGGCCCTTCTATAGTCCGCCGAAATGACAACACAAGGTCTTTTTTCGATAAATTGTTTCATGACATCATTGAACATTTCCGGATTCCCGAGTAGATACCCTCCTCCATGGTTGTACAACAGGCAAGGCAATTTTCCTTTCGCATCTAGGGGCTTGAAAATTCTTATCCTTATATCGGGACCGTCACTTTTACTCGATATGTAGCGTTCTTCATTATGAAGTCCCTTTATCTTTTTCCCGTTGGAGAAGCTGCCCATGAAATTCATGGATCTTATGCCCCAGTTCCTGCTTGCCAGATAGGGTGCCATTTTCAGTGAGGAGAAAGATCCCCTTAATTCTTTATCAACTAATTCTTTTACATTTTTCATAATGATGATTGTTATTTGACCAAGATCTGTCTGATCATTTGATTGGTAAAACCCCATTTGTTATCGTACCAGTGCTATTTTCATTATTGTATTCATAATTATCTTATTAAAGATTATGGATCGTTGCTGATTTTTAACATCTAGTAAACTACAAAGTTCTTGACTAAGCGTGAAAATAAATAACCATTTTTTAATGCATAATGGCATAAATAAGGGTTATTGTGCCTGACGGAATTTATTGGGGGTGGTGCCGCTGAATTTTCTGAAGAAACGAGTAAAGTGGGTAGGCTCCTGAAAATTGAGTTGATAGGCAATTTCTGCAATATCAAGGGTAGAATAGACGAGCATGTTCTTGCTCTCTAGAAATACCCTATTCTGGATAATGTCCTTGGCCGTTTTGCCTGTGTTCTGTTTAATCGTAGTGGTCAAATAATTTGGAGTAACGTTTAAGCGCTCTGCGTAATCCCCAACGTTCTTCGAATCGATGTACAATTTGTTCACCATCTGCTGGAACTTTTGTGTCAGTAATTGTCCACGCGACAACTGGTTTTCAGAGGTCTTGAAGCGCTCATAAATGGATTTGGAATTGTATAGCATCGAAACTACCATGCCCTCCAGTACTTTTTCCTGATAGGGATGCGGGTTTTGAAA
>CAZPTJ010000369.1:0-2741 GCA_964589085.1 uncultured Flavobacteriaceae bacterium | reverse complement strand
ATTTTTGCCGATGTAAATCTTCACAGGGTCTTGGAAAATCAGCCACGCCATTAAATTTCGGCATAAACTCAAACTTCCCATTTAGGTCAAATTTTCTGCCATGATAAGAACAAACCAATTTTTTGTTCTTATCTGCATTATGAGTTACAATAAACCCTCTGTGCGTACAAACATTAGAAAGACATTTGACATCTTCATTTTGCTTAGTTAAGACCAAAGGTTCATCCAGATATTTTTTCAACAAAGTAAAGGGGTGAGTGTTTGTAGCTACATTGAACAACTCTGTTTCATCACCTACATATAGCCAGTTTTTTTTGCAAAAACGTCCTCTTTCATCTGTTCCCATAGGCTAGCATCAAAATAGAAATCGGCTGGTAATGTTGAGGATTCAGCAATGTTTGGGGTAACTTTTTTCATCTTAGAAGATTTAGTGATTCTACCGTTTTGATGTTAAAAAGAAACAACTCTTAACTGACAATACCAAATGTAAATAGATATTACACAACTTAATTAACTATAAACAAGTATAGTACAACCATTATCATCTAAAACAAAAATGCACTAGTTTTAATAAGTTGTATATTCTTATTAGTTTTAGTGAATGATTTGTTTCATAAATTAATCGTCCTACCTTAAATAAATTTATATTCAGTGGTGCTTCCTAAACCATCTATATTTCTTCTTATTTTAGTTATTATTGTTATTTGGAATGCCTCGGAGCAATGCCCAAACCATCACCAGTTTCTATGTCGTTGCGCATCCCGATAATTGGCAATTATTTATGAATCCCAATGCCTATCACAGTGTTAAAAATGAAGATGAGAAAACGGTTTTTATTCATGCCACAGCAGGTGATGCTGGTGCAGGTATGGGTAAAGAAAATTATACTCAAGCCAGAGAATAAGGAAGTTTACGAGCAATCCGGTTTATGGAAAACACTTTTACTTCAGGAGAAACCATGGAAGAAAACGTAGTTACCATAAATGGTCATGCTATTAGAAAGTTCATTTATCGTAGTACAGTTGCCTACTTTTTACGATTACCAGACGGCAATCTCAATGGAGCTGGCTATCCCATACAGGAGTCCAGAAGTTTGCAAAAATTATATAATGGTAAAACGACAACGATAGATGCTGTCGATGGAAGCACACACTATAGTTCGTTAGGTGATCTAAAAGAAACGCTGAAATCAATTATCCTATTGGAAGCCAGTCAATCCGAACAATGGGTTTATCATCTGGCAGATACCGATACCACTATCAACCTTAATGATCATTCAGATCATCAACATTCTTCAAAACTTGTCCAGGATGTAGCTCAGAAGTTAGGTAAGGGTAAGGCTCATCTCTATATCGATTATCATTCCAATAGTTTACCTCTCAACGTCTTTGACGAAGATTTCATCATTTCTGCCGGAACCTGGGGAGTTAAGGCTTCCGGCATATCTGATGTGGGGCACTACAGTACCTGGGATAACGGCCATAATTCCTGGATAGGTAGACAGTACTATAGGACGATTAAGTTTTGATAAAAGAAAAAGCGTAGTATCGACATAAAGAAGAAAAATAATGCTAGCTAATCACACCCGACCCTAAACATTCCTCATCATCATACCAGGCTACAAATTGCCCTTCAGAAATAGCAGATTGTGGATTATTGAAAATAACATATAGTCCGCCTTCAACTCGATATAAGGTTGCTTTTTCCAGTGGTTGTCGATACCGTATACGAGCTTCTACTTCAAGGGTCTCATCAATATGTATTTCAAGATCCTCCCGTATCCAATGTATTTCCTCTTCCTGAACAAACAAACCTTTACGATACAATCCTGGATGACCTTTTCCCTGTCCGGTATAAATGACATTTTCAGTGACATCAGTATCAATCACAAATAAAGGTTCTGCGGTTCCTCCTACAGCAAGACCCTTACGTTGTCCCTTCGTAAAATAATGCGCGCCCTGATGTTTTCCTACGACCTTACCATCTTCAATATGGTACGACGGTTTAGCCGCAAGTGGTGCCAGATCTTCTTTAGTAAATGCATTCCCCAACTTACCTATTCCTGCCATTTCAGGAACAACAGTTTCCGGTATTTCCACGATCACACCTTCTTTAGGACGCAACTGTTGCTGTAAAAAGTCTGGCAACCGTACTTTACCTATAAAACAAAGGCCTTGAGAGTCTTTTTTTCCTGCAGTTACTAACTGCTGTTCTGTTGCGATAACACGTACTTCTGGTTTTTGTAAATGTCCGATAGGAAATAATGTTTTTGCCAGTTGCTCCTGAGAAAGCTGACATAAGAAATAAGATTGATCCTTATTACCATCTGCTCCTGCTAATAGTCTATGTATTGGTTTTCCATCAATAATTTCTGTCTCCTTCTGGCAATAATGCCCAGTAGCCACATAATCTGCACCCAGACTTAAGGCAATCTTCATAAAAACATCAAACTTGATCTCACGATTACACAGCACATCAGGGTTAGGCGTTCGTCCCATCTCGTATTCCTTAAACATATAGTTTACAATACGTTCTTTATACTCGCTACTAAGATCAATAGTTTGGAAAGGAATCCCCAGTTTTTCTGCTACCAGCACAGCATCATTACTGTCTTCCAGCCATGGACATTCTTCAGATATAGTTACAGCGTCATCGTGCCAGTTTTTCATAAACAAACCTATGACATTATATCCTTGTTGCTTTAATAGATAAGCCGCAACGCTACTATCTACACCTCCACT
>CAZPTJ010000368.1:0-2747 GCA_964589085.1 uncultured Flavobacteriaceae bacterium | reverse complement strand
AATGCTATACCTGTGTTTTTTGCCTTAAACTTCAACTTTTTCTTTTAAAATATCACATGCCATTTTATATCAATTTAGCTATACTATTGTGCTTATTATAAGCTATTTACATTTTTTTATTGAAAAAACATTTGAAATTTATGTAACAAATAAAAAATATTTAGTACTATTATGATATCAAAATAATATCACTTATGGAAAATGAAAAAAATATAAAAGTCACTAACGGATATGTCATACTAGCCATTGTACTTATGGTATTAGCAGGAATTTTTATAGGTTTTGTAACTGCAAAAAATGGAGAATTCCTATTATTAGTTATTCCTATCATATTTGTGCTACCGGGTTTTTTCATTGTTAATCCCAATAGTTCCAAAGTATTGGTACTTTTTGGAGCATATAAAGGAACTGTACGAGAAAATGGTTTTTTCTGGGCGAACCCTTTTTACAGCAAACAAAAAATATCCTTGCGTGCGCGAAATTTTGATAGTGAGCGTGTCAAAGTGAATGATAAAATAGGAAACCCTATTATGATTAATGTCATTTTGGTATGGAAAGTTAGAGATACGTTTAAAGCTGCATTTGATGTTGACAACTATCAGGAGTTTGTACGTGTACAAACCGATGCTGCCGTACGTAAACTAGCAGGATCTTATCCTTATGATAATTTTGATGATGCCCAGGCAGAACTTACCTTACGCTCTGGTATGGACGAAGTCAATGAGGCATTGGAAAGTGAAATCACCGAACGATTAAGTATTGCAGGGATTGAAGTTATGGAAGCTCGTATAGGATATCTTGCTTATGCTCCTGAAATTGCTAGTGCTATGCTCAAAAGACAACAAGCAGTAGCCATTGTTGCTGCTCGTAAAAAGATTGTCGAAGGCGCAGTAGGTATGGTTGAAGATGCTCTAGAAAAACTGGCTATCGACAATATTGTGGAGTTCGATGAAGACAAAAAAGCCTCCATGGTAAGTAATCTGATGGTGGTGCTCTGCGGAGATAAAGAGGCAATACCAGTCATCAATACAGGAACATTACATTAATACGCACCCTATAGTTTGAGTAAAAAGAAGTCCTTTGTTTTAAGAATTGATCCCGAAACATTTAAGTCTATTGAAAAATGGGCCGATGATGAGTTTCGCAGTGTTAACGGGCAATTGGAATGGATGATTAATAAATCTCTTAAGGATGCCAAACGCTTAAAATCCAAGAAAAAATCAGAAGAAGATTAATTTTCTTTATAATGCACGATATTCCTAATATACTTAAACTAAAAACGTATACAATTGCATCCAAAAAACCTTCACAGTACCACTTACGATTTTAAAGAACTACAGATAGCACTCCCTGAATTGAAAGCATTTGTTTTTACCAATGAACATCGGGAAGAAAGTATTGACTTTAGTAATCCAAATGCTGTCACTGCTTTAAATAAAGCACTACTTAAAACCCATTATAATGTTCAAGAGTGGCAATTGCCTGAAGGTTACCTCTGCCCTCCTATTCCCGGGCGGGCAAATTACATCCATCATATTGCAGATTTGATGGATGTTGAAAAACCCATTAAAGGATTGGATATAGGTGTAGGTGCAAATTGTATTTATCCTTTGCTCGGAGCGAGTATATACAAATGGCAAATGACAGGCACTGATATTGATCAAACGGCTATCACTTTTGCTCAAAAAAATGCTCAGGCATTTCCAGATCATATAACAATAATACATCAGCCAGATAATGCCCATCTATTCCAAGGCATCATCAAAGAAGGAGACTATTATGATTTTACGATATGCAATCCTCCTTTTTATGCGTCTGCAGAAGCAGCTCGCAAAGCAAATACACGAAAAAATACCAACCTCAAAATAAATTCTCGCACTCGTAATTTTGCAGGACAAGCTCACGAACTATGGTGTAATGGCGGTGAAGCATTATTTATAAAACGCTTGATTAAGCAAAGTCTGCTTTTCAAGAACCAGGTAGGATGGTTTACCTGTCTAGTTTCAAAAAAGGAACATCTACCTAAACTTAATAAACAACTAGATAAGGCTAAAGCCACGCATCAAACAATCCCCATGACACAAGGCAATAAGAAAAGTAGGTTTATCGCCTGGAAGTTTGATTAATGGACGAAGAGCATCAACATTTTAAACTTTATAAGCCCTATGGTTATATCAGCCAGTTGAGTAGTAATGATGCGCGCCAATTACGTAAGAAAAAATTTTTAAGCGCACTCTATGATTTTCCATTAGGCACTATGCCTATTGGCCGTTTGGATGAAAAATCTGAAGGACTTCTTTTGCTTACCACAGATGGAAAATTAAGTGATACGATCAATCGTTCAGGGATTGAAAAAGAATATTATGTACAAGTAGACGGTGCTATTACTGACCAGGCAATAACTCAACTTCAGGAAGGAGTACATATAGGTTTTGATGGCAAAAAATATAAAACCAAACCATCTACGGTCCAACGCCTATTAACTCCTCCGTTCCTTCCAGATCGTGCAAAAAAAATAAGAGATGAACGCCATGGTCCTGCACCCTGGATTTCCATTACAATAACCGAAGGTAAATTCAGGCAAGTGCGTAAAATGACCTCGGCAGTAGGATTCCCCACCCTAAGACTAGTTCGTATACGTATTGGACAATTGCACATAGGAACATTACAACCATCCCAAGTACAATCTATCTCATTTTCTGAGATCAATCAATATATTTTAAAAAGGTAGCTTGTCTTATTAGGTA
>CAZPTJ010000367.1:0-2782 GCA_964589085.1 uncultured Flavobacteriaceae bacterium | reverse complement strand
GTCTGCGCCATTTTTATAACGTTGTCTGACTGCTTTTCGAGCATCTTCAGGACTGTTGATTACTCCTTCAGCAGGTCCCGGATCACCCATTAATTCTTTTCTATACCCGTTAGTTGGATCGGCATGGCCTCCCGTAGTACCTATTGCTTTTTCAGCGGTATAAATACGTGGTCCTCGTACAGTACCTTTATTTATAGCATTACGTAAAGAAACATTAACGCCACTCCCACCCAAATCTCGCACAGAAGTAAATCCTGCCATTAAGGTGCGTTCGGCAATTTCGGCAGCGGTTAAAGCGACATCTGCATCATTCTTGGTAAAAGGCTCTACATAGCGCTGCGGACTTGTTTCTCCTTCTATATGCACATGCATATCAATAAATCCAGGCATAACCGTTTTAGTCTTTAGGTCTATAGTTACCTCTTCTTTTTTTGCAGAAGCATAACCCGCCACAACCTTTATGATCTCATTTTCCTGAACATAAACCGTTTGTTCTGTCAGAACACGACCGTTTTTAGTATCGATCAATTTACCACAATGTAATAATGTGGTCTCCTGAGCAATACTAATATAACCAAAACATAGTGCCAGAAGCAGTACTATTTTCTTCATAATGAATGGATTTAAGAATTTACAAAATCAATAACTGTTTGTGTAATAAATGCGATCTGTTCGTCATCCAGCTCCGTATGCATCGGTAAGGAAATCACCGATGTACATAGTTTGTTAGTAACTTTAAAATCATCTTCATTATAGCGATCATCAGCATAGGCTTTCTGCAGATGCAGAGGCACTGGGTAATATACTCCAGAAGGAATTTCATTAGCCTGTAAATGCGCAACGAGCGCATCACGATCTACATCGATAAGTTTTAACGTATATTGATGAAATACATGGCAATCACATGAGTCACATACATAAGGTGTGATGATCTTATCTTCGGCTTCAAAGGCCTGAGAGTACTTTCGTGCAGCCGTTCTTCGTGCATCATTATAGGTGTCAAGCAGCGGAAGTTTAGCACGTAAAATAGTGGCCTGGATACTATCTAATCTACTGTTTACTCCTACAACATCATGATAGTAACGACGATACATCCCGTGATTAACGATACCACGTATAGTGTGTGCCAGATCGTCATCATTGGTGAAAATGGCGCCGCCATCTCCATAGCATCCTAAATTTTTGGATGGAAAAAAAGAAGTAGTTCCTATGTGACCGATACTCCCTGTTTTTACCTTTTTACCACTCTTTGTGGTATAATTGGCTCCAATTCCCTGGGCGTTATCTTCAATAACGAAGAGGTCATGTTCTGCAGCTAGTTCCATAATGGTATCCATGTCGGCTGCCATACCAAAAAGGTGTACAGGAACAATGGCTTTAGTCTTTGGAGTAATGGCTTTTTTAATAGCCTCGATATCAATATTAAAATTGACGGGATCTACATCAACTAAAACTGGTGTTAAGCGCAATAAAGCGATGACTTCAACGGTAGCTGCAAATGTAAAATCTGCAGTAATCACTTCATCTCCCGGTTTCAAACCCAATCCCATCATAGCGATTTGCAAAGCATCAGTACCATTTGCACAAGGGATCACGTGGTTTACACCAAGATACTCCTCCAGCTCTTTTTGGAAACTATGTACTTCCGGACCATTTACAAAGGCTGATGATTCAATCACTTTAAGAACAGATGCATCTACACGTTCTTTGATTTTTGCATATTGACCTTTAAGGTCAACCATTTGTATTTTTTTCATAGTATATAAACCTCAGGAGAAGAGGCAGTTTTATAAGGATTTAGCTTTGGTTTTTGGGTCTATTACCCACCATAACGAAAATACAAAAACTCCTCCCACCCACAATGTATTTTATGACAAAGCGGTATTTTAGCAAATATGCGTTTTGTATATACCATATTGATCCATCTGATACAGGTTTTACTTCCCATAGTCGCATGGGTTAGTCCTAAAATGAAATTGTTTGTACTGGGTCGTCGTCAAGTGTTTGATACGCTTAAAGCGAAATTGGATACTCAAAAACCAGTAGTATGGTTTCACGCTGCCTCTCTAGGGGAGTATGAGCAGGGAGTACCCGTTATGAAGGCCATACAGGCATACTACTCCACGTATCAGCTTGTGATTACTTTTTTTTCACCTTCAGGGTTTGAGATTAAAAAAGACAATGCTTTTGCCAAAGCAACTACCTACTTACCTTTGGATACTCCGCAGAATGTCAGAAGATTTTTAGATCATACCCAACCTGTATTAGCAATTTTTATTAAATATGAGTTCTGGCCCAATTATCTAAGAGAATTGCAAAAACGAAAGATTCAAACACTCTTATTGTCTGGAGTTTTTAATAAAAGGCAGATATTTTTTAAACCCTATGGAAAATGGATGATTAAGACACTGGATGCTTTTCATCATTTTTTTGTTCAGGATGCCTCTTCAGAAGTGTTAATTCGACAATTAGGATTTAATCAGGTAACCCAAAGTGGTGATACTCGTTTTGATCGGGTGGCAGCGCAGTTGGAAATGGACAATACCTTGAAATTTATGGATACCTTCAAAGGGACTAATCTTTGTGTGGTTTGCGGAAGTACCTGGCCTGAAGGAGAAACCTTAATAGCAGAATATATCAATAAGCATGAAGAAGATACTAAGTTTGTTATTGCTCCTCATCAAATTCATGAACAGCATATACAATCCATAATAAAAAAAATTCAGAAAAAAACGTTGCGATATTCCCAACGGGAAGGTAAAACGATAGGAGAGTATACTGT
>CAZPTJ010000366.1:0-2801 GCA_964589085.1 uncultured Flavobacteriaceae bacterium | reverse complement strand
GAAAGATTCGCGCGGTAGCGGGGGAAAGATTCGCGCGGCAGCGAGGGATTCTGATTTAATAATTATGGTTATGAACTAAAGATTACAGATAATACTAGTATCTATTGGGTTCATATAAGTCATTAATTTCTTTATATAAAGATAAATCTTCGATATTATAACTTTCACCACCAAAATATACTTCCCAAATCCAAATAAAAAATTCTTTGCCCTTATCAGGTGGATCAAACGGAAGTAAATTGGAGTTGAATATCTCCTCAAAAAAAGAATGATCATATGTATTTAAATAAAATGCCAAAGATCTTTTACTTAGCGATTTATACTTTAGACTTTTTTCATTATAATAAGGTTTCAAAACACTTATTATTATCTTTTTTGATAAATCTTCATTATTAGCATCAAAATCTATGTATTTTTTTTGTTCTTCATCAATATCAGCCAATCCTATTAAAGGATTAAGAAGGTCTTCAATAAAATAAACATTAACTTTTAACATAAATCATTATAATTTCGGATACATAGTATATAATTGTCCATTTCTAAAAACAGCTTGCACTGTTGACGTCTGTCTAGTTATTAAACTTCCTTTTCGAATACCATTTCCAATATTATATCCCATATCAAAACTAAATGCCGCCCTTCCTGTTTGCCGATGAATAGTATATGCTCTATTATAAGCTTCTAATTGCATTCTATTAGAGAAGAACCTTGTCGAATTAACAGCTCTTCCTAGAAATCCATCTGGAGTTAATCCTGACCACGATCTTCTATATTGTTCGATCATTCTTGTTGAGGAACCATGTCTTGAAAAATAATGTGCTCCAGGAGTTGATGCTTCAGCAGAAGCTAAAAACCTTCCTGCATTGCTCTCTGCTAAAGTAGCAATAGTTTGTCTACTACCACCTTCTACGGCTCTTGTTAAATAATATCCTCGAATACCTTTAACTCCATAAATTAAACCTTTTAATGCTAATCCAGTTCCTAACCCAGTAGCTACAAAAACACCCGCATCTTTAATTATACCTCCTGGATCTACATTGAAGTTTACTGAGGGCGCTAGAGGATTCTTTTGTGCATAACCTTGTTTCCTTATAGTATTTGCATCTTGCCCCATTAAAGATGCCAAATTATCGGCACTTTCAAATTCTCCCCAGCCGCTAGAATCACTAAAATATCTTCCATTTTTACCAGTGAAACTTAACCAAGGACTCCAGCCATTTGGTCCTGTTTTTAAGCCTCCTATATTATTGTCTGAATTTGTTGATCTTATCCTCCAAGCACTTCTAACTTCATAATCTCCTGCAGAGACGCTAGTATATCCCTGTTCTATAGCAAAATAAAGGTTTCCATCTAAGCGAAACGTAAGGGTTTCTCCCCCTATTACTAATCCGAGTTCAGCTGAAGTTGGTATTTCAAAAGTTCCTCCATTTGGATTCTCTATAAGCTGATGCCCCGATTTTTCCAATCCTTCTAATTCAACATGATCAATAACTGTATTTTCACTAAATGCATAAGGACTATTCCAAGCGTACCCTTTTTCTAAAGGGTCAGTAGCAAAGAATTTTCCTACTCTTGGATCATGCATTCTGTACTTATAGTTTACGGAATTCCCTTCTCCTTTAAGTTCGTTGTCGAGTTCCTGTCCCTGGAAGCCATAACGATAGTCAGCAGTATTCGCGTGGCGTCCTGGTTGTAGCATCCCAAAAGGATAGTAATCATTATAAGCAATGATATCGGCATTAAAGTAATCCAGACTTCCTGCAGTGAGCTTGGGTAATTTCTTATCGGTCACCACACTCAGGACATTCCCTAAATGGTTGCTTAGTTCATAGTTCTTATCTCCAACGTCTTTATTAAAGGTATAGTTAACGTTAGCATTATTGAAGACACTGGCTTCCCAGATAGTTGTACCGGCAATAGCTTCCATCACTATGGCATTAAGCGCAGCTTGTGATTGTAAGCCCGTATCGGGATTGTCAAACACAAAGCTTTCGGATAGCGTATGACTTCCTGTTCTGATCTGATAGTCATAACCTCGTAACTGGAAGGTGGTATTATGATTACCTCCCAGACTGGATACCGGAGCCTCGGGAGCTATAGTACCCGCAGCCACACTGTAAGTATCCATAGTTAAGAAACCATTGTCCAGAGACAGGATAGCATTATTTATTTGCAAGGAAACGGCTTCCTTTTCAGGGGTCAGGTTCGCACTAAACGTATTGACACTGGATATTCCTAAAGCATCCGCTTCGGTAAACCCTATGGTTGAAGTTACATAGTTGGTTATACGGTTTCCACCTTCCGTTTCAGAAATTAGAATATATACCGGATAGTAGCTTCCGTTATCATTTTTATAATAGACATCCAGCGTATTTTGTGTAAGCACATTGGCGCTATTTTTTTGATGATAGGTCAGGGTAGATATCTTGATCGAATCATTAACCGGTACTTTTTCCTTGAGGTGAAAATCCAGGGTTTGTTGTAATCTCAATGGTGCTATACTAGTTTCATTAAGGACATTGGCACTTACCTGCCATTGGGTACTGCGGTGATCGCCTAAACCAAGAACAATATCACTACCGGGGTTTAAACCAGAGATTCCTGCAAAGCCTTCATCGGCTGTAGTGGCATTGGCAATTCCCAGACGACTACTACCATAAAGATGGTGTTCTTTGACACCAAAGCTGTTAAAACCAGGCTGTGGTACACCGTCTTTAGCCTCTCCTTCTCCTCCCAGCACCGCCAGCACATTTCCTTGTGCATCACGAGCATAAAAGGTAGATTTTACCGTATTGTCTTCG
>CAZPTJ010000365.1:0-2816 GCA_964589085.1 uncultured Flavobacteriaceae bacterium | reverse complement strand
GCTATTTTTTCACTAATATCTCCTAATCCTAATTGTTTAGCCAGGAATGATATCGCTACAGGAATTCCATCGGCAAGTGCAGTTTCTAAGAAACTGGCAGCACTTTGTATACTACCACGAGCGATATCTGCTACACCTGCTACAAAGGAATTTACAATCCCTAAGATTTCTCGTAGTTTTTCTATAAATGAGGTTATTGCATTAAAAACAGTTTGTACACCTCTTATTATTGGCATAATCCCCGTAACATCAAGAAAAGAGAGTAACCAGCCTATGGCTTGCTGGATTACTTTTTCTTGAATAAAGCCCATGATGCCTTCTTTGATCACATTCCATAAATTACTGATCTGATCCTGTATATATTCCCAAATAGCAATAGGTCCACGCTCAATAACATCTTTTACAAATGCCCAAATTCCTGTGAGCGTATCTAATACAGAACGGATTTGTTCCATTCGTTCTGGCCCAATTTTTTCAGCTAAACGATCCAAGACATTATCTATAGTAATACCCAAAACATCCATCGCCATTCCCAGTAAGGATCGTATGCTTAAATCTTCAGGCATATCAACACCGGCATCGGCTAAGGTGCCAAAGAGCCAGGTTTGTATACCGTTAAGAAGATGAGTGCCTATGTTATTTAGGAAGTTAATGAAGCCGTTTTTAAGTGCATTCATTAGATTGAGTAAGAAACCTATCGGATCTCGCTTTATATCCTCAAAAGCAGACATAATATTGGCTATTATATTACCAATCAATTCGGGAGGAATTCCCATAATCTCCAGCAGCAAATTCACTAAAATTTTGACCACTTTAGCTACAAATTGAAATAATCTGGATATAGGTTCTCCAAAGGTTGCGGTGATACGTTCAAAAGCTGCTAAAGGATCTAATAAATCATCTATAGTGAATGAATTCCAGAGGTCTGTAAAAAGTTGAATAATGGAAGCTGGAGACATTCCTAATTGAGCAATTAATGCTTCTATTTGTCCAGCGGCTCTAGGGATTACTCCTGATTCTGTTAACTCCTGGTATCTTGCTTCTCCTCCAGGGACAAGTCCCATAAAACCTCTAATAATGTTTTGAACAGATCGAGGTACTTCTTCATCAGTAAGCGGATTTTTCCTAATAATAACCGTGAGTAATGTAAACCCAGGGATGTCGGCTGCAAATGTATTCAACCAACTTAATAAGGAGTCTTTGATAAGTTTGAGCACTTCTATCGCAACGGTACTGGCAAAATCCCAAACGCCTTCTAGGAATTCACCAGCCGAAGTAGCCAGTGCTCCAAGGTTATCCAGAATGTTAGGCAGGTTTTCGGGTTGAATAGCGTCCCAGACATTATCAACAAGATTGTTTAATTGACCTAACAAGGTCATAAAAGCTCCTATTTGCGTATCTAGCCAGTCTGCGGTTTCTTGTAAGGTATCTCTTTCCCGCATCTGCTCCAGTTCAGTTTCTTTCCCGATGAGGATAAGGAAATCTTCAAGAATCTCTACCGTTTCTGCTTGAACTTCTTCACCACGTAAGGGGTCATAATGAATAACTTTTTTAATCAATGACCAAGCTTGATTTTCTTCCAGATAAGGTTCTGCCACATCAATAAGTGCATCTTTGACCCAGGTGAGGAGCTGCTCTATGAGCGCAGATGCAAAACGAATAACCCGATTAAGTAGGGTGTCGAATTTTCCAGCTATAATGTCTATAGCATCTGTATAAGGAAATTCTAATTCATTCCAGGCTTCTTCAACCAAACTTAATATACCATCTGAGGTTAAATTAAGTTCGCTTAATTTTCCGCTAATCCAGTCAAAGGCTGTTTCCAGAATACCATATTCTTGAAGCTTATCAAAAATGGCAGGTCCGGCGATTGGAACAAGTTCTAAAAGCCCTTGCACCAGATTAATGGCTGTTCTATCTACGTTACGACCGGTAAGCGGATCATAGGTGATAATAACAGTGAATAAGGTGTATCCTGGAATGTTCCGAGCATTATCAATAATCCAATCAGGAACCAGATCTAAAAACCCAAACCCCTGTATCATTTCAGGAACTGATGAAATATCTATAGATTTGCGTTGAATGCTTGCTCCACCTTGTTGTACGGTATGTGTTAATTCGTGGGCTAATAGATGCTTACCGGAATTGCTATCTGGATTGTATTTGCCTTCATTAAAATAAATGTCAGAACCATTAGCAAATGCCTGTGAACCTAGTTGCTGATTCATTTGTGTGGCATTACTATCATTGTGGACACGCACACCGCTAAAATCTGCTCCAAAACCAGATTCCATTTCCTGACGAGTATCAGAAGATAGGGGACTACCACCTCCTTTAGAACTGTTTAGATTATTTTCTAAATCAGAAGAAGGATTTTCATCACCTCCCGAAGATTGTATTTGTAATTGTTGTACTTCTTCGTCTTCTTTTTCCTGAATTTCTTCCTCTTCCTTTTCTTGAATATTTTCTTCAACTGCCTTCTGAATAGGTGTATTTGGTTCAGCTACCCGTGTGTCCGGAGTTTCCGCAGTTTTTAAAGCCGAGTCTTCTGCTTTTTGCTGTATGGTTTCTTCAGGAACATCTTCTGTTGTCTTTTCCTGAACTTCTTCTTCGGTACTTGTTTGTATCAGTGGGGTGATAGATTCAGAAAGTGGTTTTTCCTGAAGCGTATCTTCCTGTTGCGTTTGAAGGTCTTCATTATTTTGTTTCTGTATGGTCGGTGCTGGTGCGAAAAACGGTACTGACTGATCATTTGTTTTGGCTACAACCTGATCGGCCATACGATCTGCTTCAACCTCGTATTTATCTCCCGGTTT
>CAZPTJ010000364.1:0-2826 GCA_964589085.1 uncultured Flavobacteriaceae bacterium | reverse complement strand
ATTTTCTAGCAGCAAAGCGGTCTATTTTCTTTTATCGGACACTACTGATTTTTTACTTTAAAAATGAGATTTTCCATTTTTATATTAAGACAATTTAAATTTTCTTCTATAATACGTAAACACTACCTAAATCCTATCAAAAGCAAGAATTACAATCAATAGGTATTATTCTAAATTATGGAAAATCCGTAAATCATTTACGTATTTACCTCATTGATTTTCTGATATTTAAAATATTATTTCTTTGGAATTCTTAAAGGATTACTCTATCTTTAGTTTAGAAAAATCATAACCCCAAATGATATGTCACATACAATTACTCTCAAAACCTACGCCCTATTTTTTTTATTATTCTTTTTAAACTTCTTTCTCCAGGCTCAGGTCGGGATTGGTACATTAAGTCCGGAAGGAGGATCAATTTTAGATATTACCGCTACCGATAAAGGAATTCTGATTCCTAGAGTCGACATTGATGATCTTAACACCATCGCTCCAATTACGGAAGGGAGTCCTGTAAGTTTATTGGTGTATAATACCAATACAACTACCGGAGAAGGATTTCATTTTTGGGATGGAAATGACTGGATTCTTCTTCTGGATGCTAACTCATTTACTAGCGATGACATCAATCTAGCCACGGATGACCTTATTCAGGACACTGAAACAAGAACTTATGATTTAAATACACAAATTTTAAACTTCACAAATGGCGCTATAGGAATTAATTCTCCAAACCCTACAGGAGATTTTCAAGTTATAAGCACTGAAAATCATGAAGCCTTTAATTTTACACAAACAAATGGCACTACTGGACAAAGAGATGTTTTTACTATTGAAGATCAAGATACTGCTGGAGGTGGTCAGGACGAAAGCTCTGTTCTAAAAGTTATTAAAAGCGGTGCTATAAGCTCTGAAGCCAATGGATATAGTCTTATTGAACTCACCAGCACAGGAGCTGATCCTGGAGATAATAAATATTGGATTTCAGGACACGCTGTAGATGAAGGTGCTCCACTTTGGGGTGTCGATCTTACTGATAGTGATTATTGGTCTGAAGGGGGGGTAACCTTAGGTGTTTCAAGTGCTACAGATGGAACCTATTCAGGCGGAACTTTCAGGATTGATCCTGATGGCGATACAGGTATAGGTACTATTACCCCTGATATCAGTGCCCAATTAGATTTATCTGCAACCACAAAAGGTCTACTTATTAATCGTGTTGCATTAACCGCTACAAATTCTGAGACTCCTATAACTAGCCCAGCGACAGGCTTATTAGTCTATAATATGGCTACCGCAGGTTCAGGAACAACAAATGTATTACCCGGATTCTATTATTGGGATGGAACTATGTGGATTGCTTTGGCAGGAACTAATGGGCGTGATTGGTCGTTGGAAGGAAATGACGGAACAGATCCCTTAACTGATTTTGTTGGAACCAAAGAGGATACAGATCTCGTAATACGCACAAACAATATAGAAAGAGCTCGTATTTTAGGATCAACAGGTAACTTAGGAGTTGGAACAGCTCCCTTTACGAACGTAGGATTAACGGTTGATTCTTTTGATTTTGGTATTAGCACAACGGCAAATTCAACTGGCGCAGGTCTTTTGGCAACTCAAAATAGTACTGGACAAGCTATTGTTGCTCAAAATACAGGAGGAGGTATTGCAGGTTTTTTTAATTCTAATAGTTCTGCTTTACTGACAAGTACTACTGCCTCCAATATAGGAACGACTATTATCCCCAGTATTCTTGGATTAGCTTCTGCTACAGATGGTGCAACAGGAATATTTGCTGCTACTTCGGGTCTTGCAACTACAGAAGCAAACATTGGCTTGCGTGTAGTAGCAGGAAGTAACACGAGTATTACACCAGCAGGGGCACTGAACATTGGGATTGCAGTGAATGCACCTGATTTAGGATTAAGTGTCATCACAGAAGATGCCATTAATTCAGTTGGAGATCTTGATGCCGCTATTTTTCAGACTAATTTTTCTGGAGTTCCTACAGATGCGAATAATAGAGATCCACGCGTACGCTTGGCCGGTTTTGAGGCTAACGCCAATACAAGTGGTGGCGGTACTGATGATACTTTTTATGGTGCTTTTCTATATAGTGGAGGGAGCAATGCCAATTCTTCTTTTGCTTATGCTGGTGCACGCGTTGGAAATACCAATTATAAGATTGTAGGCAATGGAACAGTATCCACCATTGTTAGCGATGCAAATGGTGTAGCTAATCAACGTATTATGTTTGCTCCAGAAGCACCAGAAGTCCTTTTTGAAGATTATGGCACAGGACAACTTAAAAATGGGGAAGTACAAATACAAATTGATCCAATTTTTAGTCAAAATATTCATGTAGATCGAGAACATCCTCTTAAAGTTTTTATTCAGTTAGAAGGAGACTGTAATGGGGTTTATGTCGCTGATAAATCTAAAAATGGCTTTACTGTAAAAGAATTACAAAAAGGAACATCAAATGTCAATTTCTCTTGGCATATTGTAGCCAATCGAAAAGATGAGATTTCAAACACAGGTGAGCGTTCTGAATATAGCGATCTTCGTTTCCCTAGGGCTCCTCAGCCCAAACTTTCTAAAGAAAGTAACGCCTTGAACATTGAAGACCCTAAAGATATTGAAAATAAGGTACTTCGTTTACGTTCTTCCACGATTCAAAATTAGTAAGCATTTAAAAAAATAGTGCATTATAATGTAATGAGACAACACATAGAACTTAAAACTATGTTTTCCATCTTTTCTTATGGCGGTTAAGCAGATACCTATTTGAAAATATAAGGATGGATCATAATTGCTGGAACA
>CAZPTJ010000363.1:0-2833 GCA_964589085.1 uncultured Flavobacteriaceae bacterium | reverse complement strand
TTTAAACTATTTCTACATTTTCCAAAGGGTTTTTGGAAAAAATCGCACTTATAAAATAAATCTCAATATTCAAATTTCAAATTCTCAAATGGTAGCTTACCAAAACACACAACTCCTCGTCAGATTAAGAGGCTGTATTTCCTTTCTTACGTACCAGCATACGCTTTATTTCATTAAGTTTCATCAATGCCTCAACAGGGGTTAATGTATCTATATCTGTATGTAATATCTCTTCTTTAATTTCTTCAAGCAAAGGATCATCCAGATTAAAGAAGCTTAATTGTAACTCGTCTTCTGCGGCATTTTTAACGGTATTTCTCAGCTCATCTCCTCCATGAGACTGTTCTAATTTTTCCATCATCTTTGTTGCACGACGTAACACTTGTTGCGGCATCCCTGCCATACGCGCTACGTGAATTCCAAAACTGTGAGCACTACCTCCAGGGACTAGCTTCCTAATAAAGAGCACATTATCAGGAAGTTCTTTTACAGAGACATTATAGTTCTTAATGCGCTCAAAAGTTTCACACATCGCGTTCAACTCATGATAATGCGTGGCAAATAGGGTCTTTGGTTTTCCGGGATGTTCATGGAGATACTCACTAATGGCCCAGGCAATAGAGATTCCGTCATAGGTACTGGTCCCCCTTCCTATCTCATCCAACAATACAAGACTACGATCTGAAATATTATTAAGGATGCTGGCAGTTTCATTCATTTCTACCATAAAGGTGCTCTCGCCCATAGAAATATTATCGCTCGCTCCCACGCGCGTAAATATCTTATCTACAACTCCTATTTGTGCAGACTGGGCCGGTACAAAACTTCCCATTTGTGCGAGAAGTACAATAAGCGCCGTTTGTCTTAAAATGGCACTTTTACCACTCATATTGGGCCCAGTAATCATAATCATTTGTTGGGATTCGGGATCGAGATATACATCATTTGCAATATAAGTCTCTTCAAGTGGTAATTGCTTTTCAATAACGGGGTGCCTGCCTTGCTTAATATCAATGGCACGAGAATCATCAACGACGGGCCGTACATACCCATGCTCTTGAGCTAGTGTTGCAAAAGCTGCCAGATTATCCAAACGGGCAATACCCGAAGCATTGGTCTGAATCTGAGATATAAATTGCATCATCCAGCTTACCAGTTCTGAAAATAATTGCTGTTCAATAGCGAGTATGCGTTCTTCTGCACCCAAGATCTTCGCCTCATATTCTTTAAGCTCTTCGGTGATATAACGTTCGGCATTGACCAGCGTTTGTTTACGTATCCAATCTTCAGGTACTTTATCTTTATGCGTATTACGCACTTCAATATAATATCCAAAAACATTGTTTGAAGCTATTTTTAAGGAGGTAATCCCAGTACGTTCTGACTCTCTCTCCAGCATTTTATCCAGATAGTCTTTACCAGAATGTGCTAATTCCCTAAGGTTATCCAGCTCTTGATGAAAACCAGAAGCTATAGTACTCCCTTTCAGCATATTGACCGGAGCATCTTCTTTTAAGGTTTCCTTTATTTTGGCTCGTAAGGTGTCACAATCATGCAGCTGTTCTGCAATAAGATGTAAAGCAGGATTTTCCGTCTGTTGCATCAGACTCTTGACTGGAACCATAGCTTCCAGACTATTCTTTAACTGGATCACCTCACGTGGGCAGACTTTTCCTGTAGCCACCTTACTTACCAAACGCTCGACATCACCTATTTGCTTAATATGGCCGCGCAATTTCTCAAGTATAACATCTTCGGTTAACAAAAAAGCAACAACTTCATGCCGTTGTTGTATTTTATCAATGTCTTTTAAGGGTAATGCCAACCAACGTTTTAGCAAACGTCCACCCATAGGTGATATGGTTTTATCAATAACATCCAACAGGGTTACCGCTTTTGCGAAAGCTGACTGATATAGCTCTAAATTACGAATGGTAAACCGGTCCATCCAGACATAAGCATCTTCGGCAATACGACTAATCCTTGTGATATGTTGTAGTTTATGATGTTGCGTTTCCCCCAGATAATGTAAGATCGCCCCTGCAGCAATAATCCCTTCTTCCAGATGAGCAACGCCAAATCCTTTTAGGGTATTGGTACCAAAATGTTTATTTAAAGATTCTTCTGCATAATTAATTTGAAAGATCCAGTCTTCCTGAAAAAAGGTATGAAAGTCATTGCCAAAGGTTTCAAAAAAAGATGTTTTCTGTTTTTTGGAAATCAGTAATTCGCTAGGCACAAAATTCTGTAAGAGTTTATCAATATAAGCCGCATTCCCTTGTGCAGTAAGGTATTCTCCAGTTGACACATCCAGAAACGCAACTCCCCACTGCTTCTTACCTTCATAAAGCGCACCCAGAAAATTATTTTGTTTTGCATGAAGTACTTCGTCATTTAATGATACTCCTGGAGTAACTAATTCGGTTACTCCTCGTTTTACGATCTTTTTAGTTTGCTTAGGATCTTCTAATTGATCACAAATCGCTACTCGACAACCCGCTTTCACCAATTTAGGCAAATAGGTGTTTAGGGAATGATGTGGAAACCCAGCAAGCTCCGTCTTCTCTCCGCCATTATTGCGATTGGTCAACACGATTCCCAAAATTTGAGCGCTTTTTATAGCATCTTCACCAAAGGTCTCATAAAAATCGCCTACGCGAAACAACAATAAGGCATCGGGATATTTTGCCTTTATCGTATTGTATTGTTGCATTAAAGGGGTGACTTTTTTTGCCAAAAGAAAGAAGTTTTATAGGAAGATTAAAAATAACAATTCACATAAATTCAAGAAAAAGGTCAACCCGGAAGTTATCCGAAGTTTTTCACATTTTTA
>CAZPTJ010000362.1:0-2873 GCA_964589085.1 uncultured Flavobacteriaceae bacterium | reverse complement strand
TTCAACATTCTGAACATTTTGAATACCTCTTCACCCCATTGTGTTAAATGATATCTTAAAAAGCTTTTTATATGTAAGGTATAGGCTTCTTTACTTACATAAAGAACGATCTAAATATTTTAATTAATCCTACATAAAATTTAAACTACAAGAGTTATGAAAAAGATATGTTATATAATGTTGATTCTATTTATTAATCAGACAGCAATGGTCGCTCAGGGACCAAGGAACTCTTCTGATGAAAAAGAGAAAAAAGAACGCTCTAATCCCCAGACAGAATCTCAATTTTTTAATTCCTTTGTCGCTACAAATACGATTAACCAATTTATCTATAGTGGTGCACCAACCGGAAACGATCCTTTTACGATTGTTAAACCTAAAGTAAAAGTTCAGGAGAATATATTTTTACAGAAAGACTGGGAGAACAGAGGTACAATAAAATCGCTAGGAGGTAAGCAATATACTGTTGGTTTTATTAATTATGAATTGGAAAGAGGCACTTTTGCCTTGCAAGACAAGAATTCTATTTTTCTTATCGATGGAACAAAATATAGGGAGATCATCTTTAATAACGCATCATTTAAATACTTTCAGAACTCACTTACTGGAGAATCACGCTATTATGAGATCATTGCAGAAAATGATGATTTCACATTAGTAAAAGATAATTATCTGGATATACAACAAAGCGGTAATAATAACAATCCTGGTTACACGCAAAATATTGAAACGGTATATGTCAAAAAAGCTAGATACTATATTATTAAAGGAGATACTTTTAAATCTTTCAAGCTTAAAAAATCAAAGATTTTAGAACTAACAAAAGATGAGACCAAAGTAGCTTCTTATGCCAAGAAGAATAAATTGTCATTTCGAAAAACTGAAGATCTCAAAGAAATCTTCACCTATTCTCAGACATTAAATTAGTACTCCCTCGTTAAAAAAATAAGAGGTTCCTTTTTAAATTATAGATGAATAAAACGGGACACAAATTTTTGTGTCCCTTTAAAGGCTTCGACAATATAAAGTTCCTGTTTTAGGGAAGAGATATCGATTTGCATTGTTTCATTGTCAATTGTTCTTTGCAGTATTTCTTTTCCGAGCACATCATAAATTGTCATAGTTCCTCCGTTAAATGAATTCAACCCATTAATCCGAATACTGTTAGTAGCAGGATTAGGAAATATTGCTATAGTTTGACGCTCCAGATCACCTATAGATAATGGATTTTCTCCTTCAACCATCGTTAAGGTCTGATTGACGGTTACGTTTTCGATACGATCAATCTGACCACTTAACCAATGTACTTCTATAGCGTCAATGTTGATAGCATCTCTTAAACCAAAAAACTCTCTATTGCTATTTTGAGCAATATATCCTTCTCCGCATAATGTATACCCATAATAAATTTGATCTTCAACAAACACTTTGATTGTGGAACCAATTCCCATACGATTACTTTCGGTTCCTTGTAATTGTATTTTAATCCAATTGTTATTGTTTTCTGTCTTGTTTTCCCAAAGGAAAATGGGTTGATTAGCGGTATTCAAAACAAGCATATCGGGAAGGCCATCGTTTTGTATATCTCCTATAGCATTTGCAAAACTGGTACGATTGTCATTTTGAAACCCTGAATTGGATACTACAGAATATTCTTCATTTTCATTTTGTTCATAAAATGCTGCAGACATACGACCTTCGATATCTGTGTCATCCAAACTCCCGGAAACATACAAATCTTTATCTGTATCATTATCGGCATCCAGAAATACGGCTCCCCAACCTATACTATCAAATTGGGTTCCGTTATCCAAAGCAATATTGGAAAAAGTACCATCTCCATTATTTTGTAAAAAAGCATTGCCTGTCGTGGCATCTTCCTCAAAAGAAGGGTAAAAATTGGTGACATATATATCTAACCAACCATCATTATTATAATCGTCAATGGTCGTTGACATAGCACTCATAAATAGGTTTACATCTGCTGCCTCGCTGACATCTGTAAATGTATTGTCACCATTATTGCGATATAGAATATTACTTGTGATACATTTATCATTAGCCATATAAATGTCCTGATCTCCGTCATTATCGTAATCAAAGAAAGAAGAGCAAAATGTTATAAAACCTGTCTCGTCTATTCCCGCTGCAACGGTTCTGTTTGTAAATGTTCCATCACCATTATTACGATAGAGCTCATTATGTTCCAACTGCGCATTGTCTCGAACACTTAAAAAAACATCCAGAAAACCGTCATTATTATAGTCACCCCAAGAAACACCCCAAAATTGAACTTGTTCTAATGGTAAACCAGAAACAACAGTGATATCTGTAAATATATTGTCTCCATCATTCCTATAAAACCAGCAGATTCCAGTATCACTGGTTGCAAAAAAATCATTATCTCCATCATTATCATAATCTACCCATATTGCCTGCCGTGATTGCACACCTCCACTATGTATAGGAAGGTTTTGTTGTATGAAGGTGCCTTCTACATTTCTATAAAATTGAAAATCGTTATTGGCTGAAGCCGGAATTGTAATATCATCCCATCCATCATTATCATAATCAAAAAAAGAGATTCCCGATCCCAATCCATTGGTCGTAACCACGCCATACATCGGATCTCCAGCAATTAAGCTCTCTTCCTGATTTTCATAAAGAATTTGAGAAACGCCTATAGTTCCATAAAAGCATAATAGTACAAGGATAAAAACTCTCCTGTTCATAGTTTTAATCTAATTTAGCAAAATTATTGGAAACCACTTTCTTACATCAGTATATCTTGTTCATAGATATGGACACAATAAATTAGTATTTTTCTGATAATAAATCAATTAAATACAAAAATATAATCATTTAACTTTGAG
>CAZPTJ010000361.1:0-2890 GCA_964589085.1 uncultured Flavobacteriaceae bacterium | reverse complement strand
GGAATATGAATGTTGGATTTCTCGGAATTCAGTTCAGTTTTGGATTACAGCAAACCACAGTAAATCCAATTTTTTTATTTTTAGGAGCAGCCGAAGATATTCTGCCTATCTTGAATATTGCAGGTCCTGTAACTGGATTAATTATACAACCTATTATAGGAGCTGTATCGGATAAAACCTGGTCACCAAAATGGGGACGTAGAAAACCATTTTTTCTAATTGGGGCTATTCTTGCAAGTATGTGTTTGTTTGTATTCCCTTTAAGTCCTACATTATGGTTTGCTGTTATGTTATTATGGATTCTAGATGTTGGAAATAATATGGCTATGGAACCTTATCGTGCATTTGTTGGGGATAAATTACCAAAAAAGCAATTGAATCTGGGGTATCAAATGCAAAGTTTATTTGTGGGCGGGGGTATATTACTCGCTACAGGGTCTATAGTTTTGTTCAAATATCTTTTTGGTGGAGAAGATTCTGATATTATTGGTAAAATACCCACTTGGATGTATTACTCCTTTTTTATAGGAGCTTTCTTATCAATTGCCACTATTAGTTGGTCTGTTTTTAAAACACCAGAAATACCACCCGACGCAAATGAACTTGAACAGATACAGAAGTTTAATAAAGGTAAACCTTCTCCTTTAGTTCAAATTTTAGGAGTGATTTTTATACTTTTTTCTTTGCCAATAGCCATTGGTCTTATTTTGGGGAACATATTTCCGGTTCTTTTTGAAGATATAAATCTTTGGGTTTTTATAGTTATTATAATTTGTTCTATATGGTTTTTCTACTTATTCAGATTAATAAGAAGTAATCCTGACAAAAAATCAATCAGAAAATTTGGAGATCTTTTAGTGCCATTTGTTGAGGTTGGGGAAGCAGTCAAAGAAATGCCAAAATTTATGTGGAGACTTGCGGCAGTTTATCTTTTTCAGTGGTATGCATTATTTATCTATTGGCAATATATAACCCCTCTTTTCAGGTCGACAATGGGTTATGATTTATCCTCTGCAACCGATCAAGCCAATAGGATGAGCCTAGTATATAACGTTGTTACGGCTGTCGTAGCATTAATTATTGTTCCGCTTACAATTAGATTTGGAGGTAAAAAAGTATATGCCTTAAGTCTGGTTGGAACTGGTTTAGCACTTTTTGCTATCCCATACATTACGGATCCATATATAGTTTTAATTCCAATGATTCTATTTGGGATTGGGTGGGCAGCGATGATGGGAATTCCATATTCAATGGTGTCAAAAATTGTACGACAGGAAAGACGAGGAGTTTATATGGGCGTACTCAATATGATGATTGTAATACCGATGTTTATTCAAACCCTATCTTTTGGACCAATTTATAAATACTTGTTACAGGGTAAAGCAGTTAATGCCATTCTATTTGGAGGAACATTCTTTGTTATTGCTGCAATACTTGCGCTGAGACTTAATGAATCAAAATCTATGGAGGCAACATGATATAACTTCTTATTTTTAAATGAAGACTATGAAACATTTTGGAATTAAGCTCTCTCTATTTTTAATATACTTTGTTTTTGCCGCTCTTTTAAATAGTGTAGGGATTCTTGTAGAACGTTCTCAAGAAGTTTATGGAATTGCCAAAGAAGCGGCAGCGATTCTTGAACCTTTTAAAGATCTTTCGATCGCATTTGTATCCTTTTTAATTGGTTCTTTTTTACCCAAATTAGGATATAAAAAAGGAATGCTTATCAGTTTAGGGCTTGTCTTTGTTGGATGTATTAGCATGTACTTTTCCAATACCTTTTGGGCGGTTAAGATTCTTTTTGCATTAACAGGTATGAGTTTTGCCGTTGTAAAAGTAGCTGTATATGCACTGATTGGTTATGTGACTAATGATAAAGATGATCATAGCAAGTTAATGAGCCTTATCGAAACTGTTTTTATGACAGGGATTATTTTTATGTATGTCGTTTTTCCTCTTTTTTATAGCGATACTGATCCAAATGCTTGGCTGCGTGGATATCTATTAATGGCAGTAATTATAGCAATTGCATTTTTTATCATTTTATTTTCGAAATTTGATATTGGAGTAGAACAAAAAAACACATCCTTAGGACAAGATTTTGCGGCAATGTTTGCTCTATTTAGAAATCCACTGATTTGGATATTTGCGGCTTTTGCTTTCTTCTATGTAATGACGGAGCAAGGCATTATGACATGGTTGCCAACCTTTAATAAAGAGACACTTCATATAGATGCAAAGTTAGCAACACAAGTGTCAGTTTTGTTAATGATTTCTTTTGCCTTGGGGAGGTTTATTACAGGGATTATTGTAAAAAAAATTAAATGGATTTTCATAGCATTTACTGGTGTTATTCTGGCTGCTGCTTTGGTATTAGTAGTTCTTCCGCTAGCAAAAAATGTTGGTGTGACGGAGGTAAATACAATTACAGATTTACCACTTGTCGCTTTTTTGTTTCCATTAATAGGATTGTTCCTAGCTCCGTTATATCCTTTGGTGAACTCGAGGGTATTATCTAGCGTCAGTAAAAATGATCATAGTTCATTAGCTGGAATTCTAACTTTCTTTTCGGCAATAGGAGGTGTGGTAGGCTCATTAATGATAGGGTTTATGTTTGATAAATTTGGAGGTGATAAAGTATTTTATCTGTCACTAATCCCGCTTTCCATTATTTTCTTGAGTCTATTCAGACTTAATCGCTTAACTCGATAGATGTCCGTGAATTTTAAAGGCGATATTAACAATACTTTAAAAAGACTCTTGGAACAAGAGGATACAGATGGTGATAAAAAAATCACTATAGAAGATCGTGGCCCCAAAGCCTTTGAAATTATTCTAGAAGATAATACCTCTTATACTATTCAAGGGACCTATCATTTATCTAATT
>CAZPTJ010000360.1:0-2891 GCA_964589085.1 uncultured Flavobacteriaceae bacterium | reverse complement strand
AACCTATTATATCTGGTCATTTTTCATAAACAGGTTTTCCTCTATGATATTTATATCTCTGTTTTATAGGCGTATATATCCTATAAGATAAGTGTTTTATTTTTTATAGGAATCCAGATTTCCTCTTCAGAAGTTGGATTGTTGTTTTTGTATCCCTCTCCTAAAACTTCAAAATGTGATCTATTATCGATTTGGTATACCGAATTTGGTAACCATTGTGAGAAAATATATTGGAATATAGAGGTATCCGTACTTGAACCCCTGTAATCAAAAACAGCATAAAGCCCTTCTTGCATTGTAAATGATTGCATCCCATCTGGAATACTATTAAAATCATTTACTTCTACGGTTGCCCACTTTTCAAATTCGGCATTAGGATTAAATGTTTCAAAATAGGAAGATGGGTACACCTGCATAGAAATTTTGTCTTTGGATACCCTGTTTTTAATCTCTTTGATTTTTGGTGCAAATTGTTCCCAAAGTTGTCCTGTTTTGTTTTGAGATACACTCATTTTTATAGAATGCCCAACGAGTTTCTTTTCTTCCAGTTTTTCAATCCTAGGAGTCATTTGTTATGATTCAGTCGTTTGATTTTAAACAATGGTAGATCTGTTCCGATTCCATCAAGCCATACTTAAAGATATTGTCTGAAGAAAATGTTGAAGGATAATCTACCTCATTTACCGTAAACCCAACTTTTTTCAATCTATTTTTATAATCCTGACCATACAATCGCACATGATCATGTTGTCCAAATGCCTTTTCGCGCTCCTCAGGAGTGACAATACTCCAATCTTCATAAGTCTCTTCACGAGTATAGTCTATAGGTACCTGGAAAACTCCACTTCCCGTATCGGACATCACCCGGAATAATTCTGTCATGGCCAAATGATCATCGGGGATATGCTCGAGAACGTGACTGCAGAGTATAAAATCAAATGCTTTGTCTTCAAAGGGAATCTTTGTAATATCTACTTTTGAGATTTCTGAAGTGCCGTTATAACTAAATTGTTCAGGAAATAAATCACAAGGTGTGTATTCGATATTTTTATTAGCATCAAATAAATCATAGAATATTTTCTCCGGAGCAAAGTGTAATACCTTTATTTTATGTCCTTTGTGATTGAAAATGTTATTGGTATTCGTCAAGTATAGATAAAGCAGTCTATGCCGTTCCAGAGAACCACATTTGTGGCATCTGGCATTTGTTCTTTTTATCAATCCAAAATCTGCAAATAAGTTAAAAGAAGAATTGCAGATAGGGCAATGCACATCATCACCTTTATACTTGGCTAGAACTTTATGACGCTCTTGATTTTTCTTATAGGACCAATATGTCTTTATGAATTTCTTCGGGAGTATGGATTTGATAAGTTGCTTCATGGCTGTAGTAATAGATGCTAAGGGTCTTATAGATTAAAAATAGTACTTTTTACGCACTAAACGTTCAAGAAGTCCTAATCAACGATGTTTTACAGTTGTGATTTTTTATGTAGTGCTAGGTAATACTAAAGTATGCTTATTACTGTAAGACTTGATCTATACAATCTTTAAACGCTACTTTGTTATCTATATGCAAAGCCAGAGTCTTATATTTTCTTCGTATTCCATATAGTCCCACTAAAGTATTTTCTTCTTTTAGGTGAATGATAACATTATGGGTTTCCATTTCGCCTAAAAATGATAATCTCCGTGTCATGTCATCACCTTCGATATCTTTTGAGGAAAGTTCAATAGAATCAATAGAGTTAAGATCAATTGTAGATTCGGTCATAATACCATATCGAAGATAAAGCATGTTATTTTCTATAGATATCGGTCGCTTAAGCATAGACTTTAAAAATCCCAAAATTTGAATACCCGAATAGATACTTATGCTTGTTAAAATCCAGGCAGCAAGATTGCTCCATTTCATAAGAAGAATATGAAACACAACAGTTTCTATGGCAATAATATTTATAAGAGCAATTAATAGGGTAAGGGTGCCACTCTCTTTATGATAGGTAAACTCATTGCTTGCCAACTTTCTTTTTTTCCAATATATAAATCCATAATAGAAAACTGCAATCTCCGTTACTACTGGAATTACGGCACTTTTTGGAAGTATTTTATAACACGTTTGTTTTAAGGTTGTATAAAAATCAAAGGATTGATTTTTATGTATAGTATAGTGTTTTATCCCTTTTCTAAGATGGTATATTGCAAATAGAAGAATAGATAGTTCAACGATAGGTAGTACCCAGGTTTTGAACAAATCCAGATAATTTTGATTTTCGGCAGGGAGTATAAATGAGCCAATGAGAAGACCAATAATCAGGAAGGGAACCGCAGTGGTCTTTGGAATATTTGTTTTTCTTATTAATAGAAAATAAACAAGAGGGACTGTCAACAATAAATCAAATGTAATACCAATGGATAAACTACTCCGGTGTGCATTAAAAACAGGTGATTTCACAAGGAGCACCATTATACCGATTATGAATAATGGTATCCCAAAAATTATAAGGTTTTTCTGAAGATTAAATGTTTTGTTCATTGAATTACTCTAATGACTTGCGTTAAGGTTGTTATAACCTAGTCCATTATATCCAAGAGCGTGGCTAATTCTTTACCATAATCTATAAAGGCTATGGTTTCATCGGTTCTTGCTAATTTGATTTTGTCAAAAATAACTAATGCCTCGCCATTACTTTCTAAATGATAAATCTGGTGGCTATCAAAAAACCGAATGATTTCATCTGTAAAAAATGATCTAATTTCAGGTTCGTTATTTCCCGAAATGAGAAATTTCTTTGAAAAATCAGGATACATTTCAAAATCAATGTCTTTATAGCCCGTATATGCTCTCACACGGTCAATTATTTTGTCAAATACACCTTCTTTTTCCATGG
>CAZPTJ010000359.1:0-2911 GCA_964589085.1 uncultured Flavobacteriaceae bacterium | reverse complement strand
ATTTTATATCAATTTAGCTATACAAAGGGGATCAATTATTATCTCGATGTTATTCCCTATACTACTGTTGCCGCCGAACGCACTTTTTTAAAACGTCAAATTACTGCCTTGCAAGTTAAGGTACAGTAGCCGCTTCCTCACTAACGGGTTGCTTTTTAATTTCCCGATTGAGAAAATATCCGGTGACTATGGTCGAAAGGACATCTGCGATAGGAAAGGAGATCCAAACGCCCAACACGCCATAATATTTTGGTAAAATCAGAATCAAAGGAATAAGGAAAAACCCTTGTTTCGTTAGACTCAATAAAAGGGCTGGAATGGCTTTTCCGATCGCTTGAAAATAGGCTGAACCGATCAATTGAATCACAATAATAGGTGTGGCAGCAAATACCCAGCGCAAGGCATTGGGCGTTCGCTTTAAAATTTCGGCATTATCGGCTAGTGTTTGCGCATCTTCTGTATTGTTATTGATGAAAATGGCAACAATAGGCTCTGGTAGCAACATAATGATAATAAATATCACCAATGCCAGTATCCCAGCATATTTGATAGAGGTTCCTATGGTTTCGCGTACTCTGGCATAATGTGCGGCGCCATAGTTGTATCCAGCAATAGGCATAAAGCCTTGTGTGACTCCAATCACAGGAAATAGGGCAAACATCAACATCACGCGTATAATACCATAGGCGGCAGCGTCTAGTGCATCTCCATAAGCATTGAGCACATGGATCAATAAAGCGGTAAGTACACTTATGGTTGCCTGACGTGCGAGAGTTACAAAACTCAGGCCTGTAATCTCTTTGACAATTTTTGTCTTAAGTTTTAGAAAATAAGGGGATAAACGCAACTCACTTTTAAAAACAAAAAACCATAGGATAAAGGCAAAACACAGGGAGTAACTGATAAAAGTTGCCCAGGCGGCTCCCTGCATGCCAAAATCAAATACATAGATCAGGATATAATCCATCAGAATATTGCCTATAGAAGGAATAAGCATGGCATACATGGCAAATTTGGGTTTGCCTTCTGCACGAATGACATTGTTTCCCATCATACACATGGCCAGCATCACAATACCATAGAGTACAATACGGTAATAGGTAAGAGCAATGTCCTTATAGGAATCTGCAGCACCTAATAGTTCAATAAAAAAATCGGAAAATAAGAGTCCACTTATCGCGAGAAATGCGGATACCAAAAAGGTAAGAGTGGTCATATTCCCAAAAACATACAATGCTTTTTTATCATCTCCCGCACCTAAAGCTCGGGACAAAACCGATCCTCCACCGATACCCACAGCTAGTCCTATGGCTGCTATAAAAAACGTAAAAGGTAATACGGTGGTTACAGCCGAGATGGCCAGGCCTCCTATCCAGTTTCCCAGAAATATGGTGTCTACAATAATATTAAGGGACATCACCAGGATGCCTATTGCTGCAGGAACTGCTTGCTTTACCAGAAGTTTAGGAATGGGCTCAGTACCCAGTGTGGTAGATTGCTTTTTCCCCATCTACACGGTTGCGGTTGCGGCTTCAGTTACCTTCCAGGTTGTAATCCAACCTGCCAATACGCCTGCCCAATCGTCTCGATCATTCAGGCAGGGTATGGTTGTAAATTCCTTACCTCCGACTTCGTGGAAGATCTCTTCGCCTTCCATCGCAATTTCTTCAAGAGTTTCCAGGCAATCGGATACAAAGGCTGGGGTTACAATCGCCATTTTTTTAATGCCTTCTTTCCCCATACGTTCTATGGTACGATCGGTATAGGGTTGCAACCAGGGGTCAAAGCCTAAACGGGATTGAAAGGAGGTTGAGAAGGTTCCAGGTTCAAATTTTAAATATTCGCCTATGCGACGTGTGGTATCATAACACTGATGACGGTAGCAAAATTTATGGGCCTTAGAAGCGGCCTGACAGCAACTGCCGTCTATACGACAATGGGATTTGGTAATATCGCTTTTACGGATATGACGTTCCGGTACGCCGTGATAGCTGAATAGCAGATGCTCATAGTCTACGCCTTCCAAGCTTTCGGCAATGCTATCTCCAAGTACCTTAATGTATTCTTCTTTATGATAAAAGGCGGGCACATCGGTAATGTTCATATTGGGGAAATGTGCTGCTCGTAATTCTTCTGCCAGAACGGTGATGGTTTCTGTCGTTGCCATGGCAAATTGTGGATATAACGGTACTAAAAGCACTTCATCAATCCCCTGATCATGGAGTTTTTGTAAACCTGTTTTTAGGGACGGTTTTCCGTAGCGCATGGCAATCTCGACCGGGATATCTACCTTGCCTTGTACTTTTTCGCGTAAGCGTTCGGTTAATACAATTAAAGGAGAGCCTTCTTCCCACCATATTTTACTATAGGCTTTTGCGCTTTGTTTGGGTCGTGTATTCAACACAATACCCTTTACCAGAAGGGTTCGCGCCCATAAGGGAACGTCAATGACACGTTCGTCCATCAGGAATTCTCCTAAATAGCGTTTTACATCCTTAGGGTCTGTACTATCCGGGGATCCCAAATTGACCAATAAGACTCCTTTGTTCATTTTTGCTTCAGTTTTGTTCAACAAAAATAAGAAGACTAGCTAAGAATCAAGTTAAAATTAAAATAAGACTTTAGATGGTTTACTCTGCGAGACACCACAGGATTGCTTTTTGGAGGTGTTTTCTAAAATGTGGTTTGCTATAGGCTGCTTTGGTATGTCCACCAACGGTATAAAAGGCTTTTCCTCCATCGTATTCCTGATACCAGACGATGGGGGGATACGCTCCATTTTTATCATCTTGATAACTGCTTTCATCCAATCATAAAACGAGAGTAATTTCCGAACTGAGGTAATTTGATTCTTCGATTCCCGAACCTGTTCGCGGTAGAGTTAACATTCGCAGAAACCGTGTTATTATAC
>CAZPTJ010000358.1:0-2921 GCA_964589085.1 uncultured Flavobacteriaceae bacterium | reverse complement strand
TACTTTTACCCCGTGCAAATGCACTTGTTCTTTGAAAAAACCATACTCCATAGTTTTTGAATTAATGTTTAATTTAAATACTATACATCATGAATTGGAAAATTCAAAAGCTATTGAATGGAGAGACTATTGTCTCTAAAGAACCCGGTAATTCTATGTTACCGATACTCAAATCAAAACAACCGGTTGTCCTTGAACCCATACATTGGGAAGATTGTGAACCCGGAGATATTGTGTTTTGTAAAGTACGTGGTAACTGTTTTACGCATCTAGTCAAAGGCAAAAATGCAAAACGTGGATTACTGATCGGTAACAACCGAGGCCATCTGAACGGATGGACCAAAAATGTATATGGCAAGGTCATAGAAATATTACCCCAGTCATAATTGTAGCGCTATTGAGGCGCTTTTTTTATGCCCAATAGTTAATAAAAAAAGGTGCCCTTTTAAGACACCCTTTATAGTTTATATTAAATCTCAAAAACTACTTAGAAAGAGAGTAGCTTGATATTTGAGATCACCAGCTCTGGATCGTCGGTATTGCGCTTGGTAATTTTTACTTCAAAGTCTTTTGTTAACGATGCTTCCTGCGTCACATCAAATAAGAATTTCTTAGTCATCAATGCAGCCGGATCATCACCGTGCGTATTATGCATTTTTGCATGATGGGCTGCGCCGAAAAAGGTCATATTGCCAATATGCGTGCTTTGACCATCTTCAACAAAATAGACATCATAAAAATTATCGGGCTCTGCATCAAAAGAAACAGTAACTTCTAATACTACTGCATCTGGTGCCGTCGCCTGAGATTTTAATAACCCACTTTTTTGATCATTTTCAGGGGTAGGATTATGACTCAATACACCCTGTCTCATTTTAACGGCTGGGGTTTCTTCCCAAATCGTGGTTTTCTGATGCTCCTTTCTAATGGTGAGTAGTTCTTCATGCTTTTCTGTTCCTATCTGACTATCTACGGCGTCCAATACATCGTATTTATAATCCGGGTTAAACGCTGTTTTATATACCTGATCCATGGTATAGGCAATACTATCTCGTTGCGGACTGTAAAAATAGTATGGCCAGGAAACGGCTTCTAACTCTTCTATTGTCGGTCGACTTCCGTTTGCTGTTTGCTCCCATTTTTGCCATAGATAATCGATGTTGGAATGGTGTAACCAAAATACAGGATCAAAACCTGCAGAGTTGACTTCACCCATTAAACCGGAGCTAATCGTATCTTGATAAATTTCATTCCACATTTCTGTTCCTGAAGCACCGATATAGTTGTGCATAGCACCATGAGGTGCCCGATCAATGGTGCTGTTGAAGATCTCAAAAACCTTATTTTCAAATAACTTGGTTACATCCAGTAAGGTGTCCATGCGCTTTCCTATAGCATAGCCTTCATTTAAGCTATCCAGACGCGCCTCCTCATAGAGTGCACTGCCTTTGGTACGTAATAATTCCGGCATTACCCTATAATCTACATCGGTATAGTCCCAATACGGTAGTGCAAAATCCCGTTTACCGGATAACTCACGAATAATCTGTTCAAAATGCCAGATGTATAGGCGATGCCATACTAAAAAGTGAATTTCTGACCCATCCTGATGTGTACAGGTGTTCCAACTCCATTGCAACTCCCCAATATTGGTATACTTAGGACAAGGTGGATTCCCATTGGGAATTGTCGGTGGGATAGCATGTGTTGCCCCCTGAGAATACCAGCTTAAAGGATCGGTACAATCCATAGCACGCATCTTTTCCAACGCGATGTTTAATGCTTCAAGATCGGCTTGCGCTTCCTTGGAACTTGCATTTTTACGAATGTAAGTGGTTTGTTGGCCTTTAAATGATTGTAATTCGGCTTCCGGTTGCGGTTCTTTTTTAGTCTTTTCACAACTTATAAATACCCCGCTCATAAGTATTGCGAATACTAGTAATTTTTTCATAATGGTTTGATGATTAAATAGTTTCCTTTTTGGTTTTTACAAGATACTGAAAATTGCAGAACAAGAATGTAAGAAAAAACCGTACTACGCAAAATCCTTGCGTAATACATCTACATCTTTGTTTTTATAGTATACTTATTATGAAAACACCTTTAGAACTGGCTATTGAAAATCTTTACACTGTTTTTGAAAAGTATCACTTCTATCCTCAAACTTTTAAAGAAAATAGTTGTCCTTGTTGCTATGATAGAAAATCCGGCGTTATGGCTACAAAACCATTAATAGTATTAACCGCAGATGACTTAACGACCTATTTGATTTCGTCTATCTATACTATAGGCACTATTGAAGATTACAAACATTTTCTTCCTAGAATACTTGAACTTATGTCTCAAGACGATGGGAATTTTATTTCAGATTTTGTCTTATCTGATAAATTGACTTATGCAGAATGGGAAACCTGGCCTGATGATGAAATCACTGCCATTGATCAATTTTTTGTAGCTCTATGTACACATGTTTTTTTTGATAAAAACATAAACGAATTACTAATTGAACAAATTATAAATCTAGGTACTCATTATGGTTATCTGGATCTTGTTTTAGAAACTTGTTTACTATCTACATCAAAGGAATCAGCTTTATATATCGTCGATGGTGTTATAAATGGATTTTGTTTTAAAGTAAATGATCAAGAGTACAAGATCATTACCTCTTGGTTATTTTCTGATCCGGTATTACAAAAATTAGAAGATCTATTCTTTAGCATATCCAATAAGGAATCTGCAAATTTAATCTCTATCGCCTATACTATTTTAGATAATAAGCAACACATTACATTTCATTGATTACTACGCAAAAACCTTGCGTAATACAACTCCATCTTTACCTTGTATTTAATAATAAACCCTCTTTAGCATAAAGGGAAGTGCTGTGGGAGGACATTGCATAGCAATGGGCCAGATGTAGC
>CAZPTJ010000357.1:0-2937 GCA_964589085.1 uncultured Flavobacteriaceae bacterium | reverse complement strand
TAGAATAATTAGTTTTAACTTTAAACAGTAAAAGATGAGGAAGAGTAAATTTTCACCCACGCAAATCGCGAGGATTTTAAAGGAATTTGACAACGGTAAGAGTGTTGAACAGATCAGTCGTGAACACGGTGTAAGTGCTGCTGCATTCTATAAATGGCGTTCCAAATATGCTGGGATGAATTCCAAGGAATTAAAGCGGCTCAAAGAGCTTGAAGAAGAAAACCGTCGTTTGAAGCAAATGTATGCCACACTAGCTTTGGATCATCAGATGGCAAAAGAAGTCATTGCAAAAAAGCTTTAAAGCCTTGTCGTAAAAGAGTTATCAGTAAAGAGCTTGCTCATTACGGTATTAGCAGGGCGTGCCGTGTTCTGGATATGAGTAAGAGCGTTTATTATTACAAGCCATTATTAAAGGATGATACTGAGGTAGAGCACGCTTTACAGGAGAAAGCAGTCTTACATTCAGAAGAGGGGTTTTGGAAGGCTTATAGCCGTTTACGTAATGAGGGGAAATCTTGGAACCATAAGCGAGTACACAGGGTTTATAAAGCTTTAGGGCTTCCTTTAAGACGAAAGGTCAAAAAGCGTTTGCCTGCTAGGGTAAAACAACCTTTACAGGTTCCTGAAAACCTTAATGATACTTGGAGTATGGATTTTGTGACAGATACTCTTGAAAACAAAAGACGATTTAGAGCCTTTACTATCATTGATGATTGTAACAGGGAGGCATTACATATAGAAGCTGACTTCTCTTTACCTAGTAACCGTGTAGTTTGGGTTCTCAATCACCTTATTAACAGGCGAGGAAAACCTGAAAAAATCCGAATGGATAATGGTCCCGAATTTATAGCTAAGATTACCTCACAATGGAGTCAAATGCATCAAATAGAGTTCACATACATTCAGCCGGGAAAACCCACTCAAAATGCCTTTGTAGAACGATTTAATGGAACTTATAGACGGGGTGTGCTAGATAAATACATCTTTGAGAATATCGATCAAGTAAGGGAACAAACACACAATTGGATGTATGATTATAACCACTACCGACCACACGATTCACTGGGAAGACTCTCGCCAATAAAATATGCAGAAATTAATTCTCTTGGAGCTAGCTCCAAGAGAATTAAAAACAATAACTTTATAGAAATATTAGAAATTTAAGCAGTTCTAATTAGGGGAAGCTTACACCTCAATGTCTACAAACTATGGCAATTTAAATTCCAATAATTTGGAAGAAGTATTGACTAAATCGGATTTTAAGAGATATTGGAATATTAATAAAGATCATATAAACATATGTAAAGATTGCGAGTTCCGATATATATGCACGGACTGCAGAGCCTACACAGAAGAGACTCATGTAAATAAAGAAGGGCTAGATATTTCAAAACCACTAAAATGTGGTTACAATCCTTATACCGGAAAATGGGAAGATTGGAGTAAAAATCCTTTAAAAGAAAAAGCTATTAAAAGTTATGAGAATAGATAAATATCTTGAAATTATAATACGGCTGTTGTCAGATAAACTTTGTATTTTATTATTTTCACTATGCTTAACAACTTCTTGTGTTCCAATAAAAAACAAAGAAATGCCTAATCAAAATTTTAAGGATCATTTAGAAAATCAATATGACTCCCTTACTTGGGATCTTGATTTACTTGATTTTGATAAAAACTTTTTAACAGATAAAGGGCTATTACCTTTTAAGTTTGGTGTATTCCCCGTATCCAAATATGAAATTTTCAAAAAAGATGGATTCAAAGGAATAGGATCTTCTGGTAAATTTTCTAAAATCAATGAAAAAGATATTTATTTCAACTACTTTTTTATTAATAAAAGTTCATTAAATGATCAAATACTAAAAGAAAAAGATGATGAAGTATTTTTTTTAATTGGAATTTTCACAGAGTATATTGATACTAATTTGGTAAATCAAATTTCTAATATGATTGTTTCAAGAAATCATCCCGATTATATTGGACAAGGAACCTTTAAAACCAAAAATGACCTTATTAATTATATGGCATTTAAAACTTACGAAGGAAGTTCTTATGCCGTAGTCAACATGAAACTATTTGATTTAAAATATGGGAATACCATATTAATTAATCCTAAACAAGATTCTACTTTTAGATACTTACAGATTAAACAAACAGAACTATTCTCGACTAATGATATTGATAAAGTCATTAACAAACTCGTAGAAGACAAAAACATTCTAAAATTCTCTGATAGTTAAACTTTAAAATCATTAGTGTCCAACTAACTTAGGGTTCTTGATTTTCTTACTTGCTTGATAACAAGGTTAATTCTGGAATAGCGATAGTTGTATTTCTGATGGTTTAGTTGTATACTTCTCCTATTATGGTTGATCTTCATATTGAAGATTTACCCTTTTAAGGAAGTCTTCAATATGAAGATCTAAAATGACTCAATTACCATCGCAGACAAGTGAAGGCTTTAAGTGTTTTTGGAATGATTTAATTCTTAAAAATCTGAGTTCGATTATTAAAACCAAGATTATTCATTAGAACTTTGTGATGAAGGTTTAAAGCGCAATACGACAAAGTATAGCTTTGGGCGAGATGAAGTCTAGAAATGTTTTATGAATTTTAGCGTAGCACCGCTACGGTTAAATTCAAAAACATAGTGTAACGATATATTTTGAAGTGCCTTCAAGTTGTAATAGATTTTCTAATGCATAATTTGGGTTAAAACAAACAAATTTGATTAGTATTTTGTGCTTAGAATTTAATCTGTGGTTTTTTAGGCAGGAAGCTATATGCTATGAGCCCTCCAATGATATTACTGATAAAATTACCAAAGTTTCTATGCCTTACAAAACTCATCAATAATACAATATATTTCAGTAACTTTAGAATAATACAATTTACATTTATTTATTTCGTATTAAAAGCATCTATATAGTGATG
>CAZPTJ010000356.1:0-2948 GCA_964589085.1 uncultured Flavobacteriaceae bacterium | reverse complement strand
TCGAAAGCTTGAAAATTTTCTAACATAATCATTGAATTTATAAAAGATTAATATACAAAAAAAAGCAGATGTAAAATGTATAGAAAGGAAGACTTCATGAAAAAAGATATTAATTCAAATATTATATTTTATCTCAGTTTTTTTCTGCTACTCCATTTTGAAGTTATAGGTCAGGATGAGGTAATTCCAAAGGAGACCTATAAAGCTAGATTAGAACATGTAGATCAATTGATAAAAGAAGAAGTATTTATTGAGGCTTTGGATTATGTATATGCTCAGATAGATATGATTATTGCTGAGAAGAATTATTATTATGCAACAGATTACACGTACTATCTAGGTAGAATCACTAAAGAATTATATGGTAAACAAGCAGCTATTATAGCTGTTGAAAAGCTTGAAAATCGATTTTCAATTGTTGAAAAAGATAGCGCCAAAGCATTACGCCAACTTCAGTTAGAAAAAGGATCATTTTACGAGTATTTAGGAGATTCAAAAACAGCAATGAAGCTCAATAAAAAAGCACTAGCATATACTATAAAAATGCCTGAAGCTACAGGAAAAGAATACGGTCTTGTTTATGGTAATTTAGGCGTTTTTCATACACGCTTAGGACTGCTTGATGAAGCTGCTCAGTATCAGAAAAAAGCACTGCAAGCATATAAAGGCGTCCCTGACTTAAAGCCTGATTACTTGTATATTGCTTATAATTCTTTAGGAGGCACTATGTGGTATCAATCTAAAATGGACAGTGCTGCCTACTATTTTATAAAGGCAGAACGATTACTGGACGAGATGGAGCAAACCCCATGGAATACCTACTATAGAAGAGCTTCGGCACAAAATAATATAGCCGGAGTTTATAGTCTTAAAGGAGATGTTGAAAGAGCATTGAAGACTACAGAAAGTTCCATACAAAACCTTGATAAGTTTGTACAGGAGGATGGTAATGATTTTGATAAAAACCAAGGTTTTACATTCTTGTTTCAAGCTATTGAAAATTATGCTGGATTATTTAAAGAAATAGGAGATAATGAGCGAGCTCTGAGTATTTTGGAATATGCGTACGGACGCAAAAGTGATTATTTTGATGCTACAAACACAGAACTTGCTAATGCAAAAATCTTGATAGGAGAAGCACATATTGACTTAAAAAATTATGATAAGGCCGATCAATATCTTCAAGAAGCTATTGAACTACTTAAAGACACTGTAGGTTATAAAGATATATTTTGGGCTGCAATGGCTAATTTTGATTTAGCTCGATTGCAGGATGAATTAGGAAACACCAAGAAAGCAAGAACCTACTATGAACAGAGTGAAGCTTTGTTTAGGGATACACAATCAAATGGATATGATGAGACATATCTAAACTTTACAACTCATGCTTCTAACTTTTATGCGCGTCAGGGTAATGCAGAAAAAGCCATTGATATGGCAAATGCCACCTATACATATATTAAGGAAAATCAGGGAGATTTAACCTTATTAGAATTTGATCAGGCGTTGAATTTAGGTAAAATTTACTTTGAATTAAAAAACTATGATAATGCCGTTGCTAAAACAGATGATGCTTTACTTATTATAGACAATCTTTCTAAAGATGAGCATCAAGAAAAAAATAAATTTCGGCTAGAAGAGCGTCGGGTAGAGGCTATACTATTAAAAAATAAAATCCTTTTAGATAAAGAAGAATGGAAGAATAATGAGCAGCTAAAAGAAAGTATGGCAGCTATAGATGGAGCCATTGATCTTCTGGAAGCACGTAAACCATTTATAGGAGATGATGAGAATAGCGCATTGTTATTAGAACGTCATCAGGAACTTTTTGCACTGGCAAAAGAACTAGCAATTTCACTTTATATAAGAACAAAAGAGTCGTACTATCTTGATGAGGCACTCAATTATCAAGAATCAGGATTGTACCATCGTATAAGAATAAGGTTAAATATTAAAAATAACATACAATTTAGTAACATTCCCGATCGTGTAACTCAAAGAGGGATTGCTTTGCGCAAAGATATGATAGGTATATCTGAAAATGAGAAGGGTAATGTGATTTCTCAATTTACAGAAAGGAGTAAAGCTTGGCAGTCCTATCTAGATTCCTTGCAGCGTGACTATCCCGATTATTATAAAATGCGTTATGCCACAATTAATGCACGTATTGATGATATACAAAGTCTTGTTCCTCCAGAAGTCACTCTGGTTAGATACATAACCATAGCAGAGAAAGGATATGCCTTTGTTATTAGTAAAAAGGTAAAGGCACTCTTTCCTATAGAAATGACTAAGTCAAAAGATTTAATTTCAAGAGTGCTAGAAGAGCAATTTAATGAACAACAGACACTACTGGATTTACATACCTTATATGAGTATTTATGGAAACCCTTTGATGAGCATATAGATACAGAACAAGTGATTATAGTTCCAGATGGCGTACTGTTTAATTTAAGTTTTGAAGCATTAAGCCCTAAATTGAGTACTTCTTATAGCGATTTAATTTCAAATAGCTTACTCTCTAAATATGATATTGGTTATAACTATAGTGCGCTGTTGCTCAACCTGAAAACTACAGAAGAATACAGTGATGCTTTTATAGCATTTACACCTCAGTTTTCTGAAAAAATGAAACAAGATTATCGCATCACTATACAAGATTCTATTGCTGTTGATAAAAGCTATCTGCAATTATTACCACAACCCTTTAATGTAGAAACAGCACAGTCATACAGTAAAATATTTAACGGAGAGCATTTTTCCAACCAGAATGCTACTAAACAATTATTTAAAAATTCAGCTAAAGAACATCAGATTATTCATATAGGAACACATGCAGAATCAAACAATCTAAGTCCGGATCTTTCCCGTCTTATATTTGCTAAGAATATTGATGATCCTGAACAATACAATAATAATTCGTTGTATACCTATGAGATATACAATTG
>CAZPTJ010000355.1:0-2961 GCA_964589085.1 uncultured Flavobacteriaceae bacterium | reverse complement strand
CATCATTAGCTCCTGTTGTAGCCGACTTTAAATCTGGTTGGTGTTGTAATCTAGCCGTAAACGTTCCTCCTGCTAAAGGTGCATCAGAAGTAGTCCACGAAGTAGATAACCCAACTGGATTTCCATTTTCATCCTGATCATTATAGTTTAATGGGTCAGAAGCACTATCTATATTTCCATTTCCTGTTGGACTGGCAAAAGCACCATTTGAGAAACTATAGAAAAATTGGTGTTCATTGTCCTCTTCAAGAATTTCTTCTCCAATATCTTCTGTATCTGCAGGGTCTAAAGCATTCAAAATTAAATACGTTAATGTATACTCTGTACCAACAGCTAGTTCAATAGGGTTTATGATTTGTAATTCTTGTGCGCCTTCTCCATCCGGATCTATTGCTGAAGCCATTACGGTATCTGTGGCATCTGCAGTATTTGTAAAGACAAGCGTAACATTGGTTATTACTTCTACTTCTTCTTCTTCTTCAGGAGCATCAGTATCATCATCACTACTACAGCTTACTACAAGGCTTGCAGTAAGTAATATGGCTAATAGAGGTAAAATTCTAAATTGATTAATCATTTTCATTGTTTTCATTGTTTAATTGTTTAATTGTTTTCAAATTATCATTGTTTTAATAGTCCTTATAAAGACTATGGCATTTTAAATTTCAAATAAGTCTTGTATTTATGATTCTACTTTTAATTATTTATGGTGTTTTCGTTAGTATATTCTTGATTTAAAAATTATAATTCAGCGTAAAAATTACATTTCTTCCCGGTTCATCGGCAAAATATCTGAATTCATTCAGATAATTGCGATAGTCGGCATTCAACAAATTTTGTGCTGTTATACTTCCTCCGAAACTGTTCCATTTAAAATTCCATGATAGATCAAGTAAGAAGTACCCATTAGGGGCATCCTGAAAATCAAAAATTTCAGAATCCGGTGTAACTACCACTGATCCATCAACTAGGCTTTCGGGTGAAACTGTTCTCGGTGCTTGAAATTGTTCAAAAGTATAACTCGGACGAAGGGCCCATTTTGAAGATTCAAACACCCATAATTTTCCTTGATCCCATTGCAATTCAAGATTGGTAGTAATAGGTGCTTGATTGATCAGGGGTTCATTCTCTCCAACATTTTGTGACCATAAATAACTCAATCCAAAAGACCCTGTAAGTTGTTGCGTTAATTCTTTTTTCCAAGTATAGTCCAATCCTAAAAACAGTGCGTCGGCTTGATCAATGAAAAAGGCAAACTGCGGACCTCTTATGGATCCAAAAACACCTAAAGGACGATCAAAAACAAAGTTTTCAATATAATGTCCATAGGTTGTTAGAACATGCGTATTTCCTTGACTAGAGGTCCTAAATTCATTCGTCAGCTTATAGCCTCTTTCAAGATCCACTTCACTATCATCTATAGGTGTCACCTCACTCGTACTGATTAGCCCTCCATTATTGGCAAATCGTAACAGCCCAAAGACTGATCTAAATCCCTGTTGTCCAAAACTGAAAAGTTCAGCCACATTGGGTGTTCGAAACGCAGAGCCAATATTTGTTTTAAAGCTGCTATTTCCTGAAAGTCGCCATTGATAACCTAAGGATGCGGTAAAATTAGTAAAGGTGTATCTATCCCTAAAGATATCTTGATTGGTTTCCCGACCAGCTACATCATTGGTCTCAATATCAAATCGTATTCCTGCCTCAAAGGTGTCTTGCCCAAATTTTATTTTTTCAATCAAAAAGGCACTAAATCTATCGGTATTATAATTTGGAATAAATGGAGTCGTTAATGTTCCTGGATTATTATCATTATTTTGAGTGAAATATTGAACACCTATAAACCCATCCAAACCGTTCCATGAAGGGTGCTCCCATTCTAGCTGATAGTCATAAGTAGTCAAGTCCAAATCTATAATAGGAAGGTCTGCATTTCTTCTCACATCAAACTCATCTCTCTTATTGAGTTGTGCTCCAACCCGAAAAGTAAGTTTTCCCTCATCGGCATACCACCAGTCTATTTCTGCTTTACCTAAATGATGTTGTGTAGTCTGGTTCGGGTCTTGTATCGTATAAGAAAAGGGGTCAGCTGGTGTAGGGACATCCGCATTAATGGCTTCTATAATCCCATTGGCACTGCTTACGAAAGACGCGCGTAACAATCCCAAATTTTGATCGATAAAACTATAGTACACTTTGAAATCCCAGTCATCAAGATGATGCAAAACGCCTACGCTAAATGCTCCTTCTTCTTTTCCTGTATTGGTTAGGTTAAAACCAGGAGCTCTACGATCCCCTATTCTGGAATAACTCCCATTTAAAAAATAACTCCATTTTTCAGTCCCTTTCCCAATTTCAAAGTTAGCATTTCCGCCACGTCCATTGGTTTGGAAACTGGTTCTGACCGCACCATACAACGGATTATTTAATAATAGAGGATTAGGTTCCACAAGAACAGCACCACTCAAAGCTTCCGGACCAAATCGTACGCCGGCAGCTCCCTTAATCACGGTTATATTATTGGCCGCATTAATATCAATTTCTGGAGCATGATCCATTCCCCAATTTTGAAAGGCATGTTTTATGCCGTTGTTCAATATCAAAATACGGTTCCCGGTTAAACCTTGAATAACGGGTAATTGAACATTGGTACCCGTAGAGGCAAAAGTCACTCCTTCTACTTTAGATAGAGACACTGCCAAAGACTGCGTAGGATTGCTTGTGATTTCTGCTTTAGTTAAGGTCGTTTGCGCAATGGTTTCCGTGCCTTTTTCCTTACTTCGTTCTGCCTGGATAGTTACTTCATCCAAACCTGTTATTTCCTGAGTTAAGTAAAAGTGAGGATGCTCCCCTCTTTCATGATGATGTGCATTTGTTGAATTGGTATAACCCACGCAGGATATAACAAGGGTATAATCATCAGGACATATCCCATTGATTACAAAGTCCCCTTTCTCATCC
>CAZPTJ010000354.1:0-2983 GCA_964589085.1 uncultured Flavobacteriaceae bacterium | reverse complement strand
TGCAGCACTTTCAAGTTGTAATAGATTTTCTAATGCATAATCTGGGTTTAACATAAGCTTATCAAAAACACAGTAATCCTCTATACAACTATTCTTTTAGGAATTGAAAACCCGCTTTAAAAGATCGTGTTTAAAACGGGTTTTTCAGAAGTATGGTAGGTTTCCCTACATACCATACTAGAATTCTATTATTTTCGAAACTGTTTAAATAGGCATCTACTTGTTAAAATGACCATATTGTTTGTTTAGTTATTAATCCTTCGAACAAGGGTTCTGAGTTCTATCACATTAATCAATTTCCAAAATGATATTCGTTTTTTTCAATAACTTTTCCATATCCATCAGTAATGTAATCTACTCTACCATGAACATCATAATAGATATAAGATTCTTCCATACGTTCATTTACTCTATTTATCACTCTACCACTATCATCATAAAATGTTAAGCTTAGCATTGCGTTAGGAAGACGGTTATATAACTTCATTAATTCAGTCTTTAAACTAGCTGTATTAAGGTTTTGTAATTGTATATAAGACACGTCCAACTGATTTACTACATCTTGATGCTTCGCATTAATTATCGTTGCTACTTCATAAACATTTGAATATCCATTAAGAACTGAGTTATAGATATTAGTGCCATCATTAATCTCTAAAATATTCCCTAAATTATCAACATTACTCGCATCGCTATTCAAACGTAATTGAGATATATTTGGACCAGACCATCTTTCTTTAGGATACACTTTGCCTCCAGAATTTACCCAAATGTTTCGTTCTACATTTACGGTTTCATTATCGAGTTTAGTTGTTGTTTCATACGTATCTGCTAACATATTTTTATCTCGAACAAAACTATATTGCTCATGCGCATAACGTATGGATTGTAACTCCATTTGCCCTTTGCTATTTGTAGTGTTAATTGACGATTGTTGTCCCTTAGTATTATACGAATAAACCGTTAAACTCTCTAAAGAGGTATTATTATCAAAAAAAGTTTCTTCTCTTGTATTCGTTAATAGAACGTAATGGCTTAAATCAACCTGAAATGCCCCATTATGAGCCGGTTTTGTGTACTTTTGCCAGGTATTAGTTGTTTTAGCTTTTAAAACATTGTTACTATCTAAAATGTGTTCTTCTAACTGCAATCCTAGCATTTGGATATCATTCTCTCCTGTATTAAATATCTTCTTAGTCTTACCGATATTACCAGAACCAAATCCTTTATTTTCTATAATGACTTCTCCATAAAACGTAGTTTCATTATCTTCTGAAGTATTTGGACTATTATAGGTATAGTTAATTTTTCTAACATTGCCATTATCATCATTCAATTCAATACTAGACACCACAATATCAGAAACAGATTGATTTACTTTATCATCAATTATTCTATGTAAAAAAGGCGTAAAATTAGAAACAAGTAATCCTCCTGTTCGTATCCACATGGAATTCGTTGACATAAAAGGAGTATAGCCTCCAAGTTTTTGTCTTCCCCCCATAGGACTTCTTAATGGAAAGCTTATTTGTTCTAAAAGACCTGTTTCTTTATCAATATATAGGTAGCTACTTTTTTCTTGACCATTATTAAAACCATATTCCCTTATAAAAGCATGACTTAACCCATCTGTATATGTAAAATCATTTCTATATTGTATAGCTCCTATTTGTGGAAATGGTATAGATGGTCCTCCTTGCCTAGACCTTTTGTAAATTTTATTTCCGGCTATGACAAACTCTCTGGTTATTCCATTACCCTTGGAGTTAGCAATTAAACCAGTTCCATTTAAAGTTGAATATGAAAAACTATTCGTATTAGGATCATATTTATGATATCCTACACCATTAAAACTATTATGATCTTGAAAAGTTAGCAAATCTTCACCAAAACTTAATTTAGCATAATAGAAGGAAGATGAAGGCAAACTTGCAACATTCCAATTAAACCCATTAAATCTAGCTGATTTGTAGGGTTCCTGAGAGAACCAGTTTGATATAGTAAACAAACTACTAGCTATTGGGGTTAAAGGATTCCTATCGTCATACGCTCCTAATACATTATCTACAGCAATTAAATTATAATTTTCATTCCATCGCAAAAACAATTCCGGGTTATCATCGGCGACAAAACCAGCTAAGGAGTTGCCTGGGAAAAAATGACTTGGTTTTTCTATACCGTGTATTCTAGGGTCTGCAAATGCCGACCAGGATTTGGTTTGCCATCTATGTTCTGCATCTAAATAATGCATATAGTAATTATCCTCATGAACAGCACCTGTTATTATATCGGTTCCTCCGTCTTCATCCAAAGACAAGATAAAATTATTTGTAGCCGCATAATAATACTGCCCTCCTCCTTGAAGTATTTGTTTGTAATTCCAATAAGAGCCATTCCAAACTAAGGTATATAAAGCACCATTTCTATGCGATCCTAAAGCCATAAAATCCTCTCCAGATATAAAACTTGGATCTTCATTACCTATATTTACGTTAAGTCTTGTAGAATAATCCCAACTATGTCCATCTTTTTTTCTGTGAAACATGTATATATCTGCTGTGGTCCCTTCATCATAGACAAACCCATAGAAATCATCTTCCAAAACAGCTTGGAATTTTTGTAATCTTTGTCCTCCCGCCGTTGATTCATCTGCTATTAAATGTGGGAATGTAAATTCATGCTCTTCCCATTGTTCCCCATTCCACCAGTATCTAAAAAATTTAAAGCGATACTTATCTCCACTTACCGGATTTTTTGTTTTTAAAACAATTAAACTGTAGTTCTCACTAACATAAGCACTATAATAATCATACGTTGAATTATAATTATTGTATGAAGGAGAATTTACAAATCTATTAGATGTATTGTTAAACAACGTTTTATTTTCATACTCATAAGTCACAGATCCCCCAGTAGGATAGGTTATTTTTTTTAATCCTCCTTCAAAATTTCCTGAAATATGGTATTCAAAAGTTTGAGGAGG
>CAZPTJ010000353.1:0-2983 GCA_964589085.1 uncultured Flavobacteriaceae bacterium | reverse complement strand
AAAAGCAATAAAATTAAGCATAACTTCTTAGTCAGTACACTTATTTACCTATTAATATTTATCAAGTTATGGGTTGGGAAATAGTAACCTCAAGTGTATTTATAGACATCCTAAGGACAAACTTGTGATATTAACCAGACTTTTTAGTTTTAAAAAGATTACGTACGAAACGAATTGATTTAATAATTATTGAAAAAGCGTAGAACGTAAATATTACGAGATTGATCAATACAAAACTAATAACAGTAAGCCATTTTAATCGTACCGTCCAGAATATTAACGAAAAATTACGTTCGTTCTGAGGACATTCTAATTGATTTAGAATTGCAAAATTCTCTATAACATCAATTAATCCGGGAAGCAAGCATAATAGATATACAAACAAAGGAAATTTTGTTTTTATAGAAAGCTCATAAACCTTTACGCCAAGTATAAAAAGTAGTGTATAACAAACAATAAAAATATAATCTAAGCGTAAATGTGCTCTAATATCATTTGCGTTCCAGGCTTGCTGTAGAAAAACATCAATGTCAGGACTAAATTGAAGCTTAAGCACCCCTTCTATACCATATTTAGGATGATATAATAAAGACAATAGAATAGCGAATAAAAGAAGTAACGCTATTCCCCAAAGTCCTCCGTACGTTTTTAATTTTTTATATTCTTTATCCATGACTATCGCATTCTCATGGTTTTATACTCTTCCCAATCAAATTTCTCCAATTGACGAATGGCTGCATGAACTCCCATAATAAACAAGGCCTTTTTTGTTTCGTCATTCATCCAGAAATCAAGCCAATTAAATCCATTGGTATTAACCGTCTCCACACGTTTTGCAATCTCTTTGTTTCCAAATATGAAATCAAAATCATAGAAATTACGGAAGGTACTGATATAGGTCCCTATATAATCAAAGAGTTGTAGTTTGGGCAATCCTTTTGATTTTTTTCGCTTTTCAGCTTTAGAATCATTTAATCCCAGGTCACTTAGTAATACTCCAAAGGTTGGGAACCGTGGCGGCACTCCAGAGGGTTTATGGAATTCCCGAATCGGAAAGTTCGATAACATTCCTCCATCCACAAATCGAGCTTGCAACTTAATATAATTAGAGGTCGCTTGTTCGTAATAGTGCTCTTTTCCCGGAATAAATGTTTCAAATATAAAAGGCAAAGACATTGTGGCTCTAAGGTATGCTGCGGGTTTAACTGCAGCAGGGTTGCTCCAGTAATCATCTGCATCCTCCGGAAACTTTGCCATACGGTTATGTGTAAGATTAGACGCTATAAGTACTAATCTAGGTGTACTTGTACCGGTTTCGTCATCCAGTTTTACATCTCGCATACGTTGATGTAAATCTTCGGTAGTATTCACGCCAAGTTGTGATAATAAACCATCAACCCATTCATAAAAGATATTGCCTTTGTTGACTCCAAATTTATCTTTGAGGATTTTAGTAAAGGCAATGTATAGCATTATAAATAGAGATACCAACGTTAAGATTCCAATAACAAAATCTACAGTTCTCACCTCATAACTCTTTAAACCGTTTTCAAAATTAAATACCCATCCAAAAGCGCCGTAGATAAATACTAAGAAGATAGCAATCATGGAGAAAACGGTAAGTTTAACCGCAAGTCCTTTATGATTCTTAAATAATTTTTGTTGAAGCCAGCCCACAAAACGATCACGTTCCATAAAACTGCTGAAACTGGTATTGGAAATAATATGAGTTAACAATTCACTTTTAGTTGCCTGTCGTCCCGATTCTCCTGCATTGCTAAAAATAGATTCTTGTTCATAAATATCTGGTGGGATAGCGGCTAGAAAAGAGGCATTAATTGCTCCGGCACTGGTCCCCCCGTGACTATAAAAACGTATGCCCACTTTTTCTAGAATATAGGTATACCCTAAAAGAGCTATTCCATACATTCCTCCTCCTTGTTGTACAAGGTCAACTACAGGACGGACATAATGTGTGTCTTGAAAATATTCTGTGATTTTAGACGTGCAAATGGTCTCTGGTTTAATTTTACCATTAACAATCTTTCCATGAAGTCTAGAATCCTTATCGTCTATAGCTTCATGAAAAACATTATCGGCATCATTAAGAATTTTGCGTGTCTTCTCAAGACTTTCTGCTTCTGTTGCGTCAGAAGCGATTAGGCCTAGTCCGGCAATATCATTTAGATAGTCACAAATATCTTTCATAGGTGTTAGATAGTTAATCGTGAAAGATTATGATTTTAACGTTGTTTCCCCCTGGTATTTTCCTTACTACCAATTGTGCCAAAAGACCTAATTAGTATAACACCAGATATATGTATTTTTAAAAGTAATAAAAAATTTATAAGAAAACCCATAATAGGTTAAATGCCCTAGTATTTTGGAGCAAAACACCTAATCTTTAGAAGTTAAAAAAAGAACATTATTTCTTTAAGTTCGGCTTCAGAATATGTCAATATTTACCGTTAGTAAGTATCTTATAAAGCGACTTATGGTTTAAACATCTTAATATGAAATCCATTATTTATTTTTTCATTGCTCTTACTAGTATGGGAGTTATAGCACAGAAAGTTCAGGTAAACACTGCAAAAGCGACTGTAGATTTTATTTTTCTTGATGAAGATGTAGAAGGCACGATTGGAGACTTTCAATTTACAGGTGCTATAGATTTATCTCAATTGGAATCTTCTGTATTTTCAGGCACGGTAGCGACCAGTACTCTTGATACTAATAACTGGTTACGCTCAAGACACCTAAGAGGTAAGAAGTTTTTTAATGCCAAAGCACATCCTCAACTACGTTTTGAAGGCAGAACAATACAAGTTGAAAATGATATTATTATAGTTTCAGGTTCACTTACCATTAAGGGAATATCAAAGGAAGTTGTTTTTAGCTTTAAGCGAAATCAAAATACATTTATAGGAGAAACTTCTATTAATACTCAGGATTATAATATCAATGTTTATGATGAACGCGAACG
>CAZPTJ010000352.1:0-2985 GCA_964589085.1 uncultured Flavobacteriaceae bacterium | reverse complement strand
GTAACGGTATATTTTGCAGCACTTTCAAGTTGTAATAGATTTTCTATTGCATAATTCGGGTTAAACAAGAAGTTGAGTTAGGTAACGGAAAGTTTTGACAAAATTCAAATTCAAAAAGTTTTGAATTTTTCAAAACAACCACGCCCGCTCAAGATTAGACGGAGTCCTGATTTTTGATTCCTGAGCCTATAGTCTGGCTACGAGTGCAACGAGCGGTCTATAGTCCTAACGACTACACATTAAACAAGAAATGCATCACATCACCATCCTGAACGACATATCCTTTTCCTTCCACGCCTAATTTTCCGGCTTCGCGAACTTTGGATTCACTGCCATAGGCAACAAAATCATCATATTTAATCACTTCAGCACGAATAAACCCTTTTTCAAAATCAGTATGAATAACTCCAGCGGCCTGAGGTGCCGTAGCTCCAATAGTAATTGTCCATGCACGTACTTCCTTCTCCCCTGCTGTAAAATAGGTTTGTTGATTGAGTAATTTATAAGCCCCACGAATCAATTTAGCAGATCCGGGTTCGGTGAGTCCGATGTCTTCCAGAAAAATCTGACGTTCTTCATAATCGTCCAGTTCATTAATATCGGCCTCAGTACCTACCGCCAACACTAAAACCTCTGCATCTTCATCTTTGACCGCCTCCGTCACCTGATCAACATACCCATTACCACTTACGGCACTACCTTCATCTACATTACAGACATACATCACAGGTTTATCAGTAATAAACTGCAAAGGTGCTACAAACTCTTCTCGAGCCTTCTCATCAATATCAATAGCGCGTACCGATATGCCTTGTTCTAATCCTTCTTTAATTTGTAATAAAACCGCTTCTTCTTTTTGGGCTTCCTTATTTCCCGTACGTGCCGCACGTTTTACTTTATCAATTTTCTTTTCGGCCGTTTCCAGATCTTTAAGTTGCAACTCAATATCAATCGTTTCTTTATCGCGTATAGGGTCTACACTGCCATCTACATGAACGATATTATCATTATCAAAACAGCGTAATACATGGAGTATCGCATCAGTCTCTCGGATATTTCCTAAAAACTGATTCCCTAGGCCTTCTCCTTTACTGGCACCTTTTACTAATCCCGCTATATCTACTATTTCTACCGTAGCTGGTAATACCCGCTGTGGATTCACCAGAGATTCTAATTTCTCCAATCGTGGATCAGGTACATTAACCACACCCACATTGGGTTCTATGGTACAGAACGGAAAATTGGCACTCTGTGCTTTGGCGTTAGACAAACAGTTAAACAAGGTTGACTTTCCTACATTGGGTAATCCTACAATTCCGGCTTTCATAATGAGTTATTAAGCTTTCGCGAAAGCGTATACAACCACCCTCGCATTTTCAGAGCGCAAAGATACTCCAGAAATACAAATTGGAATAATTAATCCTTTGTAATTGTGGTCTCTCTTCCTAGAGCACCATACCATTTGGCAATCGTATTCTCTGCAGGTTTAAAACGTGGTGTAAAATCCACATTTTTCTTCATTGCCTCAGCTGTTGTATTGGTATGCCACTGCCAGATATAACATCCTGCAAACCATGGTTTATCCCATAATTGTTGAAATAAAGCTTCATACGCTAACTGTTGTGTTTCATCAGACTTTTTCTCGGAGAGCACCCCTAAATAGGAACCCCACTCCCAGGGCTTTACCGTTGCTGAATGATCACTGCGATATCCAACCTCGGTAAACAGTATTGGTTTTTTATACCGTTTTGCAGCTTGCTCAAGTTGTGGAAGATGCTGCTCCCACCCTACTTTGATCTGTTCTAAACTAGGGTTTTTATTCTCTGTTAAGGGAAAATAGGCCTGTATTCCGATATAGTCCATTTGATCCCAAAAAGGCACTGTTTCAATAGGATCATCCCAATTGGCTGCATAGGTCAGTTTTCCAGTATATACTGCTTTAATCTCTTGAATAAGGGTTTTCCATAATTCCGGACGTTCCTTTATGGCGGTGCGCAATTCTGTGCCTACGCAGAATAATTGAACCTGAAGTTCTTGAGCCATTCGGGCATATCGTAACATATTGGTACGGTACGAAGCAAACCAGATATCCCAATCCCCTTCAGATAATGTGATATTGGAACGCCAACCTTCACTCATCCATACATGGGGTTTCAATTGAACGTGGACTCCTTTATCATGCAATATCTTTATCTTACGAATAAAACTAGAATCCCTTCGGGAAAATTGCCCCTGTACTTCCGGAACATTAAGTGCTTTGGTACGTTCGGTTTCCTGATACATAAACGGGATGACGGCTACCCATTCTATATTATCCTTAACCAGCACATCTACAGCACTAGCATAATCTCCTCTTCTCGAGAAGACACTCATTCCCCGATGTTTGCCATCGTGTGCATATAGATCTTTAGATATCCCAGAGGTATTCTCTATAGCATAATCCCAGGTGTAGTCAAAAAACTCTACACTATTGACGTGTATTACGGCACGGACACCAACAAATAGTACTATTATGGGAAGTATAAAACGTAAGGCTAATTGTCGCAGTCCAGTACGCCATCCTTTTCGTTTAAACGTACGTATAAAATAGCGTCCAGTCAAAAACAAGAGATATATCGCTATAAAACATAGATGCTGAAAGACTTGAGACGCCGGATTGAACAGGAGTTTATAATATTGTTTCAAAGCCGCTTTTATATTAAAATCCTGACTCAGATAAGCGATACTAAAAAGTATAAAAAGAAGGACCCAATTACTTAGATAGACTTTTAAAGCAGTACGGAGTTCTTTTTTCAAAACAGTATTTCTTGTTCTTTTTATGAAGCTTAAAAGTTGCATTTGTTACAGAAAATAAAGAAAATATAACCTCATCATCCATTTTTATAGGATCATCCTTCAAGTTTTCACCTCCAATTTGTAGCCAACACCATGTACATTCGTAAGTTTAATCCAGATTATGCATTAGAACTTTGTGATGAACCTTGA
>CAZPTJ010000351.1:0-2991 GCA_964589085.1 uncultured Flavobacteriaceae bacterium | reverse complement strand
TAAAGAAGGCGTGGCAAATAACATTGCAAGCACTAATGTTTTAGCTGAATTTGAGGATACTCCTTTTTTGTTAGGTAAATGATTAAAGCCTACTTGATTCATCAACTTGTCATACGTTGATTTTCTTGTTGAGGAATTTGCCGTGGCTATGGATGGCAAGGTGGATCCAGCTACACCAGCTAATAATGATTTTTTTATAAACGATTTTCTGTCCATGATTTGCTTTTATTTCGGTGAGCAATATTTTAATGCAAAGATGGACTCTAAAAGGGAGGGAAAAAATAAGGTAGTATAATAAAGGAAGTTAAGGTAGTTTAACTTTTTACTTCTTTAGCGATTTGCTTTCTGATGGTGCTTAGAAACTCTTTCGTGATTCCAAGATAAGATGCAATCATATATTGGGGAACTCTTTGTGCAATTTCTGGATAGGATTCGATAAATAATACATATCTGCTTCGTGCAGACATAGCATGATTGCGAATTATCCGTTTAGACATACTACCATAGGCAGATTGAATAATCAGCCTAAAGTATCTTTCCAATTTTGGTATATCTTTGTACAAATTCTGCATGTCATTGTACGAAATTTGAACTACATCAGTTTTTTCTAAACATTGTGTATTGAATTCTGCGGGGGTCTGTGTTGCAAAACTGCATATATCACCAACCCACCAATTCTCTATACCGAAGGCCACTATATGTTCATTACCATTATCATCTAAATAGAATGTTCTTACTTTGCCATTGATTATAAATGTTTGATACTTACAGATCTCTTCATGTTGGACTATATATTGTCCTTTTAGAAATGTTCTTTCCTTTAAATTAGAAATAAGGTGAGATTCTTCTTCCTCTGTTAGGTAAACTTTGGCTTATATATGTTTAAGTAGTTTATTCATTTTCATGATTTAAAAACATTCAATTTAGGAATTTGTTTTTATTCATTTTTGAGTATGGCTAAAAAGCAATGTATGCGAAGCACTCTTTGCTTTTGTGGGGAGAATTGTCTGCTTGCAGGTAACGTATCAGCGACATCCGTCGTGCTGACGTAGGAAGCATGATCGTGAAAGTCGGTTGTTACCATCAGTAATTATTTCAAATTTCTAAGTTGCCTAGCAAGATCTTCCGATGCTGGTTGCTGAGCGATTGCATTCAGTATTTTGCCTTCTTTGTCAAGAAGTATAAATCTTGGTATACCTGATTTTTGGACGTCATAGAAACTAAAAAAATCGTCATCTTTTTTTTCAGCAAATAGTTGATATCCATCAAGTTTTTTTGATTTTATCATTTCCTTCCAACTGGACACATCGTCATTCCATGCAATACTTACAAAATTTACTTTGTCCTTAAATTCTTCTTCGAGTAATTTGAGATGTGGTATTTGACTTATGCAAGGCGCACACCATGAAGCCCATATGTCTATGTACGTATACTTTTCTTTGAATTCAATTAAAGAATATAATTTGTTGTCTATGCCTTTATATTCAAAAATTGGTGAAGCCATACCTACTTTTGACACTAACTCCATATATGCCTTTTCAAACTGTTGTCTATACTTGTCATTTTGAGCAAATGCTAAGTATACTTGAATATATTGCTTAATATTCTTTGTATAGGTAAACCCGAACTCAGAGTTTTCTAACCCAAGTCGATCTTTAATATCTGAATGTAAATCGGCTTTAGTAAGATACTGCTGGTAGAAAACGAAGAAATCTATAGTATCTGAATAATTTTCATCTTTCAAAATACTCTCATTGACATAATTTCCTAATAATCTTGAGTAATCATAGGTTTTTAGCAATTGTGCATCATTAAGATCTATATCTTTATATGGATTTGGGTAAGAATCTGAAACTTCATAAGTAGGGTCCTGTAAAACTCCTCTTTTTCTTCCTTGAAATTGAGAAATTCTTATGGCATTATCAATGTTTATTGAGCTTTCCTCCAGTGCCCTGAATTCTGTTGAGAGATATTTTGTTCGCTTTAAATTGTCGAGAAGAATACTATTAAGCGAGTCGGTTTGTTTTAAAAATGAAGGTTCGTCAAGATTTATGTAGTCAAAGAAAACTCTGTGACGTGTTTTTTGCCAAAGGTATCTGTTTTCATGCCTCCCGTCGCCACTAAAAGAAATTGAATTAGTTATATCTTTCAAGTCTAATTGAATCATAATGTCGTTACCTTCTTGAAGAAATAGTTGCAATTCTAAATCGTCTATTACAACAAAATAATAACCACTTGGGATATCTATTAGAACATTAAAATTCTCATTCTTTGTTGGTATTGTGTCAATGGCCTCCCAGAAATTATTCTTTAGTACAATTTCATTTTTTGAAGCATTTAGTATAGTGCCACTTAAACTAACATTTTTGACTAATTGACTATTCTTACAACTTTGAAAGGAAAGGAGTGTAGCGGTAAGTAGTATAATATATTTCATTTTTATTTTTTTATTGATAGTAACGTATCGTGTAGATGTGTCGTCACCTACCACCATACGTAACTAAAGTTAGTGAATAATAAGCTAAGCAGGGTAGACCAAGTTGCTCCGCAATGATAATTGTGATGATCATTATCTACAGTGTTATATAGCGCGTTTCGACCTTAGCAAGCTGTTGCTATAAATCTCATGGCACAGTTCCGAGCCCGACTTAGGGGGCACGCTGCTTTCAATTTCATAAGTAGTTTTATCGAGGTGTCTTCTCGCTGAACAAGATTACGCTGCGTTAAGCTGCCATCACAAATTCCAACTGCTCGAACTACAGTGACCTATCTCGTCGCCTGATACCAAGAGCGGCTACGATATCACGCATCAGGACGCTCCTCGGAGAAATTGAAAGGCCTGGAAACCAAATGTCCGTCGACCTCATGTGATTTATGGCAATAATTTGCAGAGTGAATTGATCTTGCGTCTTCCGCCTAAATTAGTTTTAGTGTTATATAACGGCAGTCCGTGCATAAACGCCGTAATATTTAGAGATAAGATAGTGAGAA
>CAZPTJ010000350.1:0-2994 GCA_964589085.1 uncultured Flavobacteriaceae bacterium | reverse complement strand
TATAAAGCAGCAATTGCACATCAAATCTTTTGTAAGTACAAGCCAAAATGCAGTGATGATACAAATATGGACAGCACTAATCACTATACTCATCCTAAAGATACTCAAGCAATGGCCAAGCACAGGTGGTACTTGTCCAATTTGGTGGCATTTATAGGACGCAACCTATTTGTAAAAGTAAATCTGCAAAAATGTATTGATAGACCGTTTCAAAAGGCACATCCCCTTAAAGAAAATAAAACACAGGGGATTCTTTTTTGAAAAACGTTATTTTTGGCTTGTAGCAACAGTAAAACCGTTAAATTTATAGTGCACTACATTTATTTAGGACAGTATTAATAGAAATAAGATGTGACTAAATCTTTTTAAGTTGAAAAGAAGATTAATTTCACTAATATAGATCTTACCCCTGATACCCATATTTTCTAATACTCTCTTTAATCTTCTCAATACGATTTTCTGGATCGGGATGGGTACTTTGAAATTCCGGTTGACGGTTAGGTCCTCCAGCTGCTTTTAATATTTGCATAACCCCTATCATCTCATTAGGATCATAACCTGCATTGATCATAAACTTTACGCCTAGGTCATCACTTTCCAATTCATCCCCACGACCATTACCTAGCAATATGTTTTGTCCTATAGCTCCTGCTGCTGCACCAGCTCCAGCACCAACCTCGGCACCCATAGATATTGTTTTCCATAATTCACTACTCGCAACGCGTTCTGCACTATGTTTACCTAATACATGACCGATTTCATGTCCCAAAACACCCGCAACCTGATCTTCATTTTCCAGTTTGGAGAGGAGGGCATAGGTAATAAATATTTGACCTCCTGGTAATGCAAAAGCATTGATTGTTTGCTCATCGCTCAATACATGAAACTCATATTGATAAGGTGTTTCTTTTGCAATAGAATTGCCTACCAGTTTTTGACCAATTTGATCTATAAATGTTTGTAATTGTTGATCTGGATGCCAACCCCCATGTTGTTCTGCCATTGCAGGTGCGTGTTGCAGACCAATAGCGATCTCTTGTTCTGGAGTCATATTAATCGCTTGCACTCTTCCTGTGTAGGGATTTTCTTGTTTACTGCTACAATATTTAAAATAGCCAAAGGCAACTACGGCTAACCCAATAAGTAGCCTTATTTTCATTCCGCCTCCTCTACGTCCGAACATAATTGATAAGTTTTATGGTGAAAGTTGTCCCTAAGTTACAAAAAAGAAGGGGTACAGCTACGTGTACACTATATCGGGAAGTGAGTACGATAAAAACACAACTATTTGAGGTGAATGACCATAGTATTAAAACATTCAGGTCAAAATAATCTGTTTATTTGCCGATGATATAACGCCATCCATAAGGATCTTCAGTACGATTGTATTGAATGTCTTTTAGTGATTTTTTGAAACGACTAGCATAACTGTCTTGCTGTTCTGGAAGGGCATAATCAGTATTTTTATAGCCAAAACTTTTGATAGGAATAACTACGGCAGCGGTTCCGGCACCAAACATTTCCTTCAGATCATCGCGTTTTGCAGCCTCAACAATTTCATGAACACTTACGCGCCGTACTTCAACAGTAATACCCGCGTCTTGCGCTAATTGGATAATACTTTTACGTGTTACACCATCTAGAATTCGATCATTGTTGGGTGCTGTTAGTAAGGTGTCACCTACACGAAAGAAAATATTCATCGTTCCTGCTTCTTCCAGATATTCGTGAGTACTGGCATCGGTCCAGACTACCTGATCGTATCCTTTTTCTTTAGCAAGATTGGTAGGGTAGAATTGGGCAGCATAATTTCCTGCAGCTTTAGCAAAACCTACACCGCCATCTGCTGAGCGGCTATATTTTTCGGCAAAGAGTACCTTCACCGCATTAGAATAATAGGCTTGTGCTGGTGAACAGATAATGATAAACTGATACTTATCAGAAGGAGAAGCCGAAACTCCGGATTGCGTTGCAATCACAAAAGGTCGTATGTATAAAGAGTTTCCATCACCACCTTTAATCCAATCATTGTCGATATCCAGCAAAGCTTCAAGACCATCAAAAAAATAGGATTTTGGAAATTCGGGTATTGCAAGTCGTTTTGACGATTTATTGATACGTTCAAAATTTTCTTCCGGTCTGAATAGGAATACATTACCTTGATCATCTCTAAAAGCCTTCATACCTTCAAAGACAGCCTGACCATAATGAAATACTTTAGCCGAAGGCTCAATGCTCAAAGGGCCATAAGGGACAATTTGGGGTTCTTGCCAACTGCCATTCACAAATTCACAAGTAAACATATGGTCTGTAAACTGGCTCCCAAAGGGTAAATTGTCAAAATCGACCTGCTCAATGTTACTCTCTTTGACTTTGTTGACTTTTAACGTGGTATTCATAGTCCTGAATTAGGGTGCAAAAATACGCATTTGTTAAAGCTTTAGTGAGGAATAAATTCATAATTTTGTTTAGGATTTGTTAAACAAAAATCAAAATGGAACGGTATTTTTTAAGTATACTCATCGTACTCATTAGTATAGGATGTAAACAAGCAGCAGATCATAATATCGCTGAAACAAAATCAGATGTAGAAACCATTGTTGTTCAGGAGACGAATTATGCACAGTATGGAGCAAAAATCACTGCAGATAATGCACTGGGAAAGCAAGCAGTTTTAACCGAATATAATGCACTTAAAGTGGGTGATACCACAGCTATAAAGTTTAGCGCACCTATCGAAAGTGTGTGTGCAAACAAGGGATGCTGGATGAGACTTACTGTTGATGCAGATAACGAGGTCTTTATCAAATTTAAGGATTACGGCTTTTTTGTGCCGGTAGACGCTTCAGGAGAAGCAGTGGTGCAGGGGAAAGCATTTGTTGAAGAGGTTTCCATTGAAGAACAACAACATCTGGCACTAGATGCAGGACGTTCTGCCGATTATATTGCAGCGATTACTGAACCTAAACGAGAATACCGTTTTCTTGCAGAAGG
>CAZPTJ010000349.1:0-2996 GCA_964589085.1 uncultured Flavobacteriaceae bacterium | reverse complement strand
ATTAGTGGCAGAAAATAAAATAACTGAAGTATATTATCGTTAAAAGTAGTAATTTAACAGTATCCAGTACTTATTATCGTGCATTTTTTTGGTATTTTTGGCTACAAAATCCTACGCTGCAATGAAAACAAGATTACTTAGCTTATTATTTATCCTTATTTGGTTTTCAACTGGTTTATCACAATCTATAGTTGTAAACGATCCTGCGGATGCAGAAACAAATCTCACTGCCGAAGAAATGGTAGAGCAGGTGCTTGCCAGTGGAGGAGGGAATTGTGTCGATATCAATTTCATTAATTTACAGGAAAACCCTGCAGGGGTTGGTAATCTAAACCAACGTAGCTGGGGATACTTTAGAAATAATGGTACTGGGTTTCCATTTGAAGAAGGAATCATTCTTGCATCAGGTTTAGCTGTGACGGCGGAAGGCCCCAACGATCAAGGAGGCGCAAGCACAGGCGGAGGTTGGGCTGGAGACAATGATATAGAAACCATTCTGAATAACTTAACTGGAACAACAGTTGAAACTAATGATGCGACCGTTTTTGAGTTTACATTTTCTTCTGTCTTTCCTCAAGTTTCGTTCGAATATATTTTTGCTTCTGAAGAATATGAAGACGATTTTGAATGTGACGATGACTTTAGGGATGGTTTTGCTTTCTTAGTTAGCGGCCCAGGTATTACAAATGATTCTGGCGCTCCTTTTGGAGGAACAAATATTGCCGCTATACCTGGATCAGCCAATGTTCCAGTAAGTACATTAACCATTCATTCAGATACTTTTCCCATTTGTGGTTCAGAAGTAGAAGGGGTCAATTTCTTTCCAGACCTATATGTAAGTAATCAAGGAGCAAATAATACAGACGAGTTTCAATATGACGGTCGTACTGTAGAATTGAACACATTAACACTTAATATTATACCTGGAGAAACGTACACCATGAAACTGGTAATTGCCGATCGTGGAGATAATGATTTTGATTCTGCAGTGTTTTTAAATGCAGGTAGTCTGAATCTGGGAGTTAATGGAGGCTCTGATGTAACTGTACAGAATAATAATACATCTTGTGAAGGGGATGTTGTTACTTTAACGGCAAATCCATTTAACACGGATTCAACTATAGAATATGATTGGTTTCTGGAAGATCCGGGAGGTGGTCCTTTAGTTTTGATTGCAGACAATATGCAATCAATTGATGTTAATATAGCTGGTACTTATGTAGTAATCGCTACATTTACTTCTTTAGGAAGTTGTACTGCCGAAGATTCAGTTATTGTTGACTTTTTTCCTCAACCCATTGTTGCGGCTATAGAAGATATTATTGCTTGTGATGATGGAAGTGGCTTTGCCATGTTTGATACCACAAATATTCAGGATGATTTGCTTAATGGTCAAACTGCGGTAGATGTTATCAATTATTTTGATGGGAGTGGTAATCCATTAACAAGCCCATTACCCAATCCATTCAATTCAATGTCAGATGTGATTACCGTAGAGTTTATAAATATGGTAGGTGGGTGTATGGATACCGGTACTTTTAATCTTGTTGTTGCGTCCGGCCCCGATATTAATCCAGTTGCCGATTTAATGTCTTGTGATCCTGATAGTGATGGAATTGCCGATTTTGTAACTGCCGGAATTGAGGATACTATATTAGGAGGTTTAACAGGATTGGATGTTACTTATGAAGACGGTTCTGGCAATCCGCTTCCTAGTCCACTTCCTGACCCGCTTCAAAATACAATACCTAATCTTGAAACGATAACAGTTACTGTAACAGATCCGATGACCTCGTGTTTTAGCACGGTTACCTTTGATCTTGTAGTAACTCCACTACCTGTATTTAATCCTATAGCCGATTTAGTTGTATGTGATGATGATGGATTTGCAGATTTTGACACAACAGGTATAGAAGCTGCTATTTTGGGAGGCCAAACTGGTTTTACAGTTACCTATGAAGATGGTAATGGTAATCCTATAGCAAGTCCTTTACCTAATCCTTTAAGTAATGTGGTTGCTTTTAGCGAAACAATAACAGTAACCATTTCAAGCGCCAATGGTCTTTGTGAGGATGTGGGTACCTTTAATTTAGTAGCAAACTTAATCCCAACGGCCAATCCAGTTACTGATCTATTAGGTTGTGATTCTGATGGTGATGGCATCACTGAATTTAATACCTCTGGAGTTGAAGCTGAGATTCTCGGTGGTCAGACCGGTTTAGTTGTGAGTTATGTTGACGGATCAGGTAATCCCTTATCGAGTCCATTACCGAATCCTTTTTTCAATATTACCCCTGGTGGCGAGACCTTGGTTGCTACGGTGACTAATCCCGCAACAGGCTGTTTTTCTACCACAAACATTGTCCTTAATATCATAAATCCTGAGGCTACCGATCCTGGAGATTTAATCGAATGTGACAATGATTTGGATGGTGTCGCTACTTTTAATCTATTGTCATTAAGCACGTTGATTCTCAACGGCCAGGACCCTACCTTTTTCTTTGTGTCCTATCATAATAATGCTGGCGATGCAGCAGCTGATATCAATGCGATCAATCCTGCCGATATGTTTGTATCTGCTGGTCAAACGGTATTTGCTCGAGTAGATAATGGATTAAATCCAGGCGATTCCACCTGTGATGCAATAACGAATTTTGATCTCATACTGGTTTTACCGCCTACAGTAGCCCTACCTCCAGATTTAGAAGTTTGTGATATAGATAATGATGGCAGTTTTGATTTTGAGTTAGGCCTACAGAACTTTTTGTTTGATGGCGGTGACCCAACTTTGATTGTGACCTATCATTTGACTCAGGAAGATGCTGATAATGGTATTCTTGAGATCGATCAGACCACTTTTATCAATAATGAACCCTTTACCCAGACCATTTACGTACGTGTAGAAAATGGAGACGGTTGTTTTACGGTCGTTCCTTATGTACTTCAAGTATTAGACACTCCGATATTAAATGATGCACCGACGGCCTTATTGGTAT
>CAZPTJ010000348.1:0-2998 GCA_964589085.1 uncultured Flavobacteriaceae bacterium | reverse complement strand
GACGGTACGCGTCCCGGAATCTTCTATACTCCTATTCCTGATGTTACTAAATACAATGTATACTCCGATGAATCTTTATTCCTTCACGAGGCTATTCCCGGACATCATTATCAAATCTCATTAACTCAGGAAAGCGAGGAGCTTCCGCAGTTCCGGAAAACCCTATGGTATAGTGGCTATGGAGAAGGTTGGGCTTTATATAGTGAGTCCCTTGGAATCGAATTAGGATTATATACAGATCCATATCAGCTTTTCGGTATGCTAGGTGCAGAAATGCATCGTGCCGTACGTCTTGTTGTTGATACTGGTCTACACGCTAAGGGTTGGACCAGAGAGCAAGCTATTCAATATTCACTGGATAACGAAGCAGAATCTGAAGCCGGAATTACCTCAGAAATTGAACGCTATATGGCCAATCCGGGACAAGCCTTATCCTACAAGATCGGTCAATTAAAAATACGTGAGCTTAGAGCGAAAGCTAAAGACGCCTTAGGTGATGCCTTTGATATTCGTCAGTTTCATAATCAGGTCCTGGAAACCGGTTGTGTGCCATTGGCCTTGCTTGAAGATAAAATTGATCGTTGGATCACTGCAAACAAGTCTTAAAGACGTATTCAGCATTAGAAACAAAACCACACTTTGAATATTCAGGGTGTGGTTTTTAACTATCACTTATCGTACTTTTGTTGCTTGAAATTTTATACCAGCTTAAACATTGGCGAATTTCACACGCTTTATTGTGAAGACTTCTTAGTCAACGAGCCGATCGCCACTCATCAAAGATTAATCGCTGTTATAGATGGATGTACTATGGGTACAGAATCTGTTTTTGCATCTATACTCTATGGAAAAACGCTAAGAGCCATTGCTAAAAGAAAATTCTATCATGAATTTGTTTCATCAGTAGATCTCGATATAAGGCAAAAATTAAAAGAGATCTTCAAAGAACTTATCATAGATCTCAAGCAAATTAAAAATCAACTTGATCTAACAACTCATGAGTTATTAGCAACTCTTATTCTTGGTATTATTGACATCCCTACCGCAACGGCAGAATTCATGACTATAGGTGATGGTTTGATCTATCATGATGGAAAATCAATCGTCTATGATCAGAATGATAAACCTGACTATCTAGGGTATCATTTGCATAAAGACTTTGATTTATGGTATGATTCGCAACAGCAGACACTTTCAATTTCAAGATTTAAGAACCTATCCATTTGTACCGACGGTATCTTTTCATTTAAAAATCTAAAAAATAAAGACGATCAAAAAAGCGAACAGGAAATTATCGAATACTTCCTATTTGATGTTCAATTTCGGGAATATGATAATTTTCTGGAAAGGAAAGTCAAAAATCTAAAAAATGAAATGAATCATATCGTAACAGATGATTTAGCAATTATTCGAATAATTAGATAATAAATTTATTATCCACCCTATTAATTAAGCATTCAATAACGTAATACAGCTCGTACATCATATCCCTGAAGACGATCTTTTCCCTTAAGAAAGTCTAGTTCCATCAGGAAATTACATTGTACTACGATCCCTCCTAAAGATTCAATGAGTTTAACCACAGCAGCTGCCGTTCCTCCAGTAGCCAGAACATCATCATGCAATAGTATCTTATCACCTTTTTGGATGGCATCTTTATGCATTTCCAACGTATCCGTACCGTACTCAAGTGCGTAGCTTTGTTGCACCGTCTCATAAGGTAACTTTCCTGGTTTACGTACAGGTATAAAACCAGCATTCAAACGTTCTGCAAGCACAGCACCAAAGAAATAGCCACGCGACTCTACCCCGACAACTTTATCGATCACTTGATCCCCTATTAATTGCTGTAAACCATCGGTTGCCTTTGCAAAAGCAGCTGCATTTCCAAGTAAAGGAGTAATGTCTTTAAATACAATTCCCGGCTTGGGAAAATCAACGATATCACGAATATGATCATTAAGATTCATTAGTTGGTTTTTTGTTTTGCAGGCAAGATAAAAAGAAATATATTTGCAGCCCGAAACAAATATGAGAACTTATTTCTTAAGGTTTTGGAACATAAATACGGCCTCGTAGCATAACTGAATAGTGCACTTGATTACGGCTCAAGAGGTTGCAGGTTTGAATCCTGCCGAGGTCACGAATGAATCACAAAAAATGTGAATTGCAAAGCGAGTTTCAAAAATGAAGCTCGCTTCTTTTTTTTAAAACTTGCGAATTAATTCTTTTTGTGATTCTCAAAGCGGAGCTTTGTCTGGAAAGATGAAATCAATCCTGCCGAGGTCACGAATAATAGTTCAATACGAAAAAACGCCAAGTTTACTTGAGCGTTTTTTGTTTGGACTATTTTCAAAGCGGAGCTTTCTCAGGAAGGGCAAAGTCAATCCTGCTGAGGTCACTAATACATCACAAAAAGGTGAATTGCAAGCGAGGTTTCAAAAATGAAGCTTGCTTTCTTTTTATCAATTGTGAGCTTGCCTAAGGTTACTTCTTATCTACAACTTGAAAACATTGACATTGCAAATAATGTAACTACGATTCGTAATAAGAATTTTCCATGACTCAAAGGCGTTTAAGATAATCTCTTTAGATTACTCTATGAGTTCCTATCTACTTTACTCTATGGCCGTTAGTTGTTCAATTTTTAATTAAAAGGTCTACTTTACAAATTTATGTTTTCAAATTATTCTATTAAGAACATTGATGTATACACAATAATATTGATGCCTAATTTTGGCAAATACAAATTTGAAATAGATCGTATTAACGATAAAGCAGATTTTTTTTTAATCACATTTTTAAACTATGCAAGAAAGAATCTTTCCATTCTTGATAAAGAAACAGTAGAATACTCAACAATATACATTAATCCAGGCGACGCAAGTGAAGATCATCTTATAGACCTATTTACTCCACTATCTGATTTAAACCCAGTTATGCGTTAGAAAATCTATTACAACTTGAAAGTGCTGCAAAATATACCGTTACACTACAT
>CAZPTJ010000347.1:0-3008 GCA_964589085.1 uncultured Flavobacteriaceae bacterium | reverse complement strand
TTCAATCAAATATCAAACTGTAAATTCTAACCAAATTTGTTTGTTCTAATTAATCAAACTCAGGTTAATAAGATAGGTTTTTTTATTTTTTTATTAAAATTTTAACTACTTTTAACATTCTTAAAAAATTTGACATATTTTAAAAACTACACAAAATGACTAAAACGTTAAGATTTACTGTATGTGCGTTGCTTTTTATGGCAATCGGTACAGTAACAGCTCAAGAACCTGTGGGGCCTAGCTCTACAGGAATGTTAGAAGATCCAGTACTTGTTCCAAGTATTGCAGAACAAATACGGAATAACACAGCGGTGTATGCAGAAAGTATAGCTCCGCACTCAGCTCGTCCGAAACTTCGTCATGGGAATAAGGCAGTTCCAGGAAAAGGATTTCCTAAAGGGAATGATCCTCTTTTGGGAGTGCAAGAAGCTGCAGAAAGAATTAGTGTTAGGGCACCAAACTTAGTTTTTGCTGCAGATAATACGCCACAGGCCCCAGTAACAGACCCTACTGGAGCAGCAGGGCCTAATCATTATATAGCTGCTTGGAATTTTGGGTTTCGTATTTTTGATAAATCTGGAAACCCTTTAACACCAGAAATGGCACTTTCTACTTTATTTCCAGGAAATAATATAGGAGATCCTATTGTGTTTTTTGATGCTAATGTAGATAATGGTCCAGGAGAACCTAGAGGACGATTTGTGGTTACTGAATTTGATAATGCACCTAATGGTTTTAATGTTGCTGTCTCTGGTGGACCTGATCCTGTTAATGATCCTTGGTTTGTATATACCACAGGTTTTGGAACTGGGGAATTTCCTGATTATACAAAGTTTTCAATTTGGGGAGATGCATATGTGGTAACGGCTAATATTGATAATGGACCAACTGGAGATCGTGTTTTTGCGGTTGAACGTAACCAAATGTTACAAAATCTTCCGGCACAATTTATTGGATTCCCATTACCTGGTATCGTAGCTAGCGGTTTCTATAGCCCACAAGCTTTTAATACCACTGCAGATCAAACCGTACCTTCAGGGACACCTGCACCTATTATCTTTATGCAAGATGATGGTTTTGCAGGAACTTCTGCGGATCATCTTCAGATTTGGGAAGCAACCATAGATTTTGCTAATCCAGGAAATAGTAGTATTGTGACTGCCCAAGAATTATTTTCAGCAGACGGAGTGTCTCCTTTTACAGGTATTTTTGATGGAGGAAGTTTCTCTAATCGACCCCAAGGCGGTGGACCAGATATTGACGTACTTCAAAATACAGTAATGAATCAAGTACAATATAGACGATTTGGCACTCATAATTCAGTTGTTTTAAATTTTGTAGTTGATGTGCTTGGAGGTGCACCTGAATTGGCAGCTGTGCGTTGGTATGAATTACGTCAAACAGCAGATGGAATGCCGTGGACTGTTTTTCAGGAAGGAACATATACTGCTCCAGATGGTCGTGATGCTTATTCCGCAAGTATGGCAATGAATTCATTAGGAGATATTGCTATGGCTTATACCTCTTCTTCTTTAACAGATAGAATATCTATTCGATATACGGGGCAAATAAATAGTGGGCCTGACGGACCTGCAGGAGTAGGAGTAATGAATGCAGGAGAACAATTAATAGCTCAAAGTACTGCTGCTAACCCTGATGAAAGGCTTGCAGATTATGTCCATTTGACTAATGATCCGGCAGACGATTCTTTTTGGCATATCGCTGAGTACTTTGATCCTCAGGATATTGATGTTGTTGCCAACTTTACCTTAGAAGCACCTGAGCCTAACGATATTGGAGTTTCAAGTATTGATACTCCAGTAGATGGGGTATTATCAGATGCCGAAGTAATCACGGTTTCTATTAGAAATTTTGGTAGTAATGATATTATTGATCCTATGGTGCAGTATAGTGTGGATGGAGGAACTCCTGTTGTAGAACAATTCAATGGGACTATTGCCGTAGGAGGAACAGAATCGTTTTCGTTTGCACAAACAGCTAATCTGTCTATAGATGGTCAAACATATGAGATTACTGCAACTACATTATTAGATAATGATAGTAACACAGATAATGATTCAACAACAATAAATGTTACGAATATGATTTCAGTATGTATTCCAAATTCTGATTGTACATTCCCTGACGGAGTTACCGTTATTCAACTAGTCGATCAGGACATTACGACTGACTGTGATGCTACAGATGGACATTCTGATCAAACCGATATTATATTCACATTCGACCCATCTTTAGATTCTCATGATGGAATTATACAATTAGCATTTGGAAATTCGAATTATGCCATTTTTATAGATTTTAATGATGATGGTATATTTGATGCTAATGAATTATTAATTCAAGGTGTTTCAGGACCTGCAAATACAGATGTTCCTATTACTCTTGGTGTTTCAGGTTTTACTGTTGCTGAACGACTTGGAAGTCACTTAATGAGAGTAAGAGGAGCAGATCAAAATAATGGTCCAGGAGATGCTACAGATCCATGTGGAGATTTAATGTTCGGTAGAACAAACGATTTTACTGCTTTCTTCGATGAGGTATTAAATGTAGATGAAACTGCTTTTGATGATGCTGATTTTACAATCATTGAAAGACAAGAAAATATCTTTGACATTTCTTTGAGAACAGCTTTTGACGGTAATGGCGCAATAAGCGTTTATAATGTTATTGGACAACAAGTAGTCTTTAATAATCTAGATAAAGAAGGTGATGCATTTAACTACCAGTTAGATATGTCATATGCGGCTACAGGTGTTTATATTGTCCAATTTGGAGATGTAAATGGAGGCTCTGTAGTAAATAGAAAAATTGTAGTTAGATAATACTAAAATGATATAATAGATATTGTTTTTTGCAAAACAAAAAAGCCTGCTCAATTCCTGAGCAGGCTTTTTACTTATATTTCAAATCATTAGTGTCCGATAAACATTTTTAAAAGCGGGATTTCCTAGAGGGATTTCCAGTTTTAGTTTATATCTTGATTTTTA
>CAZPTJ010000346.1:0-3030 GCA_964589085.1 uncultured Flavobacteriaceae bacterium | reverse complement strand
CAAGATCTTCAATGGTTACTTCCCATTTGTTTGATTCATTAGGGTAAAGGCTTTAACTTCGAGGTTTTTATTGATTTTTCGTTTTTTCAATCTAATCTATTCGAATATGTTGTATTTTTGTTAAAACTGACCCAACTGGAGGCTCTCTTGATTCTTCAATAGGGTGCAGCTAAAACCCTATTTTATTATCTTCAGACTTCTTGCCAAAATTGTTTTCTTGAGCCCATTTAGATTAATTATTTTTCGTATTATTGGAAGTTCTGCTATGAATTTTGTTGAGTTCTTGAGTTTTATTTATATTTTTTAATAGGCATTATTTATATATACTTAAATATATAATAATGACTATTTTAATGAAAGAATATTATTGCTGAATAACTGATTAATCTAATGGTCTCATTGATAATACAGCTTCGTTTTCTCTGTTAATACCTTTTTCAAAGCCAGCTGCTGCAGCTCTAGCTCTACCTGCATGCCATAGATGACCTATGAATAAAAAGAATCCTAGGAAAAAATGTGAAGTTGTTAACCAACTACGTGGTGATACATAGTTAACTGAATTAATTTCAGTTGCAACTCCTCCTACAGAATTTAATGATCCCAATGGAGCATGAGTCATGTATTCAGCAGCTCTTCGCTCTTGCCAAGGTTGAATATCATTTTTTATTTTATTAAGATCTAGCCCATTTGGTCCTCTTAAAGGTTCTACCCATGGTGCTCTAAGATCCCAAAATCTCATAGTTTCTCCACCAAAAATGATTTCACCACTTGGTGATCTCATTAAGTATTTTCCTAAACCAGTAGGTCCCTGAGCAGATGCTACGTTTGCACCTAATCTTTGATCTCTAACAAGAAAAGTAAAAGCTTGTGCTTGTGATGCCTCTGGTCCAGTTGGTCCATAAAATTCACTTGGGTATGCTGTATTGTTGTACCAAACAAAGTTTGATGCTGTTAAACCCATTATAGATAATGCACCTAAACTATATGAAAGATAAGCTTCTCCTGACCACACAAAAGCTCTTCTTGCCCATGCAAACGGTTTAGTAAGAATATGCCATATACCTCCTGATATACAAATTACACCTATCCATACATGTCCACCAATTATATCTTCCATATTATCTACACTTACTATCCATCCATCTCCACCAAAAGGTGATTTTAGAACGTAGCTAAAGATGACTGATGGGTTTAAAGTTGGATTTGTAATTATTCTTACATCTCCTCCTCCTGGAGCCCATGTATCATAGACTCCTCCAAAGAATAAAGCTTTAATTACTAATAAAAAGGATCCAATACCTAAAAGTACAAGATGTATTCCTAGTATTGTTGTCATCTTATTCTTATCTCTCCAGTCATATCCAAAAAAAGGAAATGACTCTTCTAGTGTATCTGGGCCTATTAATGAATGATATAGTCCACCAAATCCAAGTACGGCTGATGATACTAAGTGTACTACACCAACGACAAAATAAGGGTAAGTACTTTCTATTTCTCCACTAGGTCCTACTCCCCATCCTAATGTTGCTAAGTGCTGCATTAAAATAAAGCCTTGTTCATAAAGTGGTTTTTCTGGTACGAAATGTGCTACTTCAAATAAAGTCATCGCACCAGTCCAAAATACCATTACACCAGCATGTGCAACGTGTGCTCCTAGTAGTTTACCTGAAACATTAATTAGTCTTGCATTTCCTGACCACCATGCAAAGCCTGTTGATTCTAAATCTTTTCCTCCGACTATACTACTATTATTAAAGGGCGTTTCCACGTGGTAAAACCTCCTCTGGGAATATAAAGTTTTCGTGAGGTTGGTCTTGTGCAGCCATCCAAGAACGAATACCTTCGTTTAATAAAATATTTTTTGTATAGAACGTCTCAAATTCTGGGTCTTCAGCAGCTCTTAGCTCTTGAGATACAAAATCGTACGCTCTTAAATTAAGAGCTAGACCAACTATACCAAATGCACTAGTCCACATACCTGTTACTGGTACAAATAACATGAAAAAGTGTAACCATCTTTTGTTAGAAAAAGCTACTCCAAATATCTGTGACCAAAAACGATTAGCTGTTACCATAGAATATGTTTCTTCTGATTGTGTTGGTGTGAATGCTCTAAATGTATCAGCTGCATCACCATCTTCGAATAAAGTATTTTGTACAGTTGCTCCATGTATAGCACATAATAAAGCTCCTCCTAATATTCCTGCTACTCCCATCATGTGAAATGGGTTTAATGTCCAATTATGGAAGCCTTGTAAAAATAGTAAGAATCTGAAAATTGCTGCAACGCCAAAGCTAGGTGCAAAAAACCAGCTAGCTTGACCTAGAGGATACATTAAAAATACTGATACAAATACTGCAATTGGTCCTGAAAAAGCTATTGCATTGTATGGTCTAATACCTACTAATCTTGCAATTTCAAATTGTCTTAAACAGAATCCTATTAATCCAAATGATCCATGTAATGCAATAAATGCCCAAAGACCTCCGATTTGACACCATCTTGTGAAATCACCTTGAGCTTCTGGTCCCCATAAAAGTAATAATGAGTGACCCATGCTATTTGCTGGTGTTGATACAGCTGAAGTTAAGAAGTTGCATCCTTCTAAGTAAGAACTTGCTAGTCCATGAGTATACCAAGAGGTAACGAATGTTGTACCTGTTAGCCATCCTCCTAATGCTAAGTAAGAACAAGGAAATAGCAATAGTCCAGACCATCCAACAAATACAAATCTATCTCTTTTTACCCAATCATCAATTAAATCAAATCTTCCACGATTTTTTTCTTGTCCAATTGCGACAGTCATATTTTTATCTCTCCAACAAAATTACTTAAGTAAATCAATCACTAATTTATTTTTTAGTTTACTTAAAATTTATTCATAGTAAACTCGTAAAATGATTTTACTTCTCTTCTCAGTTACATATTATTATAAGATTAATCGAACTTAAATGATGTATTATTATATAACTATTTAAATAGTTCTCTAAGTTAAATATATATATAATTTTAACTTATTATATTGTTTA
>CAZPTJ010000345.1:0-3077 GCA_964589085.1 uncultured Flavobacteriaceae bacterium | reverse complement strand
GAAAAAGAGATGAAGCTTTTTAAATTTCTTATACCACTTGTGTTTATAGGTTGTGGTACAGCTTATGTACAGTACGATTACGATAAAGAGGTCGATTTTAGTTCGTATAAAACCTATCAATTTGATCTTGATCATTCTGGTGGACTTTCAGAATTAGATGAAAGACGTTTAATACGATATGCCGATAGTTTGCTGCAGGTAAATGGTTTGAGACCTTCACAAAATCCAGATCTTTTTATCGCCTATAACGCTGAAGAATATGAGAGTACTTCAGGAAACAATATAGGTGTTGGAGTAGGAGGTACCGGAGGAAATGTAGGCGTAGGTATAAGTGGAGGCATTCCTATAGGTGGGAGATCTATAAATAGACGTTTAATTCTGTCTCTGGTAGATGCTTCAAAAAACACTTTGATTTGGGAGGCAGATAGTGATAGTCGCATTAAGGAAAAAACGGCTCCTGATCAAAGAGATGCCTACTTTAAGAACTTGGCCGAAAAGATTTTCAAAAAATTCCCACCCAAGTCAAAAACCAAAAAGGCATAATTTTCGTTATATATTTGCGACCAATGCCCCGATCATGCAAAAGTGGATTTTTATATTTTTAATTTCGTTTACCAGTATTGCTCAACAGCAAGTGATTACTGACTCCTATTATGGAGATGATTATTCAAAGGCTGTATCCTTATTTGAAAGTCAACAATATGATCGAGCAAAGCCTATTTTCGAAACCTATTTAAAGGAACATCCAAATCACGAAAAAACAATTGAATATCTCGGTGATATTTCTGGTTATGCTAAGGATTGGGATGCTTCATTATCCTATTATGAACGATTGGTTGAATTACGACCTAATGAGGCAAATTATCACTATAAATACGGTGGCGTTTTGGGAATGAAAGCCTTAGATATAAGTAAGTTTAGAGCCTTAGGGTTAATAGGCGATATAAAAGGAGCTTTCCTAAAAGCTGTTGAGCTTGATCCACAACATATTGAAGCACGTTGGGCGCTTATAGAATTCTATATCCAATTACCGGGAATTATAGGCGGTAGTGAAAAGAAAGCAGTACAATATGCAGATGAATTATTGAATATATCTCCGGTAGACAGCTATCTGGCTCATGGATATATTGCAGAATATAATGATAGACCCAGAGATGCAGAAGATTATTATCAAAAAGCTGTAAAAGTAGGTGGGTCCGTAAATTGCTATACCAAGTTATATGAGCATTATGAGAAAAACAATGCTCCTGAAAAGGCTATAGAGACCTTAAGTACAGCACAGAATGTTCATAAAGATAATAATAGGTTACACTATCAATTGGGGAAAATAGCTGGACAATATGGTATAGGTTTAGATCAGGGTATTGCTTGCCTTAATAGGTATATTGAACATCATACTGCGGCAGATGGCGTACCTAAAGATTGGGCCTATATGCGACTTGCTCAAATCTATAGACATAAAGGTGAAAAAGAAAAAGCCTTGAATTGGATTGAAAGAGCCCTGTCAGAACGACCTGATTTTAAAGAGGCCTTAAAGGAAAGGGAAGAAATCAATTCAATTTGAATATCTTTCACTGATTAATTCATATTATATAAAAGGAAAAGTATATGTCTAATGAAAGTAAAGGACTCCACTGTCCGCAATGTAATTTTAAAATAAAGTTTAGCTTTGAGGAATTACTAATGTCTGGTAGAATTACTTGCCCTAACTGCCATCTGCAAATGGATATGAATGTTCCAACAGAATTGAAAACCCATTTTCAAGAGATGCAACGTGTTCAGGATACCGTGATACAAGCACGGGATTCTGGAGACATGCCTACAAGTAGTAATCCAAATGCTAGTTTTGGAGAACTCAATCTTGATGGTGTTAAACTTATACCCGTGTTAAAAGAGTAATAAGTAATGTTTTTATGGGAGTAGTATTGGATTAATATCCAAAATATTTTCCTTTCGATAGCGATTTATAAATGCATCACTAAGATGCGCACTTCCCCGAATTTTCTCTTGTTGTAGAAGTGTTTTAATATCTAGTTTGTTATACGCTTTTAAATAAGGGATAGACAGCGGAGCATAACTGTAATGCCAGGGTTCATAATTAAAACCCTTACGTTCCAAAACATCTGTATATACTAAATGAAAATCATAGGTTGCGGCATTTTTATCCATCCATTCTTTGAATTTACAAAATGGTCCAGTACCATGAAATTTGGAAGGAACTAGTACATCACCTTCAACATTTTTAGAACCATCTATAAGATCCAGATCTGTTCCCCAATGATGTCTTGAAGTGCCTGGTATGGTGGAATATTCAATGATTTTTTCAATAGAGACATTAGGAGTGAGGCCGCTTTCGCGAAAGCGCCTATACTTGCGTTCCCATATACGATTTTGATGTGCGTAATCGCGATAACTTGAAACGACTTTAATAATGATACCATCATTTGCAGCTGCGTTTTTAAGTTTTTCAAAGGCAGTGGCAGCTTCTGGCCGTAGACGATATGAAGATCCAGACACTAGATTAGGGGAACCTTTTCCCATGAGTTCCGATATGGGAATCTCCATATTTTGAAATGCCGAAAGTGTGGGCCACAATCCTAAAGCAAGTGTTGTTTTGCTTAGTATTTTATTGAAGTTTCTTCTATTCATTTGCAGGAAATAATATTTAAAAATACGGATTTAGTTAGCGCCATTATAATTTTGAAGTTTCCATTGTATTCCTTTATATTTGCGTCCCTTTTAAAGGAAAGGCGGGAGTAGCTCAGTTGGTAGAGCGTCAGCCTTCCAAGCTGAATGTCGCCGGTTCGAACCCGGTCTCCCGCTCAAAAGACTTTGTATATACAAAGTCTTTTTTTGTTTCATATACTTTCTGTAGAGATGCAATTATAGCTAAATTGATATAAAATATCATATGCCATTTTATATTGATTTAGCTATATCTTTAATTAACCTTCAAAGCATAACAATACGATTAAACCCAGATTATGCATTAGAACTTTGTGATGAACCTTGAAAGTGCCATGAAATATGACATTTTATGAGTTTTAGCGTAGCACCGCTACGGTTAAACTCAAAAA